>CALMAI010000009.1 GCA_937858825.1 uncultured Candidatus Peregrinibacteria bacterium
GCGGTGGAGGTGGAGGTACAAGCGGCGGTGGAGGTGGAGGCACAAGCGGCGGTGGAGGTGGAGGTACAAGCGGAGGTGGAGGCGGCGGAGACACAAGCGGAGGAGGAGGCGGAGACACAGGTGGCGGTGGAACACCACAACAGCAACAACAAGCAATTAACGGATTCACCAACGTAACAACAGCGCTAAATCCAACAGGAGGAGGAACCCGATATGATGTAGGAGGAGGGAACAATTATGCTACCGAACTTGATCAGATCCCATGGCAATCGCTTCAACCTGGGGATGTCGTAAATATCTATTACCGATCAACACCATATCGTCACAAAATCCTTCTTTCAGAGCAAGGAACACAGTCAAATCCAATCGTCATCAATGGTGTAACGAACTCTAGCGGAGTTCGCCCAACCATCAGTGGACAAAACGCAACCTCTGTAAACCCGCAAGATTGGCACGACGCATACGCTTCAACACTCATCCTCCTCAATCGAAGCCACGACACCGGAACATACGGAGTAAACGCAAAACATTATAAAATCAGCAATCTTCGACTCACCGGAGTGCGTCCAACCAATACCTATACCCATAATGGAGTGCAGTACAATTACGGAGACTGGTCTCGTGCTATCTGGTCTGCCGGAGGACAAGATGTAACGCTTGAAGGAATGGTGATTGAAGACAATGGATCGGGGGTATTCATTCAGGCCGCAGACGATCCGGGAGCACTCTCAAAAAACTGGATTATTCGAGGAAGTAAGTTCGAAAATAATGGTAACGGAAACCGTGATCACCAAGTGTATTTCCAGGCAGTTTCAGATATCGGGAAATACAACATTGTAGAAGGAAATTACTTTGGCCCACCAACTGCAGGGCAAGAAAGTGTGGCACAACTCAAAACACGTTCAACAGGAGTGATTATCCGCTACAACTGGTTCAACTCTTCACATCGAACTATCGATCTCGTAGAAGCCCAGGATGCCATTCCAGGGTGGATGTATCAAAACTACACAAGCCAACAAATCCTGGATAACTACAGAACAAGCTACATTTATGGGAACGTTTTCGTGAATGATCACAAAGCGAGTGGGCAGCCATCTACACGACCACTCCATTTTGGAGCTGATAGTCTTGATGGAGACGCACTCTTTAATGAAGGAGGAACAGCAATTGGTCAGCCAGCAATGCGAGGATATGAATCTCCTACCTATTTCTACCACAACACATTCTACATGCGTGCAGACTCAAGTGATTTGTGGCGGGGAGATCTCTTCGATGCAGAAAACAACAATAGTAATGGACCAACACCAACTCCTGGACAGGTCGATGCATGGAATAACATCATCGAATTTGCTGGGAACACACGAATTGGAGCCATGAACCGAAGTGGAACAACCCGATTCCTTGGAGCAAACCTTCTTTACACAACTCCACTTACAGCTTTTGCAGAGTCAGATGCTTACGCAAACTTCGAAAACACTGGAGACGATCCAGACGTAAACATCCTTTATCCAGGAACTCGTATCACGCAATCAGCAAACTTCGCAAACGCAACAACAACCTCACTTACTGCCAAAGACTTCTCACTCAATGCCGGATCTCCAGCAATTGGAGCTGCTACAGCGCTTCCATCCAACCTTAATAACTTCGCTGTAACCCTTCAGCCTGCAGGAGTTAACGGTGGGGCCATTACTCGAAGCACAACCAACGATTTAGGAGCGTTGGAAAGTGGCATCACGCCAGATCCAACTCCAGACCCTGACCCAACTCCGGATCCAGATCCGACTCCAGACCCCGACCCAACTCCGGACCCTGATCCGACCCCAACCCCGTCAGGCGTATATGACACATTTGACGGAAGTGGAGGACTCGATCCTGCAAAATGGGATACATACAATGCTGCCGACACCTCCCGTCTGGAAATTACACAAAACGGTGGGCGGTACTATGCCGACCTCAAAGGAGACGCAGATCCACAACAAACACTTTGGTATAACGGAAACGAAGGACGCATGGATTATCAGACCTTTACTGGAGATTTTGAATTCATCGTTCGAAACATTGGACTGGACTCATTCTCAGGAAGCTCATGGGAATACCAATTATGTGGTCTCTCAGTATGGCAAAGTCCACTGAACTACGAGTTTGCCGTTATTGGTAACCGCGGAGAAACATACTCAACATTGGAATACAAGATCACCAATGCCGGAAGTTCGACCCAGAACGACATTGGAGCAAATTCATTCCCAACAGGAAAAGGAGACCTTCGAGTTGTTCGTTCAGGAAGTAATGTCGACTTCTATTACAAACAGCCAAGCGCTTCAAGCTGGACACTTATAGATCACGATAGTCTGTTTGCAAACCGCATCAATTTTGGTACGGGTGCTGTGCGAGTCGGACTTATAACCTATGGATTTAGCTATCCGGATCCATTTATCTGTACTGCTGACCAGGTGGAAATTCCAACCGGAACTCCGACATAGAAAATAAAAAATACAGCGAAAGCAAACAAAACAGTTTACAACCCTGTCAGCTTCTTGCTACCATCGACTCCTTTAGAAATTCATAATGAATGAAAAAGAACTGGCAACATTTCTTGGTCCACTAGCCGACGAATATGATCCAGAAGAGGATCGAATCACGGTTCAGCCACCAGAAACTCAGACATACCCTCCACTGGAATTTCAGAACCCAACGGTCCAGTACGACTCTGAAAAGGAGGAAATCTCTGTCATGCTCAACCGCAACCATGAAAATTTTGGAGCACAGTTTAGAGCAATAGCAAAGGCAGTAGAGGAGATTCGCCAGAAGTTCGGACTTTGGAGTCGACAGGAGCGGGTTGGCGAAAACCTTCTTTTTACTTTCCAGTTTCCACCAACCCGGAAGAACGATTAAGCATTAATCGGAATCTTCTTTCCTTTCTCCAGATTCTGTCCCTTTTTTGGAAGAGTCACAGTAAGCATGCCATTTTTGAAGTCAGCTTTGGCAGCGTCAGCATCAATCGGCTTGTGGCTAAAGTCAAATGAACGTTGAATACGTCCATAGTGGCACTCTTTGCGAATAAAGTGCTTCTCTTTTTGCTCCTTTTCGGTTCCGATTTCCGCTGAGATCATCAAGCGATTATCGGCAACATCCAGATCAATCTTTTCTGGATCAACACCGGGTAACTCAGCCGAAACAATAAAATCTTTTTCAGTCTCCTCAACATTAACCCTCATGTCTGGCAGAGGATTCATGGGAAACATATCTCCAAAAAATGGATCATGAAAAGGTGATAAAAACCTCATGGTAATGTGGGTTAAAGAATAAATTTAGCACTCTTGATTATAGAGTGCCAGTTTTATGATCGTCAAGAATTTTTTTGTTTGCACTTTGGGAGAAAAGATACTAAGTTGCTTTATGCAACAAAGTTGCAATAATGAACGAGTTGCAATTAAAATATATAACTTTTACCCCATATAGCATGACAGTACCTAAAGAAAATACCTCTGCAGAGGTATCATTAAATCCCTTTCCATCACCGGAAAGAAAGAATCCATCGGACTACGGAACTATTGAAGAGTATGTTTCCATCGTCACACCGGAAGCGTTCTCATTTCACTGCATCGACAAAGCCATTGCAGTAGCTAGAAATCCTGAATACTCAAAGGAATGTATGGATCACACAGCAATGGGAATTTTCTACTTTGCGGTCAAAACTGATCCATATTTAAAAGCGGCGAAAGAATCACGGGAAGACCTTGATGATGTTTGTTTTGAGATGGATGAAAACGCAGACGCTTTGGCTCTCCTTAAAACATTATTAGAGATTCGCAGCCATTTTCACAAACACTAATATTATCCTTTGCAGAACGCACCAACAGAAGCCCCACCAACTCTCAATGAAGCGGATGAAACAGCTCCACAAAAGTCAGATGTATCGGATATTCAAAAAGGGATACAACTGGAAACAGTCCTCCAGCACCACAAAGTAGAGATTGATCAGGCATTGGCTCTTAACGAAGATCTGTTTCGAAGCGAGCAATTAGCCCACGAGTACAATGGATTCGATCTCTACTGGAAGCATGTACTCACAGAACTGGGACCGCACACAGCAGAACGCCTAAACGAAAGTGCGGATTTTTTTGAATACATGCGGTCTCGTGCACGGGAAAACTTTGAAACCATAAAGGAAAAGCACAAAGAATTCTGCGAAAAAACATACAACGAAGCCAAAGAACAAGTTGAACGTGAGATGATTCTGGATGAAGAAGAGCTGCGTAACGAAGAACTCTTTCATGGAGGAGAGGATAAGCTCCGCATTTATCTGAAGCGCAAAATCCGTGACTTAAAGAAGAGACTGGCCCCGGAAATGTACGAAAAACTTGAAGAGGAGTTCGTAGGTCCTCTTCTAAAGAGTCGAATGGATGAGTACCAGGAAAAGCACAAAGAGTTTTGTGAGAAAACATACAACGAAGCGAAAGAGCAGGTTGAAAATGAGATGGTTCTGGATGAAGAAGAGCTGCGCGACGAAGATCTTTTTCATGGAGGAGAAGACAAGCTCCGCAATTATCTGAAGCGCAAAATCCGTGACTTAAAGAAGAGACTGGCCCCGGAAATGTACGAAAAACTGGAGGCAGAAGTAATCAGCCCGTTACTCGAAAAACGCACTGCTGAATACCAGGAAAAGCACAAAGAGTTCTGTGAAAAAACATACAACGAAGCGAAAGAGCAGGTTGAAAGTGAAATGGTTCTGGACTCATCAGAAATGGATAATGATGCTCTTTTTGAGCAAGGTGAACAAGCACTTCGAGCCTATCTCAAGCGAAAAATCCGTGACCTAAAGAAGAGGTTGGCTCCAGGAATGTATGAAAAGCTTGAGCAGGAAGTTATAGATCCACTCCTGGAAGAACGCGTTGCGGAATACATGGAAATCTTCAATACGCGGAAAATAAAACTGGAAAAAGAAGATGAAGCCGAACAAAACGAAGAAGCAGCCGAAGAAACCGATAACGCAGAGAACCAGGAAACTTCTGAGGTAATAGAAACAGGCGAAAATCCATCAGATGCTGAATCTGGGTCAGAGGTAGTACAGGAGGGTAATACAGAGGTCGCAACAGAAGGATCAGGCGAATCAGTTGGAGAAACTATCACAACAGAGGCAGCGCAAACCCAGGAATCGGCTGGCGTAAACGCAGAGTCCGCACAAGCCAGCGAAACATCACAAACAATACAGGCAAATCAGACCAGTGAATCATCGCAAAGCAACCAAACGGTCACCAAAGGAATCAATCAAACCTCGCAAACCGTTGAATCATCAGTTTCATCAGAAGTTGATTCCAAGGCACAGAAAGAGGCAGCAAAAACCGTAAAGCCAAAAGAACAAAATGAAAAAATTCCGGCAGAAAAATCCAAATTTACACAACTTGCAGGCGTTAAACAGCTTTTAAGTAAGGGCGAACATCACTTCCTTCCATTTCTGACAGAATGGGAAAACAGCATGGACAGCGCGCAGCACCGCAAGGCCACTCATGAAATCATGACCAGGGCCAAAACCGCACGCACGCTGGTAGCCTGGCTTTTGGAAGGATCACACGCGCAGCGCACAGCAATAATCCAGAAAAAATTCCCGGGTGCCTGGAAGAAGTTTTACCATGGAATGCAACTTTTTGGATTTGTCCCACCTCCAGACGCTGAAGGCCTGCAACCTCTTCCAGAAGAAAAACTGGATAAATCGGGAGCAATAAAAATTGAAGAGCTGGAGACTGAAAAAGAAGAGGGAAAATCAGCAGAAACATTGTCGGAAAGTGCCAAAGAGGAAAACAGCGAAGAGTTTGAAGAAAAAGCAGAGGAGGGCTTTCACCTGGAAGAAGACCAAACTTTGCTCCAGACCACAGAAGTACAAGAGGAACCAGAACAGGAAGAGTCAGAAATTTATCAACTTTTTGAGGAAGCTCCTGCTTTTGAAGAGCCATTTGTGAATGTTCTGGAATCATATTCAAATCTGGAAGACTCTCTTAAAGAGGAGTCTGACGAACCGAAACAGTTTGAAGAATCCATACAAATTAAAATAGAAGATACCGACCAGTTCCTGGACGAGCCGTTTGAAACTCCACTGGACGAGCCGGGGGAAACAGAGCCAACTGCAGAACTAACCGAAGAAGAAATCCAGGAGATTGAGACTACAATAGAAGACCTGGAACAATCACTGGAGGAGGACGAATCACTGCAGGAAGAGGTCGATAACATTGAAGACTCTCTCATGGAAGATCTGGATGAAGTGCTCATGGAGTTTGATGAACTGGATGAATTCAATGAAGACGATTTTGGCATTGAAGGCCTGGAGTCTGAGCTCGAAAATCTCCATGAACTTTTTGCACTTTTAGTCGAAGACACAACATTTTTGGATGATATTGAAGATGCAGAAGATGAGGAGGAGGGGAGTTTTGAAAATGCTGAACAGAGAGGAGCATTAACACCGAAAAACCTTCGCCGGTTTTTACTGCTACTCCAGAACATAGCGCAGGACGGGCAGGAACAAACAGAAAATGCGCCCAAAATGTCGATGGAGGCGCTTCTGGAAAGCCTGGCAAAACAGCTCACAGGCATCAACATCCACGAAGTAGAGCGGAAAATTTTGGCTATCCTTCGCTACTATCCACAATTTCGATTTCTCCTGCTCCTTTTGCTCAGAAAACTCTACTTGGAATCGGGCAGTCAGGAATACATCCAGCTCATGATGCTCATATTTCAGGAACAGTACGGAACAAAAGGTATAAGCCTACAGGAAATCACAACAATGCTCATTCGCTTTTTACGCTTCCTTGGAACCAATCCTGAAACACATTATTGCATTCATGAAGCTCTCCACGACTATACCGTTTTAAATCCCAATGAACTCTTAAAGCACCTGAGCCATCATATCTGCAATTTCCCACAGGACATTGAACGCATTCACTTCATTTCAAGATCCCACCACTGCCGCTTCGATCCGCTCTCCGGACAGGCCAAAGCACTACTCCACATGAATATGGAAGGGCATCATCTTTGCCGGAAAGTTATTGGAAGAAGCCGCCTGATCCTTATGGCGGACAAGAACATCGAAACCTTCTAAAAAAGTTTATCCGCTTTTTAGAAAGTTGTGCAACAATAGGTTCATGGATGGAATACTTCCACAAATAGTTCAGGATGGAGTCACAATTTTTTTGGGAATTGTGGTTCAGGCCACTCCATTCATTCTTTTGGGCGTGGTTCTCTCCGCGATTTTAGCGCACTTTGTCTCGGAAAAAGTCATCCTCAAACTTTTTCCTAAAAACCGTTTGGGCGGAATTCTTGTGGCATCCCTTGTGGGAAGCATCTTTCCGGTATGCGAATGCGGAAATGTCCCAGTCGCACGAAGACTCATAAAAAAGGGCGTTCACCCAGCCACAGCACTTACCTTTTTACTCGCAGCGCCGGTAATGAATCCGGTTGTGATTTTTGCAACCTGGGTGGCGTTTTCTTTTATGCCTGGATTAGTCGTGCTTCGGGTTCTCTTCACCCTCATCATCGCCTGGACAGTGGGGATTATTTTTAGTTTTCATCCCAATCCCAAAGAGCTTATCGCTCATGGAAAGGATGGAGATGATCACTTCCACACAGTTCATCCAATAAAACCTTTCGCTTTTATTCAAACCATCGCGCGCGAGTTTTCAGAAATGTTGGCAATCCTCAGTATTGGAGCCTTTTTGGCAACCACCATCCAGATGGTGCTCCCAAGAGAAATACTTTTGAACCTTGGCGGATCAACACTCATGGCAATCCTGGCAATGATGCTCTTCGCCTTCATTATTTCTGTGTGCGCAAATGTGGATGCCTTCATCGCCCTTTCATATGTAAACCTGTTTCCGGCATCAGCACTATTAGGATTTTTGGTTTTTGGACCGATGATCGACATTAAAATGCTCACGCTCATACAGAAAGTCTATTCAAAGAAAGCCATGATATTCATTGTCCTGCTGGTAACACTTTTGACAGTCCTGCTCACATATACAGCGCACATTTTCTTGCTCTAAATGAAAAAATCTCTTCCTGAAAAAATGCTCTACCTTCTGCTCAGCATCATCATGCTGCTCTATGGTGGATACCTGATATTTATCTATTTTTCAGGAAAAGTTCAGCTCCTTATTCATCCGGATTATGCCATTCTGACACTCATTTCCGGGATAGCACTGCTAGGGTTGGGAGGAGCGGGATTCATGGCCCTTATGACGCAAAAACATTTCAGCCCAACCGGAGCTCACCCTGGCACGAAAGTGGAACTTCTGATTATTGGAATCATGATAATAGGAGCACTTTTCATCCATCCGGCTCCACTTTCAACCTCAACAGCCCTGGTCCGAAAAAGCGGACTCAACGATGACGCCGGTATCAGTAGACGTGCCGCGCCAGTCGCGCGATTCATCATCAATTCAGAAAACCGCCGTCTTATTGAATGGGTGAACCTCTTTAACCAAGATCCCGAACCATCACAATATGAAGGTGAAAAAGCAAAAGTTTCGGGCTTTGTCCTCAAGGACGATAACCTGCCTCAGAACTATTTCATCATCGCGCGATTCATCCTTTCCTGCTGCGCTGCCGACGCCCGCCCCATTGGCATTCCGGTCCACTTCGATCCGGCCCGGCAAACATTCGAAAACGATCAATGGATCGAACTTCAGGGAGAGTTCTTCACTACAGAGCTCGACGGAGAAACAGTGCCTGCCATTGAACTGAACCGGTTTGAAAACATCCCTGTCCCAGAAAACCCTTATGCCAACCTCTAAACCCGAACGTCATTCATGAAGAGTTCCAAAACATTTTACAATCGTATCTCAAACATAGTTATTGCTCTGGCAATAATCATTGTTGTATTGGTTGGGATCGATATTCTGCTTCCGCCTTTTGTGAAGTCGACCAACCTTACAGAAAATATTCCCCCATCAGCACTCAATCACATTGAGATTACGTTTAATCGGGCCATGGATAGAAGATCGGTTGAGCAGGCATTCAAAGTCGATCCTCCATTAGAGGGGGTTTTCCTCTGGCATGGCAACACTGTCAGCTACGAATTGGAAAACCTTCCACACTACGATCAATCCATAACGCTCACTATTAACGCTTCCGCCCGGGATACAAACGGAAAAACACTCACAAAACCATTCGTAACCAGTATCCAAACAGCCCCGGTTCAGATTCTCTATCTGGGCAGCAGCCAGGAAGAGTTGGATCGACTGATCCTCTACAACCCTGAAACAAAACACAAACAAATTCTCACACAACCAGATTTTGCCATTGAACAGTTTGCCGAAATTCCTCAAAGCAAAGACATTCTCCTCCTTGGAGCGTATGGCGGAAACCAGCCGGAACTCTATCGGCTTACTCCTCAAACAGGGACTATGACCCAGCTCACCAATGATCCCACACAACTCAACAATAAATTCACAATCTCTCCAACAGGTGACAACGTAGCACTTTCGCGCATCCAACTTTCCGAAACAGGAACGTACCTCTCTAATATTGAACTCTGGCTCGCCTCCACAAATGACTATAAGTTCCATCAGTACCAGCCGGGAAACGCTCAGGGAAGTGATGTCTATTTCTCTTTCGATGGCAGCCATCTGCTCTATTTTAATCAAAACTATGCCTTTGAATTAGCCCCAATAACAGCCAAAACCGGTGAGGAAGCACTATTTATTGGTAAAGAGTTCAACCACTCATACGGATTTCATCCATCCAAACCAATCCTCCTTTTCAACAATCTGGATAATGCCGACCTCTTCACTATCGACAACGATCTCATCCTTTTTCATGGCGATGGAAGTCAGAAAATGATTCCATTTGAAGATGGAATCACACGTGACAGCACTTTCACTCCAGATGGGGAAACAGTGATATCAATTTTTTCTAAACAGGATGAAGCGCTCGACGACCCACTCTCTTTTTATCCTCTTCGCATATTCCATCTGTATCAGTACAACCTGGAAAATGAAACCATCACGCAACTCACCAGCGATCCCGATTACTCAGAAGAGGAACCAACCATTTCTACCAATGGACAATACATTCTCTTCCGACGCTTCAGCACCAATTCGGATGAAGTAAACATCGACCCGGCGTATCGGGAAATAGCCGATAGCCTTGGAACAATCACATCTGGAGAACTTTGGCTCTATAGCCTTCAAACAGGTGAATTGGAGAACCTTGGAATTCAGGGCAAGCAGGCACAGTGGTATGAGCCGGCCTAAGCAAAAAAAGAAAAGATTCCTGCTTTGCTCAACAGAACAGAAACCATGACCGCGGACCCTAAAAATCGCCGCCACAAATTAACGCCCGAAAAAATCTCCATCCAGGCCCAGGTGAAAAGAGCTCCAAAAGAGATCAAATCCAGGAGCACAATCAGTTTTTCAGAAAGAGGAAGCCATGTGGCAACCATCGCCCCGAACCATGTAATAAGGGGTGCATTCGGCCACTGGCCAATAACCACGTTCCCGTCACTATCCTTAAAAAAAGAGGTCAAATCCATAAAATATTTTTTACTGCGCAACCCAACCACCATCCACTACCAATGTATGGCCGGTGACATAGCTGGAATCATCCGAAGCCAGAAACGCCGCGGCTTTGGCAATCTCTTCCGGTTTTCCCACGCGCCCCATTGGAATCTGCATTAAAAGACCCTTTTTCGACTCTTCCTCTGACAGCATTCCCTCGGTCATACTCGTTTCAATCACTCCTGGAGCAACAGCATTCACAGTCACATTGTAAGGAGCCATTTCAAGCGCCAATTCACGGGTAAGATTCACAATTCCACCCTTGGAAGCACAATAGGCGGCAGTATTCGGAAACCCAATCTCTCCGGCAATCGACGCGATTGAAACAATTTTTCCACTCTTTTGTTTCATCATAATCGGAGCCACCGCTTTGCAAGCCAAAAACATTCCCTTCAAATTAATATCCAAAACAAAATCCCAATCCTCTTCACTCGTTTCGGTGATAGGACTTTGCCGCACAACGCCCGCGTTACTGACCAGAATATCAATCCTTCCAAACTTCTCCAGAGTCTCTTGTACCAGCCGGTCAACATCCTCTTTTTTTGAAACATCACACTGCACGCATAAACTTTCACCCCCACCCGAAGCAATAACAGAACACACTTCATCACACTCTTCAGTATGGCGACTCGTCACCACAACCTTCGCGCCTTCACGGGCAAGTTCAAGAGCAATCGCCCGACCAATTCCACGTCCGGAACCTGTTACAATCGCAACTTTATCTTTGAGCTTCATAGAAAATGCTTAAGAATATGCTCCATTATAGCACACCTCCTTCAGCATTTTCTTGAAAGAAAAATGACAACAGAAGCGTAATAAACGTGGATCTTACTCCTTTACCAAAAGAATGAAATGAAAAGAATAGTCGCCGTTATGCTTACCACCGCCTTCCTTGCCGGATGTTCCCAGAATGTGGAAGCTGAACCATCAGTAACTCCCGACCAACAGTCATCAGAACAATCAGCCATTTTTACAATGGAAGATATTCAGGCTCATGATCAGAATGATGACTGCTACACCACTATCGAAGGCAAAGTCTACGACATCACACCATTTGTACTCCTTCATCCTGGAGGAGAAGAGGAAATAACCAGGATTTGCGGGAAAGACGGAACAGCCATGTTCGCGCAGCAGCATGGAGGAGATCGCCGACCTGAAAATCAGTTGGAAGCCTTTTATATTGGAGAACTGGCGGAGTAGAGGATTCATCACTTTCGTTGTATGAATCAATACGCTAGAGTGGAAAAAATAATCCTGTCCCTTTTTATGAACATAAAATCTTTACAAGAAAAGCCACTCACAATCCTTGAAGGTTTCAGCAAGATCATTGCTTATGTGGTTTGCATAGGACTTCTTATTGCTTCATCAATTATCGTTTTCACTGCTTTTCAGTCCCTCTTAAATCAAGACCTGAAGTTAGCCATCCAGGACGGACTCTACGTCCTTATCCTACTCGAAATGTTCTACGTAACGCGCTCTTTTATTCGACACGGATCAATCAATGTTTCCATTGTTGTAAACGTTGGAATTATTGCAGCCATTAAAGAGATGATTTTCCAGCTCGATAACCTGACCATGCAAACAGCTATTGGGTTTGGTGTAATCTTCGTCACGCTCGGGATCACTTATCTAATGGAAGTGATCTACTACAAAAAAATCTTCAAAGAAAAAATGCAGGATTAATGCATTATTGAGATGGTGCCGAGGGGCGGAATTGAACCACCGACGCAGGGATTTTCAGTCCCTCGCTCTACCACTGAGCTACCCCGGCATGGGTTTTGACGCAAACTGAAATCTGATCTCGGATCAGAGCAGAAAAACCTTACCGCATCACTCAAGAAAATTCAACGAAAAAGAGAAAGCTTTCAAAGAAGCCTGTAAACATTCTCAAAGAAATAACTTTATTGTATAAAAAAGTTCCTTTCGACTCTTGACATATTAAAATATATTTGATAATATTATATGAAACGCTCGAAAACGAAAGGACATTTGAAAACCAGGTAACAACCACTTCCTCTCAAAGATAGGGAGAGAGCTGCCAGAAACTACTGGTATTGTGAGCCCCTCCTCTCATACTAGCTGGTTCCTGTCAGCTCCCTCCCTAGGCTTTAGGGTTGAGCAAGACTCATAAGGTTCCCTAACCTTATAAGACTTCTCTGCTTTCCGATCTTAGTCGGGCTTTGCGTACTAAGAATCCGGTAACAAGACTCAATGTTGCACCTTATCGATGCACACTTGGTGCTCAACCCTGCTTAGGGACCCCTTTGCTTTCTCCTTAAAAAGATTGCAAAAAAGTCCTTGAAATCCTGGAATCAAACTGTTAATGTGCCCTCCTTTTTCAAATCGAAGATAGGGAGAGAGCTGCTAGTGAAAGGTGAAGACCCACCTCCTCGCCCTCACTGGCGGCTCCCTCCCTAAGCTTCTTTGGAGCGGGGAGTACATCTGCGACCAAGAGTCCCCCAGGTTCTTGGCGTACTTTTCCTTTTCGTCTGGTGGGCTTGTAGGCCAGACAGTAGAAGGTTGAGAGTGGACTTCACTGGTTGATCGATGATGTTTTGAACCTCGGTTCAGACGTCAAGAATCAGTTCGTGAAAGATGTTCTGACTTCTGCCGGAGACGGCAAAAGAGAAGAAACTGCCCTAGAAACCCATCGTTTTTGGAGCGTTCATTGGCGTACAACCCCTTCTTGGGGTTTAGGGAGGACTGAATAGCTCATGCTATTCAACAGATTGAAACTCAGGAGTAAAAGACCCGAGACTTGGGTCATTTCTGGATTGTGAGTGGTCAGGAGATTTGACCCACAGTCCTCGAGATGACCCAGCTCCCGGGTTTTTTGCTATGCGCCACAATTGGACCACAAGCCCAGTCCTTCAGCCCGGGCAGCTTTTGACAAACTTTCAAACTCCTCACGCCGCTCATAATTCTGTTCATCAAGATGAAACTCTTTAGCCGCGCCTTCCTGTAAAAGCACTTCATTTAAAACCTCTCCATTATCCAAAGAAACATACTTTAGTTCCCGGCCATGAACATCCAACTCTCCAACACCATTATCTCCATCCAGTCGAACTTCACGTTCATTCTTAAAAAAATCAGCCGCAACCCGGGTTGCCTCATCAGCAAAACACTCATGAATATCATGATTCGGCCCTGCGTGCTCAGGCGCGTCCACACCAATCAACTGCACCTGTTTAACCTGCCCATTCTGCATCACAAGTAAAGAATCAGCATCAAAAACATGCAAAACCTTCGCTTTGGTCACGGTAAGAGGGAGAACAATAAATTGGTAGATCAGGAACACTATCAGTGCCAAAACCAGAAGTCTCAATATCCAGGCAATAATCCGCATAACACTATAAAAAAAGAGGAGCCGATGCTACCACCGCGCTCCTCAAAGTGCAAGCAAACAAGCTTATCGCCCCTTCGCGTGCTCTGGCACCGGTTTATTATTCCGGATAATTTTCACTTTCATCTTTGGAAGATCTTTCTTTCTGGCTTTCTTTTTTGTCGATTTTTTAGCCGATTTTCGGGCTGGCTTAATCGCAACTTTCACAACGTCATCCAGCGTTTTAGCAAACTTAATCGTCACACCTTTCAAAATCTGTTTCGGAATCTCTTTAAGATCCTTTTTATTCTTTTCAGGAATAATAATCGTTTCAATTTTTCCTCTTTTAGCTGCCAAAAGTTTCTCTTTTAATCCACCAATTGGCAGAATCCGGCCACTCAAAGTCACCTCACCGGTCATGGCCACCTCACTTCGAATTTTTCGTCCGGTCAAAAGTGAAATCAATGAAGTACAAATAGTAATACCCGCAGAAGGGCCATCCTTAGGGGTTGCTCCCTCTGGCACATGAATATGAATATCAGATTTTTCAAACCGCTCAGGATCAATATGAAACTTATCAACATTACTCCGCACATAACTCAGCGCAGCACGTGCCGATTCCTGCATCACATCGCCCAGATTCCCAGTAAGAATCAGATTATTACTCCCAGGCATTACCGTTGATTCAATAAAAAGAATGTCTCCACCATAGGGAGTCCACGCCAATCCTGTCGCCACACCAACGCTGTCCTCTTCCTGCTTACCGGCAAACTCATACGGGGCCACCCCAAGAAACTTTTCAATATCTTTTGCATCAATTTTCTTCAGTCGTTTCTTCTTTTCAATCAAATCTTTGGCAACCTTTCGGCAGATAGTTCCGATTTTTCGCTCAAGTTCACGCAAACCGGCTTCATACGTATAGTTACGGATAATTTCATAAATTGCTCCATCGGTCATGGAAAATGGCTTCTTTTTTAATCCATTCTGATCAAGTTGGCGTGGAAGCAGATACTTTTTGGCAATCTCAAGCTTCTCCTCTTCGGTATAACCAGGAAGTTCAATCACCTCCATGCGATCCAAAAGTGCCGGAGGAATAGTATCCAGAACATTGGCCGTCATAATGAAAAACACCTTGGAAAGGTTAAACGGTACATCCAGATAGTGATCGGTAAACTCATCATTTTGTTCAGGATCCAGCACTTCAAGCAGCGCGGCAGCCGGATCACCCTGGAAATCTTTCCCAATTTTATCAATTTCATCCAGCATAAAGATCGGATCTTTACACCCGGCGCGCTTCAAACCTTGGATAATACGACCTGGAAGAGCTCCAACATACGTCCGTCTGTGTCCGCGAATGTCGGCTTCATCACGCATTCCACCTAGTGAGGCATGCACAAATTTTCGCCCAAGCGCTCGCGCAATCGACTGCCCAAGCGAGGTTTTCCCTACACCCGGCGGCCCGACAAAACACAAAATGGTCGCGCCACAGGTGTCATTCAGCTGACAAACAGCCAAGAACTCCAAAATACGTTCTTTAATCTTTTCCAATCCATAATGATCCTCATCCAAAATCTTTCGCGCCTTTTTCACATCCACTTTTGCATCACACGTTTTCTCCCAAGGCATGTCACAAAGCCATTCAATATAAGTTCGAGCCACATTATATTCTGGAGAGATCGGCAGAATTTTTTTCAGTCGATCCAACTCTTTTTGAGCAATTTTCTCAATATCCTTTGGCATTTTTGCGGCCTTAACACGCTTCTCCAGATCCTTCATCTCTTCCGGATCCATCATCCCCTCTAATCCGGGAACACCCGAAGGTTCATCTTCTCCAAGTTCCTTCTTAATTCTCTCAAGCTCTTTCTGAAGAAGATACCGCTTTTCACTCTGATTCAACTCCTGTGAAATATCGGTATGAATTTTCTTTTTGATCTTCTGGAGTTGAATCTCCCGATTCAGATGCTCCAGAATTTTCTGCAGGCGTTTTTCAGTATCAGTCATCCCCAAAAGATCCTGTTTCTCTTGAATATTGAGTTTTAAGAAACTGCAGGCAATATCAGCAATCTGATCCACGTCCTGAATAGAGTTCAGACCAGCAAGAACATCAGGGGTGAGCTGCCCATCCTGAACGCCAGCCATCCGCATATGCTCTTTCACCTCACGGGCAAGTGCCTGCAACGTAATGTTGTCCTCGGGGCTGGCCCCAATCGGATTAATTTTGGCAACAAGATAAGGTTTTTCCTGAGTGTATTGTTCAACTCTAAAACGGCTGACAGCCTCCACTACAACCATAGCATCACCAGCTTTTGTGCCTTTAATAACCTGTAAAATAGTCGCGCTGGTACCCACATCGTAAAGATTGTCGACAGGAGGAACCGGCTTTTTCGGATCTTTTTGCGCAACCAACCCAATAAGCTCTTCATTTTTGTGAGCTTTATCAAGGGCATTTATAAGATCATCATTCCGGACATAAACCGAAACAATCATTGTCGGAAAAACAACCAGATCTTTAAGCGGAACAATAAGAGGCTCAAGAGGGAGCCGATACGATACATCATCTGGAGAAGATGGAGGGAGTGGAAAATCAGGCATAGAAATAATGATAAATCCTTTAATTATAGCAGAAATATGCCTCCGCGTCCACACACCACCCACTACTGAACAAGAAAACAAATAGATAATATGTCTAGAGGAATGGCTTTCTGGAGCCCCTCATGGATTGAGACTTACACCAAATTTTGGTAATATAACAAGATACAAAAAAAACACTAACACCAAAACAAATGAACTTTATCAACAACCTTAAAAATTGGAAGAACAGAAATAACACACAGCCAGAAGAGGCTGAAGAAACAACTCTTCCACAAGATTCAGAACAGGAAGAAGTGGAAGCTGTTGAAGAAGAAGTAGTAACCCTTGGAACAAAAATCAAAGTGGTTGCAGCCTTGGCGGTTGTTGGATTTGCAACCTACGTTGCTTATTGGGTTCAGGAGCCAACAGACTTTAAGGCACAGGTTATTGGGCCGGATTCAGCCACAGAAGAAGACGCGATGGTTGAGGGAGACGCAATGACAGAAACTTCAATGATGGAAAGTGCTCCAGAAGAGGAGGCGATGATGATAGAGGAAGAAACCCCAACAGAAAGCGTAGTGGTTGCACAAACCACATCGTCAAACGAAGTCGAGCAGGAGGTGGCGATCATCGATTTCACCTTTACTCCGGCAAATATCACCATTGAGAAGGGAACAACTGTTGTATGGACCAATTTGGATGTAGTCGATCACACAGTAACAAGCGACTACTTTACAAGTGATGTCCTTAAGTCAGGAGACTCTTTCAGCTACACCTTTGAAGAAGCCGGAACTTATGACTACTTCTGTACACTTCATCCACAAATGAAAGGAAAAGTGACAGTATCTGCGGGAGCCTCTGCTCCAACAGAAACACTTCCGGAAACAACACAAGAAACAACACCACAGGAAACAGAAGAATCACTCCCAACGGAAACACTGAGCCCGGCCCTTCTTACAACCGAAACAACCGAAACCCCAACAATCGTCACCATCGACCCACAGGAACTTCTTGAAGAAGAACCAGAAATGGAGAGCGAAACGATGGTGCTCTCACTGGACAATGAAACAGAAGTCCGGTCAGCCGCAGGCGTTGAAGAAAGCGGACAAATCGCGAAATCTGGGCCAGAGGATATCCTCTACGCAGGACTCTTCCTTGGGATTCTCTACATGAATCGACGGAAGCTTTTCCCGGCGAAGGGCTAAACAGAGAGAAAAACTTGTCGTAAAAAACAGAAAAGAGTACACTTCATGCGTACTCTTTTTTGATGCAGATGGAGTTTCTGAGCCGGCCCATTGCAAATGTGATCATTTTTATTGCTGACCAAGCTCAGATTTTTTGGGGAAACCTGGCGCTTTTGAACTTCTCATGGCAGCAAATCGTTATCGATATTCTGCTTGTGGCAGTGATTTTTTACTTCACTTTCTCTCTTTTGAAAGGGAGCCGCGCGGTTCATGTTTTGTTGGGACTCAGCTTCATTGGTGTATTTTATTTTCTCAGTCAGGCACTGCAGTTGGTTGCGCTTGGTTGGCTTTTGGACCGATTTTTGACCGTTGTTTTGGTTGCGATCCCGATTATTTTTCAGCGAGAGTTGCGGATGGGACTGGAACGTTTGGGTCACACCACACTTTTTTCCAAGCAACAAAAGAGAAGGATTGATCGCATGATTATGAGTATTGTTGATGCGTGTGATGTTATGGCAAAAGCAAAAACAGGAGCCTTGATCGTTTTGGAACACACAGTCCCACTCAAAGAGTACACCGATACCGGAATTGAGCTGGGAGCAAAAGTTTCAAAAGAGCTCCTTTTGAGTATTTTTAAACCAAAATCTCCACTCCACGATGGAGCCGTTATCATCGGCAATGAGCGGATTCATGCGGCATCATGCATTCTTCCTCACTCATTTGAAAACACAGCATCAGGTATGGGAACACGCCACAAAGCTGCTCTGGGACTCTCCGAAAACACTGACGCCAGTGTCGTGGTAGTTTCCGAAGAGAGGGGAACAATATCCTTTGCCAAACATGGCAAAATGCAAACCAATATCGACCCGGCAGAACTCCAGTCACTCCTGAACAAATCATTCCAGCCACTCAAAAAGAAAAAGCCGAAAGCTCCCAAAAACACATCGAAGAAACCTAACAAGAAGCAAAAAGCATGAAAATATTCTCAAACATACACCTCAAGCTTTTGGCACTCCTTTCGGCAATTGTGCTCTGGTTTGTTGTTATTACAGTAGAAAACACCATCTATGTTTTTCCACAAGAACTGGAAATTGATGTGCGAAACCTTGGATCAAATTTAAGCCTGGCTAATGAACTCCCCGAGGTAAAACTTTTCCTCCAGGTATCAAAAGAGGAGCTCAAATCCCTCACGCCCGATGACTTTAATGTCTATATCGACCTTGGAAACGCTCAGGCTGGCGAAAAAAGCGCACAAATTCAGGCGAGCACAACAGTGCCACAGGTGAAAATTCTCAAAATAGAGCCAGTTCAGGTAGATCTCAAGCTTTCACCGGTTACCGAAAAAGAGGTTGAAGTGGAGATCAACGTCATTGGCAACCCACAGGAAGGATACATTGTCAGTAATGTGGAAGCCGGAAATCAGACAGTAAAGGTCACCGGCGCCCAAAGCCTTATCGAAAATATTGAATCGGTCCAGGCAGATCTTTTACTTGATGGATCAGAGAAAGGCGAAATCAATCAAAGCGTTATGTTGAAGCTGAAAGATAGCAACAACGTTGAGGCAGGGCTGATCCAGATTGTTCCGGAGCAGATTATCATTCGCGCCGATATTACATCGGAGGTAGAGGAAAAAGAGGTCGATATCGTTCCGCAGTTTAATAACGAAAACGATCGCAACTTGTGGGAAAACAACATTGAATTCGAACCAAAAACAGTTCTTATTCGTGGGAAAGAAGAAGATTTGGCAAACATCACATCAATTGAAACCAACAATATTGAAGTAACAGCATTGGTCAGAGATGGAGAAATTCAGGTTGGACTTTCTCTGCCGGAAGGAATTTCACTCGTCGAGCCAGACCAGCTTGTTACCATCAAAAGTCTGAATGTTCCAGCCGGAGCAACTGACAATTTCCAGCCGGAAACCAATGATAATCAGCCAACGATCTAATGATTTGCATTCCAATTCAGGCTTCAACGCTGACAGAACTGCAGCAAAAACTTAAAAAAGTCCCTTCTCAGGCAGACCTGGTAGAGGTTTGGATTGATTATTTGCCACTTACGGTTGATGCAAAAGAAGTTGTGGCAGCAAGTAAAAAGCCACTTTTAATCGTGAACAAACCGAAAAGAGAAAAGGGCCAATGGACCGGAACTGAACAGGCAAGAATCGATCGTCTAAAGCAGTTCGCTCAGGCAAACGCGAAATATATAGACATCGGCATCGATACAGATGTCACGCTCATCAAAGACCTTATCAGAGGCAAAAAAAGGAGCAAGATCATTGTTTCATATCACAACTTTGAGCGAACGCCATCCGCCAAAACCCTGGAAAAGATTGTAAAAAAAGGGTTCCGACTTGGCGCTGACATCGTAAAAATCGCAACCTTTGCACAAAAAAGAGAGGACAACATGACCCTCCTCAACCTTCTAAAGAGCAATAAACCTTTAGCGGTAATGTGCATGGGGGAAAAGGGGAAAGTAAGTCGGATTGCGGGACAAATGCTTGGATCCCAGCTTACGTTCGTAGCTGCAGGAGATCAAAACAAAACTGCTCCGGGCCAGCTGACGCTCAAAGAGTACCAAACGATTGAGTCGATCATAAAGAGTTGATTCTCTGACAAAAAGAGCCTAAGATTCCTTTGATTTAAGCCTTAAAACACACTTATGAAGATTGGTATTGTTGGACTCCCAAACGTTGGAAAATCAACACTTTTCAATGCTCTGACACGATCACAAGGAGCCAAAGCCGAAAACTTTCCTTTTTGTACTATTGATCCAAATGTTGGAATCGTAGAAGTGCCGGATGAACGACTGCACAAACTGCAGAATACGGTACAAACAGAGGTGGTGATTCCTGCCATTGTTGAGTTTGTGGATATTGCCGGATTGGTAAAAGGAGCAAGCGAAGGGGAAGGGCTCGGAAACAAGTTCCTCGCCCATATTCGCGAATGTGACGCCATCGCGCAGGTCATTCGCATTTTTGAAGATAAAAACGTCACGCACGTTCATGACAGTGTTGATCCAAAACGCGACATTGAAGTTATTGAAACAGAGTTGATCCTTGCCGACAGCCAGACATTGGAAAAACGCCTGGGAAAAGCAGAAAGTGACGCGAAATCCGGAGACAAAGACAAGAAAGCCTACGCTGAACTCCTCAAAAAAATCGCAACATACCTTGGTGAAGGGAAAAAAGTCATCGACATGAACCTCACCGAAGAAGAAGGAGAGACCATCCACGACCTCCACCTCCTCACCAATAAGCCATTCCTCTACATTGCCAATGTCCACGAAGATGAAATCGGATCCATTGAAATCCCGGCACTCAAAGAAAAGCTTGGCCTTGGAGAAAACGAACGCATCATCCCAATCTGTGCCAAACTGGAACAAGACCTTGGCCAACTTAGCGCCGAAGAAGCTCAGATGTTTCTAGACGAACTCGGCTTACAGGGGACCGGACTTGGAGCACTCATCCAGGCCGCTTACGACACGCTTGGCCTCCACACCTACTTTACAGCAGGGAAAAAAGAGGTTCGCGCCTGGACCATTCACAAAGGTGACACCGCTCCACAGGCAGCTGGGGTCATCCACACAGACTTTGAAAAAGGGTTCATTCGCGCGGAAGTGGTACTCTGGAAAGATCTGGTCGAATCAAATGGAGAACAGGCAGCCAAAGAAAAAGGGCTTGTTCGCACAGAAGGAAAGGACTACGTTGTGAAAGATGGCGACGTGATGCACTTTCATTTCTCCTCTTAATGGAAATAATACCGGCAATTTATGTGCTTGATGGCAAGGTGGTAGCCCTCTATAAAGGGTCAATCGACCAGAAGGAGACCTATGGCCAGGCACCAGTAAACTTCGCACAGAAGTTTCAAAGAGAAGGAGCTCAGCGGCTCTATGTGGAGGACATCAACGCCCGCATGCACATGAAAATCGCCCAGCCGGAAGAGATGAAAAAAATTATCGATTCGGTCAATATCCCCATCATGCTGGCGGGTGTTTTTAGCACAACCAAAGACATCAATGAAGGTTTTGAGCTGGGAGCAAAACAAGTAGTCCTCAGGTCTCCAAGTCTGGAGTTTGCAGAGGCTGCTCTTTCTGCTTTTGGACCGGAAAGAATTGTGATTCAACTTTTTGCCAAGCGAACCGAACTCATTGAAGAGCGCGAAAAGCTCCGCCCCGACGACTACACCGACGTTGTTGACTATGCCGAAAAATTGGTTCCCCTCGGAGCAAAAGAGATTATTTACAAAGACCGCCGCAGCGAAGGCACTCTTATTCATCCCAACTACGACGAAATCGATCGTCTCTATCTGACAGTTGGTCAGGAACTCAAAATCTATTCATCAGGCGGCATTTCCGAACCAAAACATATCAATCTCCTCAAAAAAATTGGTGCCAGCGGCGCCATTATTGGAAAAGCCCTCTACGAAAACAGAATCACGCTGACATCTGCTCTTGAAGCTGCTGAAGAATCTGTTTAAGCTCCTTAGCCCGATCCCGATCTTCAAATCCATCCAGAACCTCCTCCGCAGAAACAGGATTGGTAATCTTTCCGGAAAAGTGAATCAGTTGATACTCTTCTGGCAGACAAATAATCTCATCGTCATCATAGAGCCCATTCAGAATATCCAGACAGAGCTGCCGTGAAGATGGATCACGGTACGATTGCGCGCGCTCTTTAAGAAAATCCTTATACTCTGTTTGAAGAACTCTTACTGGCTCCACCACATTGTGAAGGGAAACAACCTCATGCGACGGATATTCAGCAATGCGGTCAACTCGAAAACCTTTCATATTCAAATATGTCACTACCTGTACAGTCGCGTCTTTGCGGTTACCCATCATCATTCCTCGAGGATCCCGTGAATGACGGGGATCAAAAAATGGCATACGGGGAACATTCTCATTATGTGTTTCATTGTCACTAATATTGGACAAAGGCAAAGACATACTAAAGACAAAATCGGTCGACATGTCTGTTCTCGCAAGAAGGAGCACATTGTTCAAAAATTGATCAATGTCACTGGCTCGATCAAAGGTGAGCCTTGAATTCACAATGTCCGCTGAATTCGGGAGAATAGGACTTGGAACAGACTTATTTCCTCGTGTTACAAAAGATTGCGGATCAAGAAAAGCTTCCAGAGTAAGCCTCATATCGGAGCACATATCGTGTGGAATTCCATTCATTCCTTTTTCCAGCATTTTCGCGCAAAATGGCGGAGCAATATCAATAAGATGATAATGTCCAAAATGTGTCGCCCCATTTTCCAGGTGGACTGCGGCTCTTCGCCGTATTTCATCTGCCACTTTATTCACTGAGCGGCGCTCATACTTATCCCGTGTCATATCTGTAGCATGCTCCATAATAACAGCAATTTCCCGAAATTTACTGCTCACAATTCGCAGCAGATTGCTATTCCCTCCACCAATATCCACAATAACAGCAGGTCTGCCATCCCGAAAAAGATAATCAAGCTCGTTCTCTACCCCTATAAGACGACATTCATTCTTAAAACTTTCACCCCAACTACGATACGCATCAGCTTCAAGTGAATAAAGCCGTTGAGTAAGACTACTCAATCGTCCTACAAGTTGAACATATTCTTCCTGTGTTCGATGAATAGATCCAGAAACCTCTTTCATAAGAGCATCGGCCTCTTCATGGAGCTGTATAAGCCGTGGATCATTTTGAAGAGCATGAAGCCCATAGAGTCGCAAAGGTGTCATGATCTCTCTTCGGGTTTTCGCTTTAGAGGCGAAATCGTTTTTTAATTCTACTGCCTCAATTCCATTAATCCTTTTTAAAAGGGACAATTCAGCGAGAGCATCTTCAATATCTGGACTCACACCAAAACTTTCTGGAGAAGATTCCGGTGGGTTACCTCCATCATTACCGCCACCTCCATTAAGAGGATTATTAACAGCATGAGTATCAGAATCTTTTGCTCTTTGGGGCTCAGATTCAGGAGGATTGGAGTCTTCAGCGATAAGCGAGCTGGCCTTTACCCTGACAGCAGAAGTAAGATCATTAACGTGGTTAGCCGCATCTCCACTATTAAGTGTCGGATTATCATCGATAAACCTGTCCAAAACCTTTGGACGCCTAACCTCTCCACTTTTGCCACGTGGAGTTTTTCTTCTTCGAGGGGTTTCAGGTGGATTATTCCCTTTTTTAACTGCTTCCGACATAATTCAGATTATGGAAATGAAATCTAAGTATTTTTGCAATTTCTGTCAAGTATCAAGGATGATTTTTTAATAACTTTTCATAAGAGGTTCATCTCCTTGATTGTAACACAACACTAGAGTTCGGATCGTTGAAATCGCAAATATTCCAGACCCAAATAAGCACAGAAGAGGAGAATCAAACTCATGACCACAAACCAATCAAAAGTAATATCAAAGAAGTAAATCTCTGCAAAGAGCGTCACGAAGGCAAAAGCTGTCAAAAGTAAGGTAAGGCCCCAGAAAGTCCCGGTTTCACGCAGCTCAGGAAAACTTCTTTGCGTCATATTCTTCAAAAGATACACTACCAAAAACAGCATGAGAATACCGGAATACAGCAAAAAATTGGAAAAGAGAGGATCAGTGGTAGCAACACTCGACTTGATATAGAAAAGAATATAAGGATGCACAGCCCATACAGAAAAAGTTGCCAGACATCCAAGAAGAAAAACAAATTTCTTATGCCAGTAGAGACGTTCAACCCGCTTGACTCCATCAATTTGCTCAAGACTCTCAAACAACTGCGACACCTGCGAATAGTTATGAACACAAACAGTAAGGCGACAAATAAATAACTGTTTAAAGAAAGACAAATATCCAACCGTTCGCAAACTGCTAAGGTTTAAATCCTTCAAAACATCCAAAATCTTTTTCAATTGCCCCACAGCATCACGACTCACAATCTTAATATGAACCGGCGTGAACTTTTTTCGTTGTGGGAAGAGATGCTGGCGAATGAATGATTTTTTATCCCTCGGAACATCCTTCTGAGGATAAAGAGTATTCACAAACATACGTGGACGCATTGTTCCTTCAGCAAAACCAACAAGCACATCATCAAAAGTCTGATAACGCTTATATTTATCTGCAAACCTCTTTTTCTGTTTTCCAGGAATATCTTTCAAAAGCCCAAGCCCTGCCCGATCCAGTTCTTTCTGAAGGAGCTTGGCTCCAGTCTTCAGCTTTTCTTGTCGCGAAATCTTCTTAAAAGCCTCAAGAATTTTACTTTTGGCATTGTTCGTTTTGGCAAAATCCAACCAAGCCTGATCTGGTGTGCGTGGGATGTCCGAAGTGATGATATTAACGGTATCTCCAGGGTGGAGTTTAGTGGCCATCGGCACAATATGGCCATTAACCTCAGCTTTTAAAGCCCGATTTCCCACCTCTGAGTGGATAGCATAGGCAAAATCAATACAGGTGGCACTAACCGGTAAATCGATCTGTTTTCCCCGGGGAGTAAACGTGGAAATACGGTCCCTTAGCACATCACTCTTAATCTCTGCCATAAACTTTTCATCCGAAGCTCCAGCCTCCTGATCAAGAGCCTCCTGGATTTGCATAATCTTCATAGCCCACATGGATCGGCTATCATCAGAAAGAACCTGCTTTTTGGTTTTGGACGCATCTTCAAAATATCCCGAAGCAATACCATATTCCGCTTCCAGGTGCATTTGATGAGTCCGTATCTGAAAACTAACCATTACTCCTTCATAACCAAAAACTGTCGTATGAAGACTCTGATACCCATTTCGTTTTGGAACAGCAATATAGTCCTTAAACTTTCCAGGCTTTGGCTTGAAAAGCGAATGAACAATACCCAAAACCTGATAACACTCCTCACGATCCTGCACAATAATCCTGAGCGCGACACTATTATCATACTCATGAAGATTCATCACATCCTCAACCATTCGCTTGTAAATACCATACAATTTCCGGATTCGTCCATAAATGGTGGCATGAATATTATGCTCTTTAAACTCCTTTTCCAAAGCATCAATGGTTTGATCCAAAAGCGGTTTATTTCGAACTTTACTGGCCTGCATCCTCTCGGAAATCATGGTGTAGTCCGAAGGATACAAATACCGGAAACATAAATCTTCAAGCTCAGATTTTAGTTCTTCTATCCCTAAAAGATTCGCAATTGGCACAAAGATTTCCAAAGTTTCCCGTGCAATCCGGCTTCGCTTTTCAGGCTTATCAATAAAGTGAAGCGTCCGCATATTGTGAAGACGATCCGCCAGTTTAATAAGAATAATCCGAGGATCTTCCGCAGTGTGCAAAAAGAGTTTTTTCAGCGAATCCACCTGTCGCTTCAACATGTCATGCTGATAGTGAACCTTCGATAATTTTGTAATTCCATCCACCAAAAATGCCACTTTTTTTCCAAAGCGGGCTTCAATATCTTCAATAGTATACTCAGTGTCCTCAGGCACATCATGTAAAAGTGCCGCAATAAGCATATCTTCATCCACATGAAGAGAAACCAGAATTTTCACCGTTTCAAACGGATGAGTTATGTAGGGAACACCACTTTTACGTTTCTGTCCATCATGAGCCTTCGCGGCAAACTCAAACGCTTTCAAAAATTTCTTTTCATGAAAAGCTGGCAAATAACGCTTAACATCGCGCGCCAAAGACTCCGGGTTCACCCCGTAGTCTTTTTTCAGTGTTTTGAATAGGGCATCCTTACTCATAACCGAAGGGTTACCTTGCTCTAGGAGTAAAAGTGTGGCATAAAGTGCAGGCAAAGTCAAATTTTCAAACGACTAAAAAATGGCAGTGAAAAAGGGAAAAGTATTAGTTGGAATGTCTGGAGGCGTTGACTCCTCTGTAACGGCCTGCCTGTTAAAAGAGCAGGGGTACGAAGTGATTGGCATTCATTTGCGATTCTGGACAGATCCAGCCATTTTTTCTGAGGAAGAAAAACACAAATTCCCGCAAAACAAATGTTGTACCCTGGAGGGATTGGCAAAAACCCGTCGGGTTGCGCATAAATTGGACATCCCATTTTATGTCCTCAACTTTGAAGATGCTTTCAAAACAGAGGTCATTGACTACTTTATTGAAGGGTATGAATCCGGAATCACTCCAAATCCATGCATCGAATGCAATCGGAACATTAAATTCGGGCTTTTCCTTCAGAAAATGAAAGAATTGGGGGCAGACTATATTGCTACCGGCCACTACGCCCGCGTCCACCAAAAGAAAGACGGGACCTATGAGCTGCTCAAAGCCAAAGACACAACCAAAGATCAAAGCTATTTCCTTTACACTCTCACACAGGAAAAGCTCAAACATACGCTTTTTCCAATTGGAGAATACACCAAAAAAGAGGTTCGTGAACTGGCTAAAAAGTTTGGCATCGATGAAGTAAACAATCAGAAAGAAAGTCAAAATCTCTGTTTCTTCCCCGAAAAAACGCATGGCCCGTTCCTGAAACGTCACCTCAACAAAAAGTCATTTCTGCCAGGGCCAATCAAAACCGTCGATGGAGATATTATTGGGCAGCACAAAGGACTTCCTCATTACACCATCGGTCAGCGAAAAGGTTTGGGGATTGGAGGGATCAAAGGTTACGAACATCTGGAAGGGGAAGGATGGTACGTTATTCGTCTTGATAAGGCCGATAATGCACTCATCGTGGGGCAGGATAAGCATCTTTTTCATGAGAACCTTCAGGCGAGCAACCTTTCATTTGTGAGCGGAAAAGCTCCAGAGAAGACGCTCCAGATTGAAGCAAAAATTCGTGCCCGTTTCCCACAACAAAAGGGCACCGTATCAATTACAGAAGATGAGGCAGTTGTTGATTTTGATCGACCCCAACGGGCTATCACTCCCGGCCAGTCTGTTGTGTTTTATGAAGGAGAGAAAGTATTGGGAGGAGGCGTTATTTTGTAAATGGCATTTGTGCTTTTATTAAAGCCAAATACTTGACGAGAGTCTCTAAAAGAATTATAATAGAGTGCAATAAGATTAGGGTTTGTCAAATGGCCTCTCCAAAGAAAAATTCTCAAAAACAGTCCATAGAAAAGGATCGCACCAAAGCGATTCCAATTAGCGATATAGAACAACACGACCCGGTTGAAGAACCACTTCAACGAGTCATTCACGAAGAAGAAAACCAGCACTACGAACTTCATATAGAAGCGCCAAACGCTGCGGGTGAAGATCCCAAAATTTTTGCTGCCACCAGCAACACAAAAGCGAAGAAAAAAGCAAAACCCCACAAAAAACACGTTCAAATATCAAGTGGTAAAGCCATCAGACCGGACGCCCCAAAAAGAAGTTCAGGAATAAATATTCGGGTCTGGAACTTTCTGGAATGGATTGCTGTCTCTGCACTCATATTTGTTGGATTCTTTTTTGCCGTAAACTGGGGATCCTACTCAGAACTCATTAAATTGAAACTCGACAACCTGACAGGAAACTTTCAGTTAGATCCATTTATTGAACAGCTTATTACCAGTCAGCCCGCAGGTCCAGAGGGGCAGGACCAGGAACTCCTTCCTATGGCCAATAACCTTCAGCAAAGTGCCGAACAAATTCCAGCTTTAAGCATAACAGTCGCGCCCCCGGACGATCGCATTATCATTCCCCGCATCAACAAAAACGTACCAATTGTGAGTGTCAGTACAGAAAATCTGATTAAACGTGATTGGGGCGCTCTTGAATCAGACATTCAGGCGGCCCTGCAGCTTGGCGTTGTTCACTATCCAGGGACAGCTGAAGCCGGAGATACTGGAAATGTTGTCATTACCGGACACAGCTCTTACTTCCCATGGGATCCAGGGCGATTTAAAGACGTCTTTGCCCTCCTTCACGAAATTGTTGTTGGCGATGAAGTCATTGTGTACCGCGATCAAAAACCATATCGATACAAAGTATACGAAACAAAAGTTGTGAATCCGGATCAGGTTCAGGTTCTCACTCAAGAAGGAGAGGATCGCCTCACGCTCATCACTTGTACTCCTGTTGGAACAAACCTAAGACGCCTTATCGTTTTGGCGGAACCGGTAAGGGGATCGTAAAAAAATGAAAACCAGACTAGATTTCTTGCAAACGTTTGAGCAACTCTTCCTCACTCTCTTTTTCCTGCTGTTCAGCAGCCTTTTCTTTGACCTCTCGTTCTTCACGTTTTTCTTTTGATTCAAACTCTTTCCACTCAATCATATGCTTTTCATTCAAGCGTGAAAGTTCGTCTTCATACTCTTTATCAAGTTTTTCAAGTTGTTGCTTTTCGGTCACCAAAATATCGCGGAATTTGGCAATCTGCTCCTCAGTCATAATCGGCAAAATCTGCATCCAATAGTCTCGTTCGTCATCATCCATCGACTCTGTATTTTTAACCAGCTCAATCAGGTCAGGAAACTTTTCCTGTACCAGTTGAGGAACAGAGTATTTTGAAGGAGGAGCAGGAGCCTGATCGGCAGCCAAAGCATCCTCTTCAAGTGAAAAAGCGTTTGATGCAGGAGTGGTTGGTTCAGGAGCAGCATCTCCAGGAAGTTGAATCGTTTGAGGAGTTGTCTGCTGTGTTTGTTGCTGCCCTTGAGTATCATCTTGTTGCGCAGCAGCTCCACCACCTTGCTCAGAAGCAGGAGCATTGCCACTGCCACTGGTAGGAGTGATTTGAATATCGCTTTGTGTGTTGTCGTCAGCCATAGCTATAGGTTCCAAATTATCTCTATATTATAAAGAAAAATGCCAAAAATTGCAACTGTCTCTGCTACTCATCCTTCCAGGATTCATGATGCTCAGACAAAAATCGAGCAACAGTCCCAGGAGTCTTAACAGTTGCACCATTCCGTTTCATTGATTCAACAAAATTTTCAAACGGTTTTTGACGTACTCCAGAAGGAGATCGTTGCATATTAAGAAGTTCAGCCACATCCATATTACAAAAAGAGAATGCTTCATCTGAAGTAAAACCAAACTTTTTATTCATAAAAGTGAGTGAAATCCCAATCTGTGGAGCCTCTTTCTTCGCACCCTCCAATCCATACTTACCCTTCATGATCGACATGTGTGTTTTGAGCTTGGCAAAAAACGGGGAACCGGCCATAAGCCCAATAAAGAGCTTCCCGAATGGCCCCATCTCATTTCCCATATGCATCAAAAATCCATCAGGATCTTCAAAAGGATCTGGTGGCTGGGCAGCCTCTTGCACTTCCTGAGCCTCAGCAGCTTCTGTAGCCTTCTGCTGTTCATCAGACTGTTGCCGCGCGGTAACCTTGGCAGCTTCCACCTTTTTATCAATTTCCAAAATGACCTTCACTTCATAATCCAAAGAACTTTTTCCACTTTTTACAAAATCATCTATTAGTTTTTCCACTTTAGCTTTTTCCTGTTTATAGCCATCTTCAATAGATGGATCCAGGTCTGACACCTTTTCTTTCAACCCCGCAACATCGTTCAAACGGGCATCAAGATCTTTCAGAACTTTGGAAATCCCTAATGCCTTTTCATAACTTTTAATAAGCTCCTGAGCTGTTTTTAAGCTTTCTTTCGCCGCGTTAGGACTGGAAACCGCATGATTTTGGATCTTGGCCCTCTCCGCCTTAAAGTATGTATCAAACTTTTCATCAAGGCCTTCAGATCCAATTTTCGCCAGTTCCGCGCCAACTTTACCCACATCAGAAGCAAACTCCTGCGCTCCTTTCATATCAAGATCATCATAGAGCGCTTCATCTGGATAGCGGGGCGGATACCCCAGCCAATCTTCAAACTTCAGCCACATCATGTCTGGATTTTTCTGCACATCCAGTTCGTCGGCATGCAAAACCCCAATGTTAAAAGCAAACTGTTCAGCCTTGGCATCCATTTTATCCACATAATCTTTCAAAAGAGCTTCAGCAAATTCATGAACAACGTCCCGTTTGATAAACTTACCGGCTTTCTTTTGCGCCCCTTCAATCTCGGATTCAATGGCTTTCAATGCAATGCCTCGTGCTTTCCTCCATACAGGATTTTCCGGATTGTCATCACCCTCAAGATCGGGCTCAACATCTTTCATGATTGCATCAAAACGTTGAGCATAACGCCCGGACAAATCCTCCTTAAAAGTATTATTCAAACCTTCCAGCCGTGCTTTGGCATTATCCATAATCGCCTTCTTCTTGGCTTCAAGCTCCTTCAGCCTGTCCGAAGTTTCCGGTGCTTTTTTCGGTGTTTGCTGGGCGCCCGTTGGTTTTTCTGGTCCTTTTCCTCCCATAAAATATAGAGATTAT
>CALMAI010000010.1 GCA_937858825.1 uncultured Candidatus Peregrinibacteria bacterium
AGCCGGAGGTTGAACCAGAACCAGAGCCGGAGGTTGAACCAGAACCAGAGCCGGAGGTTGAACCAGAACCAGAGCCGGAGGTTGAACCAGAACCAGAGCCGGAGGTTGAACCAGAACCAGAGCCGGAGGTTGAACCAGAACCAGAGCCGGAACCTTTCGGATATCCTCCACAGTCACAATTTGAATCCGAAGAACCTGATGAATCGGAGCAGGAAGAAGATTTGCCTCTGACGTCACAGCCAGGATTTGAAAATCCTTATAATCAAAATCAGGAAGAGGAATCACAAAGATTGGATGATCAGGAGACATTTGGAAAGCCGACCGTTTCTGAGGCTGAAATTATCCCTATGGGAGATGAAAGAATCGAGGTTTTACCAGAAAATGGTGGACCAGAAGTACAACATGACCATGAAATAGCTGAAAGCCAAGAAGAAACTCCAGAGGAGGTTCAAAAGAAGATTGATGAAAAGAAAGCGGAACTTGGCCTTGAAGAGGGGGGACTGGAAGAGAAAAAGGGAATTGGTGAGTCTCTGCGATCGGTTTTTGCAGAAGTATCGCCAATTTTAGGAAGAGTTTTTAATCTTCGTCTTTTTGTCGGAATTGCTGTGATTGGAATTATTGTTGCCGGTGGATGGTGGAGTTATTCATCAAACTTTTTTGGTCTGTTTGATGGTAATAGTGGTGGTAATGGCGCACCAACTGAAACATCTGACCAGGAGCTTATGCGGGAATATGGGCTTATAACCGGCGAACTTTTTGGCATGAATGACGGATCGGTTTATGATCGACTTTCTCCTTCAATCCGGGCTGCTGACTTTTTTGGGACTCTTTCTGAGCCTGCAATTTCTGGAGAAACAGGTATCTCTGCCGCTTCATTTTATGGTGAGTTGATGGATGAGCGTGAAATTGATAATCAGTTTATTGAATATGTGCGTTCTTTGGAGAGGCTTCAGAATTTATATAGTATTGATGTCTATGGGCTTTTGAGTCAGACGACTGAACGTGAAAGTGCTTTGACAAACTATATTCAGCAACTTCGGGATGCTTATGAGGATGGAACTCGAACGCTTGCTGCAATTCGTTTGAATATTGATGACCTGACGATCTCTTTTAGTAGTATTTCGGGACAAAAGGATACTTTTGAAGTCGATTTCTTTGATGCTTTGGACAATTTGGAGGCGGAGCGAAGTGATGCTTTATTGAAGAGTTTTGTGGATGTCTCACAGAAGCAGGTTGCCCTGAGGGCCAGGGTAGCTGCATTAGAACGATTGGTGAACTTTTATGAAACGGCTTTGCAAAAACTTGATGAGCGTCGGAATGCTGTTGAAAGCAATGTTCAGGCTCTTGTTCAGGGGGTTCGGGTTGTTGAGGTTCCAGGAGCTGAAGAGCTGGATTTGATTATTCAACCATAGTGCTTTTTTCTTTGCCAAAAAGTTGATTTTTGTGGAGAAATGACGTACAGTTTCGGTCCTAGCGCCGAACCTTTTATATGGTTACATTCGAAGAGCTCCTGAGCAAGGCTTTAGACCGCAATCCGGGATTGGACCGCGAGAGGTTGACCCGTGCTTTTCGTTATGCGGAAGCGGCACATGAGAATCAGTATCGGATGTCTGGAGATCCTTATATTGTTCACATCTTAGAAGTGTTGAATATTCTTCTGGATTTGAAACCAGACGAGGATACGATTATTGCAGCTATGCTTCATGGACTTCCATCGCTTGAATCGTATGACAAAAAAGAGATAAAAGCTTTATTTGGAGATAAAGTTCTGTTTCTTATTAACGCTCTGGAGAGTCTGCAACGCGTGAAATCCCGGGATGAAAACACTGAGACGGAAAATATACGAAAACTCTTTGTTACGATGGCGCAGGATATTCGGGTGGTTTTGATTAAAATGGCAGACCGCCTTCATAATATGGAAACATTGTCTTTTCGTTCAGTTCAAAAGCAAAAATTGATTGCCCGTGAAACAATGGAAGTTTATGTTCCTATATCGGCACGTTTGAGTATTTACTCTTTAAAAGGAAAGCTTGAGGATTGGGCGTTTCAATATTTATACCCTCGTCAGTATGAGATGATTAAAACTGAGCTGGATGAGTATCTGGCCGAGAGAAAGCACACGGTTGAGGACAGCATTAGAGAACTGGAATCGTATCTTCATGAGCATGGATATAAGGTAAAAGTCGATGGACGGGTGAAGAATCTTTATAGTATTTACAGAAAGTTGAAGGCAAAAAACGGATCAGTCTTGAAGGATCTTTACGATGTTTATGCTATCCGTGTTGTTGTTGATGATAAATACGACAAGCAGGGGAATGAGATGACGGACCATATTTATACTATTTTGGGGCTTATTCATAGTAAGTGGAAACCTTTGGGGTATCGATTTAAGGACTATATTGCTATTCCAAAGCCTAATGGTTATCAAAGTTTGCACACCGCAATTGTAGGTTTGTCTGCCTCGTCCCAACCGACAGAAATTCAAATCCGTTCAAAGAAAATGCATGAAGAGGCCGAATATGGAATTGCTTCTCACTGGATTTATGATGAAGGAAAGAAAAAGAAAGGTGCTAAAAATGATGAGAAGGGGCCGGAACGAATGGAATGGGTGGAAGCACTTTCAGCGATCCAATCAGATACTCAAAATGATGACTTAATTCACCATCTCAAGCTTGATGTTTTTAGTGACAGAATTTTTGTGATGACGCCAACTGGAGAGGTGAAAGATTTGCCTAAAGGATCAACTCCAGTCGATTTTGCCTATTCAATTCATAGTGATATTGGACATCGTTGTAAATTAGCAAAGGTGAACGATATGGTTGTTTCTTTGGATTACGAATTGAAGAATGGGGAAACGGTTGAAATTATGCTCGGGAAAAAGTTTGATCCAAAGCCTTTATGGCTTTCGTTTGTTAAGACACAGGGAGCAAAGTCGAAGATCCGTGCTTATTTTCGATCTTTAGATAAGGAATCGATTGTTCGGAAAGGAAAAGAGCTTATTAATGAGGAGCTCTCAAAGCTTGGAAAGCCTCATCTTGATGAAAATCTTAGAATTTTTAAAGAGTATAATGGCCGACGTTTGCCTTTGCGTGAGCGAGAAGGTCTTATTGAAGAGGTTGGGAACGGATCGGTTGATGCTATTGCTCTTATCAAAAATATTTTTGGAGAGGAGATTCGAAGTAGAAGAAGGCATGCCAGTGTTAAACGGTTGAAAAAAGGCGCGGATTTACCGAAGAAATCTGGAGGATCTCATGAAAGTGACCAGATTTGTATTGCGGGAGAAAGTGATCTTCCTTACAGGATTGGGAACTGCTGTAAGCCTAAAAAGGGTATGCCCATTGTTGGGTATGTAACTCGTGGGCATACGATTACTATCCATTTGCAACAATGTAAATTATTGAGGACTGCCAAAGCTGAGAGGATTCTGGAGGCAACGTGGGGCAAGGGGCAGAAGTTGCAACGCTATTCGGTTAAATTGCGACTAAAGGCTCAAGATCGCGTGGGCTTGTTGCGTGATATTGCTGATGTGATTACAAAAATGAATATTAACATTCAGTCTTTTTCCGAATCAGAATCGAACGAGAATGAAATTGAGCGTGAACTGGTTGTTGATATTACCAATGATTCGCAGTTGGAGAAGTTGATGGATCGATTGGAGCAAGTACGGAATGTGGATATGGTTACTCGTGAAGATGGGCTATAAATTTTTCGGTTTTTAGTTCCGAAGATATATAGTTGTGCAGAAAGATAGCCATGATTTTTTTTAAGATGGTTTTTTCTTGTTGATTCATTGCTATTTTTTCAATTTGATCGAACGGAGATTGTTGAATGAAGTGGATGAGCTTCATAGTGTTAAATGGAATCAATGTTTGATTTCCAGACGAACAATCAAAACAGGAAATATGGCCTTCTTCGTCAATGTGAATCATGCTTTCTTGAGTCCATCGGATGTCACAGTTTCCACAACGGGAAATGTTTGGAAGAGCTCCTGCGATATCAAGCATTTTTATTTTAAATGTCTCGATGTGGAGATGATTTTTTTGATTTTGGTCAATTTTTTCCAATGTCTGGACGATGAGATCGAAGAGCTCATCTCCATTTTCTTCCGATTGAGCTATTTTTAGAAATATCTCCAAAAGGTGGAAAGAGAGCATGCTTTGGTTTAGTGTTTCCCGGATATTTTTGTACGATTTCCTGATCTGACATTGGGTAACCGTGAAGTGATTTTGATTCTTATAGAGCTGAAAATCGCAGATATTCAAAACTTCCAGATGGCCGATAAATGAACTATTAATTTTTCGCGCGCCTCTGGCCCGGGCATCTATTTTTCCTAATGTTGGTGAAAAAATAGTGACATATTGATCTTGCTCACCAGTGTTGTGTTTTTTGAGGATGATCCCTGTGACATTGAGATACCGCACTAGTTGAGATTAAGTTTCCCTTTGATATATTGTTCTGTTGCGGAAAAACTGCTGACAATAGCGAGAACCATAGTGATTCCAAGTTCGGTAATAAAGACGCGGGAGAGGTTGAGGCTTGAATAGTAATCCCAGAGGTTGGTTCCATCCAGCTCAATGGATTGGCTGATTGTGCCAAGGATGACAAAACTTAATCCAACAGCAAAAAGCGCATAAAGGAAGGCTTCGAAGACGTATGGAAGCCGAATAAATCCAGGAGTTGCACCTACTAAACGCATAATGTGAATCTCCTGTCTGCGGCTGTAGATTGTTATTTGGATCGCATTAACAATGATGAGTGTCCCCCCCAGAATAAAGACGAGAACAATCCAGAAAATTATTTGTCGGACAAAGGTGCCGATGTTTTGCAGATTTCGGGCAACACTTGAGAGGATAAGGTCTTCTCCGCTTGATCCTTCAATTTCATTGGTTCTTAAAAGAGTCCGATACTGATCGTTTTTTAGGAGCGCTTTCACTGCCTCCTGATCTTCGGGAGCATTTGTTGTTACGCTAATACTTGGAGGGAGGGGATTGGGAATGTTGAATTTTTCGATCTGTTCTGCAATTTCAGGATGTGTTTTTGATGCGATTTCCAGAGCTTCCTCTTTTGAAGTGAACTGAACCTCTTTTACTCCCGGGATCTGTTCAAGTGCGACAGTCAGTTTTTGAGCAGAGAAGTAATCTACATCGTCATGAAGGTCGATTACGATATCTACGTGTTCGCTGAGTGATTGGAGTGCCTGATTGCTAATGTACTGCACTGCCAGGATGATATTAAAAATGAAAAGAATGACTGCCATAACAATAATGGTAGCCATTGAAAGGAATTTATTGCGCCAAAAATTCATGAGCCCGAGTTTTAACCCTCGGAAAAAGGATGTGATGATGTTCCCGTTCAGATCTTTTACTTTTGGGCTTTTTGCTGCCATGGGCTAGTGAGAATGTTGGAGATGATTTTCTTCCTGCTCCTGCTGTTTAATAATGGAAGATTTGTAAACTTCCGGGTGATGCGCCTCAATTCTGACAATTTTAGTATCAAGGTTCAAGTCGATCAGTGTTTTTTCGATTTTTTGAGTGAAGACAAACTGGTCGTAACCCAGTGCAATAACATTTGGGCGGTATTTCCTGAGTACTTTGTGTTTATCTCCATGGGACCCCAAAACAACACGATCAGCTATGTGAAGATTCCTTACAGCTTTTGCCCGTTGTCTTTCTGAATGGGTGGATGGTTCACCTTTGATTTGTTTCACGGTTTTATCGCGGGCGATAATGACAATTAATTCGTCTCCCAACTCTTTGGCTTTTTGAAGATAGAATTCATGGCCTGCATGGAGGTAATCGAACGTTCCAAAGGCCATAACAATTTTTTTCTCTTCTGATTCAATATGACGATGTTTTCTCATGTTTATGATAAAGTAAGCGGCTGCTTATCTGGAATAAAGAGATTAATGTAGAGCAGTAGGAGAAAAATAATAACGCATATAGCAATAAACGCAATCTTTGGTGTGGTTCGTGACTTTTCATCGACGTTTACATAAATGCTCATTAGACCATAGATAAGAGCCATCATAGCAAAAGGAATGTCCAAAACACGATTCAGAACCATGCTGGCTGGCATAAAGTAATCGTTGGCGAACATTAATCCTGAAAGAATGTGTACAAGCCCGAGAGCAACGAAAAGTACGAGGGCCACTTTTTTGATATTGTCAGCTGTTTGCAATTTTTTCTGCTTAGAGAGCAGTGTTTAGTATACTTGAGGTGTAAAGCGGCTAGCAAGCTCTCCTTTTTTATTGTAGACTTCCGTGTGCCTAACTTTTTTTCTATGCTTTCCAACGAAGAGGTGCAGCACATTGCCAAACTTGCCCGCTTGGGGCTCAAAGAAGAGGAAACAAAAAAGTTTGCCAAACAGCTGAATGATATTTTGGATTATGTGAAACTTTTGGAAGAGGTTGATACCAAGGATGTTCCTCTTACATCGCAGGTGACCGGTCTTGAAAATGTGAGTCGGGAGGATATTGTTGAGCGTTTTTGCGAAAAAGGTGAGCTTTTGGGTTCTACAGAACTGCCAGTTGAGCGTGATCAGATTCGTGTAAAACCTGTTATTACTGAAAATTAATGATTGAGTTAACACTTGCACAGGCCGCGGAGGGTTTGAGAAAGAAGGATTTTTCTTCGGTTGAGTTAACCAAATCTATTTTGGAGCGCATGAAGAGTCTGGATTCGCAGGTTCACGCTTATGTTGAAACCTGTGAAGATGAAGCTTTGAAGCAGGCAGAAGCGGCGGATGCGTCTCTGAAAGAGGATTCGTCAGTTTTGCACGGTATTCCCGTTGGATTAAAGGATATTTTTAATACTAAAGGTGTTCGGACAACCTGTTGTTCGAATATTATTAAAGATTTTGTTCCACCTTATGATGCTTCGGTGGTGAGTAAATTGAGGGATGCGGGAATGGTTATGGTGGGGAAAACGAATATGGATGAGTTCGCGTGTGGCTCTTCTACTGAACATTCCTGTTTTGGGGTAACCAAAAATCCGTGGGATTTGGATCGGGTTGCTGGTGGTTCAAGTGGGGGAAGCGCTGCTGCGGTTGCCGCGGATATGGCTTATTATAGCTTGGGTACCGATACTGGTGGATCTATTCGTCAGCCAGCTTCTTTGTGTGGAGTGGTTGGATTGAAAGTGACTTATGGTCGGGTGAGCCGGAGTGGTGTGACATCCATGGCTTCATCATGGGACACAATTGGTCCATTTACAAAAACTGTTGAGGACGCCGCTTTGGTTTTGAAAGAGATTGCTGGTCATGATCGTCGTGATTCAACTACTCCAAAGGTGGATGTTCCTGACTATACAAAAAATCTTGGGCAGTCGATCCAAGGCCTAAAAATCGGTTTACCAAAAGAGTATTTTGGCGTGGGGATTGATCCTGAAGTTCGCAAGGTTCTGGATGAGGCGATTAATCAACTCAAGAATTTGGGCGCAGAAGTAAAGGAAGTAAGTCTTCCATCAACCAAATACGCGGTGGCGGTTTACTATGTTGCTATGCCGGCGGAACTGTCTGCCAACCTGGCCCGGTTTGATGGGATTCGCTATGGTTCCAAGCCGAAGGGGGATGTTGAAGATATGATCGACTATTATT
>CALMAI010000011.1 GCA_937858825.1 uncultured Candidatus Peregrinibacteria bacterium
CGAACTCGTCCGCGAACAAGGCGCAGATCTTGGAATCGGATTCGATGGTGCCGGCGACCGCGTTGGAGTTGTCGACGAAAACGGAAAACACTACTCAGCCGACTTTCTGGTGATTCTTTTGGCACGAGAACTCTTGTCCAACAAACCAGGAAGCCAGGTTGTCTTCGACGTAAAGGTTTCCAAAGTTCTCATTGAAGAGATCGAAAAAAACGATGGAGTTCCAGTAATGTGTAAACCCGGACACTCTTTCATTGAAACCAAAATGCATGAAATCCATGCGCCATTGGCCGGAGAGATCAGCGGACATCTCTTCTTTGGAAAAGATCACTACCACTATTACGGATTCGACGATGCCTTCTTTGGAGCCTGCAAAATCCTCCAGATCTTGGCAGCATCAGAGCAAAAATTCTCCCAGCACTTTACAGATCTTCCAAAACTCTACACCACACCTGAATACAAAACTCCGTGTCCCGATGACAAGAAATTCGCTGTAGTAGAAGAACTGACCAAAGCTTTCGAACGCGAACACAACTGCATCACCATCGACGGGGTGCGCGTCAACTTCGATGAAAATTCATGGGGAGCCGTACGATGCTCCAACACCAGCCCAAATCTTACCCTTCGTTTTGAAGCCCAAACCCAAGAACGATTAAATCAGATTCAAAAAATCATGGCAGAAAAACTCCTTCAATACCCGGAAGTCGACGTTTGGTGGGCTCCAAAATCCTAATCAAGAGTAACAATGGAAACAACATTTCACACCGCAAAAACAGCCCTCCATGTTGGAAAACGGCAAGATCCAAAACGACTTATCCGTAAACATCCCCTGTGGCGGGCGCTCGAAATTGTCCCGGGAGCAATCCTTTATACGGTTATCCTTGGACCACCACTTCTTTCATTCATTGTTCCCGATTGGATCGCGATCTTCATGATTGTTTACACGACCATGTGGCTTTTCCGTTCAATCAAACTTTCAGTGAACCTTTATCGCGCATACAGAATCTCTAAACGCGCGCTCAAAACCAACTGGAACAAAATGATCAGCCTCAACGATCATCCGGAAAAAATCGACTACGAACTCAAACGTATCAACAAAGAAAAAGATCCTCGCAAATACTTTGAAATTCTCAATCTCAAGAGTCAGGTACAAAAGCTCCAGCACATTGGGCAGTGGAAAAAGTCAAAGAATATGTACCACGCCATCATCTGCGTAACATATAAAGAGTCGTACGAACTCCTCCGCGAATCGCTCAAATCATACGCTTTCAGCAAATACCCAGCCGACAAAATCATTATGGTTTTGGCCGGAGAAGAAAACGACGAAAAAAACTTTGTTCCGATTGCCAAAAAACTGGAAAAAGAGTTTGGGCACCACTTTAAAAAATTCATGTACACCGTTCACCCCAAAGACATTCCAGGAGAATGTCGAGGAAAGAGTGCCAACGCAACCTTCGCTGCCAAAGAACTCAAAAAATATGTGGATAAACTGGGCATCAAGTACGACGACCTGATGATCTCCAACTTCGACGCCGACACCGTCGCACATCCAAACTACTTTTCCGAACTCACCTATAAATACCTCACGACCGAAGACCGCAGCTTAAAAGCATACCAACCAAACTCACTCTTCCACAACAACCTCTGGGATGTTCCACTCATGATGCGTGTAGTTGCCCAAGCCTGCTCATACTGGCGCCTCGCTGAAAGCGTGGAACCAAAAAAATATAAAAGTTTCTCCAGCCGATCACTCAGTTTTCAAACCTTGGTGGAAGTGGATTATTGGGATGTAACCATCATTCCGGAAGACAGCCGCCAATACTGGACCGCTTACACCATCTACAACGGCCAACACGAAGTCGTACCGATCTTCACACCCGTGTACATGGATGCCGTCCTTTCCGAAACCTACGTGAAAACATTCCAGAACCAATACAAACAGCTCCAACGTTGGGCATGGGGCGTGAGCGATTTCTCATTTATCTCACTCAACATTTGGTACAACCCAAACCTAAGCCTCTGGACACGCATCTACAAAATCGCCGACTTCCTGAAAAACAGCCTTTCATGGGCCACCGGACCAATCCTCATTACCTTTATGGGATTCGTACCAGCGCTTATTAATCCAACTTTCCGCGAAACCGTTTTAGCATACAACCTCCCACACATCATGAGCGACATGCTCACACTCGCTTCTGTGGGTATGATTGTCTGTGGAATTATCAATATTGCCATCGTGCCATACAACCCACGCAAAGGACTCTTTGGACAAATTATGCTGTTCTTCCAATGGATTTTCATTCCGATTGTATCGATCTGCCTTTCTGCTATTCCTGCTATCGACGCCCAAACCCGACTCATGTTCGGTAACTATCTGGAATACCGGGTTACAGAAAAAGCCCGCAAATAAGCTCCTCCACTCAAAAGCCCCGCGCAATGCGCGGGGCTTTTTCTAAACGAAATATTTTCCGGTGAAAATTATGGGAGCAACCGAATATCTACCCCACCAGTTGTACTAAACCCAGGAAGACCGAGCGTTGGTGGATCAAACTCAACATAGACTGCAGAGAAGTCTTCCGTTGAGCTCAGTCCAGTTGCTGGATCTCCACCAGTAATCAAGACAAGGTCACCACCATTTCCAACATAATCCAGCTGCAAATATCCAGGATCACCAGGCAAATCACCCTGTTGATCAACAGCATTTCCACTTCCATCCCGTTCAAACACAAGACCGTAGTACCTCAAGAAGTTCAAGTCATACAAACGTGCCTGACTACGCCCAGTCGGCGTTGCACCATATTGTCCTTCACTTGCCGAAGCAACAGTACCATCTCCAAGGATCGGCACAGATCGCACCGCTCCACCAATCGTGTTCTGTGAAGCAATTGAACCCTGAATGTAGAGCTGATTCTTCAAAAGGTTAAACCGCTCAGACTCATCGGTCCAGACAGGTTCACCATCACCGTTAATGTCAGTCGCAGCATTGTTTCCTCTCCAAGAGAAGACACTTCCATCAGCAAAAATGTTGGCCTGAATATTCTTCACACCTGGATCAATATACACATTTCCACCATTCCCAGAAGAAAGATCCTTCAAGACAATAATTCCAAGTTTCGCGCTCGGAGTTGTTGAATAGATATCTCCATCAATAAACACATCCGCACCCTTCACAATAAAGGTTCGTTCTCCAACCCAATCAAGAGCATTAATATGCAAATCCTGAGTGAAGTAGAACACTTTTGGTTTGTCATAAAGAATGTCCGGCAGAAGCGACGCATACGCACCAGAAATATTAAATCCATCAGTTCCACCATCCCAGGAGTTCACTGTTGGAGCAGATCCAATCGGCGCTTCAATACCAGCAACAATTGTTTCCACATTTCGTGAAATCGTATCACGAAGAATGTTCGTACTCACATCACCCAAAGATCGAACCTCCTGTCCGGTCTGCGGATTGGTCACACCAGTTGAATACACGTTACCGCTAATATCAGCAACAGGATTCACAACAAGCGTTCCCTGTACACGTGGGAGCTTACTAGAATAGTAATGGATTGTTTGACCAGCATTTTGGTATTCCACTTCTGTATAAACATACGCATTTTCTCCCTCAGATTCGGCAATACCTTCCTTACATCCACCAAGACCATCATCTTCAAAAACAGGAGTTAATTGAAGCGGAGATCCAAAGGTAGCCAATGCATCATAAAGGTTAAACTGCGAAGAAATATCTGTACAATCAGCTCCATCATCATTTGAGTCATAAACAAACTCGAATGGTGAATCTACGCCCAAGGTTGTAGTAATAGTTCCAGGGCAACTGCTCAGACTTCCAAGACAATCAATAGTAAAGTCGATTGAATTCGCCACCAAATGACGCGCAGAGATTGTTGCGTTGTTAATCGAATCACTAAATTCGGCAACATCCACGGCCGGCCTAAAGTGCCATGCCTGACTACCATAGCCAGCAGAAACATCCTGCGCCGCACATCCAACACCACTACCAAAGGCACAAATAGATGTTGGGGTGTGCACAGCACTCACAGACAAATTCTGCAAAGACAATGCATTTGTTGGCAATGTAGATCCAGGACCACCAAGGACAAAATCCTCATTGGAAGAGTCCACAGATCCATCCCCTCCTTCATCATATCCATTCATAGATGAAGTCGGCGCGAGCGATGTCACCTCTGCGACATAACCGTCAGCAACAGTTGTTCCATACGCATCAAAAGCACTGAAATCAAAGAATTTCTCAACAGCACCGGTGTTAGCCGCATCATGGCTTCCGGCATTCGAATCGGTCTGATCAAAATCAACACTATCATTCCATCCTGCCGACAACGTAACAGCATAGTCACTTGGGGTATCAACAGGAGTTCCATCAATAGACTTTGTCATATGAAGAACCACATAATATCGTTCATTTCCGTCAGCTGCCGGAGCAGTATTTTTATTCACAGAAAGCAAGTCGGTTGTTCCATCATTACTCAAAACTTCAAGCTCAACATCCACTCCCAGTCCAATCAAATCAATCCATGGCATGGTAACACCAGCCAAATCAACCCATCCTACATTATCACTCCACGCAAAAGTACTCTCATTTGCCCGAGCCACGCACCCTGCCGGTGGAGATCCAGAAAAAATCTGTCCCAAACAAGGACCTTGTGAAGTTTCCACCTCAACATAATAGTTCGATGTTCCACACGTTCCGGTATTCGCACAGTTAAAGCTAATGTATCCGGCATTATCACTCCATGCAAAACCAGAAAGTCGGCCTGGATTTGCGCCACCAGAACCTTCCATCGTCACGCCATACTGAACATTTCCACAAGGAATCCCAAGGTTTTCATAAGGAGCACCATTCCCAAGTTCATCAGCACAGTAAAGGCTTATCCATCCCAGATTGGTATCCCAAACCCATCCCTTCACCTCAAAAGGACCGGTTCCAAGAGGAAGACTCCCATCCTCCACACATCCTTCATAAGCATATGCAGGAACAAGTGTTTCAAAATCCAGAACCCCCGAATTCGGGACTCCACCCTTCAAAACCTGAGTTCCCTGCCCCACAATATCGTAACAAGTCGCGGATGATGCCTTGGCAATTGGATGAAAAGTAAAGAGCGCTCCAAAAAGCAAAGCTGTGGCAAAGCCAGCAAAAATCATGGCACTAAGCCATTTTTTAAATGAAAGTGTGTGTGAAATGTGTGTGATAGCCATAAGATGGGATTTTTATTTTTGATTCCTATTATTGTACCACAAACAAGCCTTTTTCTCAACACCTCCAATCACTTTACCCTGACATACTATTTCTCCGCGGCCTTTTTCTTTCCTCTCCGGAAATTCCGCTTTGGCGCATGTCGCTTTTTCTCAAGCAAATCACACGCCTCTTCAAACGTAATTTTTTCAGGATCAAACTTCTTTCCAATCGACGCGTTCGTCTTTCCATCAGTCACATACGGTCCATAGAAACCGGTTTTCACCAAAACATTTTCCCCAGAAACCGGATCTGGCTTCCCAAAATCCTGAATCGGCTCCGCAGCCTTCTTCTTGGCCGTTCTGGTCTCTTCAATCAGATTTTCAACATCTTTTAAAGTCACCGTATAAGGATCAAAATCTTTCGGCAACGTCACATTCAGTTTATCCACCTTTAAATACGGACCAAACCGCCCGATCAATGCAATAACCTCTTCACCCTTCTTCGTTTTTCCAAGATTTCGCGGCAGTTCAAGCGCTTTCAAAGCCTCTTCAATCGTAATCGTTTCAAAATAGGTACCCTTCGGTAATGAAGCACGCTTTGGCTTCTCTTCCATCGCATCCACCTCTTCTTTTGTATAATCACCCAACTGCACAAATGGACCAAATCGCCCATGCCGTACAACAACATCCAATCCGGATTTCTTGTCTTTTCCAAGATTCCGCTCCTTCATGACATCATCTTTCTTGATCGATTTCTCTTTGGTCGTCACCACTTTGTGGAACGGAGTATAAAAATCCTCGATCACCGGCACCCATTTCTTCTTTCCATCAGCAATATCATCCAAACTCTCCTCCAACTCAGCCGTAAACTTATAATTCACGATATCCGAAAAGTGCTTCACCAGAATATCGCACACAAAAAAAGCAAATGCAGTTGGCAAAATCTGTTTCCCTTTTTTATAAAAATACCCACGAGCCATAATCGTCCCAATTGTTGGAGCATAGGTAGATGGTCGTCCAATCCCCTCAGACTCCAGTTTTTTCACCAAACTCGCTTCAGTATAACGAGCAGGTGGCTTAGTAAAATGCTGGTTTGGATTCAATTGTTTCAATTTCAGATCATCCCCCTCTTCCAAAACTGGCAAAAGCTTTTCCGCAAAGCTAAATGCCTCTTCTTCATCATCAAAATCTTCCGTATAAACACGCATAAATCCAGGGAACTCAACCGTTTGTCCTGTTGCCCGGAAGTTATACCCGGTATCTTTTCCATTTTTGATCGGAGCAATATCCACTCCCACCGCTTTTAACTTGGCTTCCGCCATCTGGCACGCCAAAGTCCGTTTCCAGATCAGTTCGTAGAGTCGATATTGATCTTTATCCAGATAACTCTTCACATCTTCCGGCTTGATAGAAAGATCCACCGGACGGATCGCTTCGTGCGCTTCTTGCGCGCCCTTCTTTCCTTTAAATAAACGAGGTTTTGGCAGAGCGTACTCTTTACCAAACTCTTCAGTAATAACATCCTGGGCCTGGTGGAGTGCCTGCGCCGCCAAATTCACCGAATCGGTACGCATATAGGTAATCAAACCAGTCTCCCCTTTTCCATGCTTTATACCTTCATACAACTGCTGCGCGATCATCATGGTTCGCTTCACCGAAAACCCAAGTTTCCGCGAAGCCTCCTGCTGCAACGTTGACGTAATAAAAGGCGGCGCCGGTTTTCGGGTTACATCCTTTTTCTCAACCTTCATCACCTTCCAGTCCGCCCCATCAATCGCCTTCAACACCGCGTTCGACTCCTTCTCATTCCCAATCTTAAAATCTTTCCCTTCAAACTTTTTCAATTCAGCCGTAAATCCATCCTTCGCTTTCAACAAATCCGCCGTCAAACTCCAATACTCTTCTGGCACAAAATCCAAAATCTGTCGTTCCCGTTCAACAATCAAACGCACCGCCACACTTTGCACACGCCCGGCAGAAAGCCCGTATCGAACCTTCTTCCAAAGCAGCGGTGACAGCTCATACCCCACAATTCTGTCCAAAATCCGCCGCGCCTGCTGCGCATCCACCAAATCTTTATCAATCTGTCGCGGCGACTCAATCGCGTGCTTAATCGCCGACTCCGTAATTTCATGAAAAACAATCCGCTTCACATCCTGCTTCTTTTCATCCACTCCAAGCGCCTTTAAAAGGTGCCATCCAATCGCTTCTCCTTCGCGGTCTTCATCAGTTGCGATGTACACACGAGTCCCCTTCTTTATATAACTCTTCAATTGACTAATCACCTTCTTCTTATCCGAAGACACCACATAGGTCGGCTTAAAATCTTTTTCCACATCAATTCCAAACTTCGATTTCGGCAAATCCCGCACATGTCCCATAGAAGCACGAACCCGATAATCCTTACCCAAAAACTTCGAAATCGTCTTTGCTTTCGCTGGGGACTCAACAATAACAAGGTTGTCAGCCATAGAAGTTTATTTATCCAACACTGCTCATTAGTAGTCGATGTTGGCAAATTCGTCAAATAAGTATAGCATGATCTCCTCATTTGATAACCTTATTATTATGAATGGCCATAGAAAAGTAGATAGAACAGGCGAAGATTGGCGAGATGAAGAGCAAACTAAAGGTCTGGAAAATCGAATAAAATTTACCGGTGAAGGTGAAAAAATCAAACTGCGCCCCGGAACTGAAGACGTTGTTGCCGATCCAAAAAGAGGAATTTCCTGGAGCTCAATCGTCCAAATGATGGTTAAAACCGGAGTTGCCGCTGTCACCGATGAAGAAAATGTCTTTATTAAAACTGCAGAAGGACTTGCCGACCACGGCTCACTCCAGGATATTATCGACCAGGATATAAAGGAGAACATTTCAAGTCTTAACCCCGATGATCCTGAACAGAAAAAAACATTCATCGAACTCTGGGTTCGTGAACGATTCACAAAACTTCATGGAGAAATAAGTGATAGCTCTTATAAAAGAGTTCTGGAAATGCTGCCATTCATTGCGGATGGCCTAGTGGAAGATCTTCACGCAACACAAAGCATCCAGGTTTCCATAGCACAGCGTGTTGTTTCTATCTTGAAAGATCTCAATTCTGGAGAGATTGATCAAAAAGAGTACCAGAAACTCTATCAATTCTTTGCCACTTTGGGTGAAATTAAAGATGCAATTGCCGATCAAAAGTCGCGATTTCAGCAATAAATGTACAAAAATGGCTTACAAAAGCGCTTGACAGGCCATAGCGTTTGATTTCCTTATATCTAAGCCAAAAATGGCGATTTCGACACGATTCTGAGCCTTTTCAAGTCGTTTTTTCAGCTTAAATAAGCCATTTTGTTCAAAAGTCGCCCTGAAAAACTTACATTTTAGTTGCATTAAAATCGAGTTATCCCCTTGTTAATCACAAAAAAATCCTTGCTTTTGGTTCCTCACGTCATATAATGCACACGGTCATTAGACCAAATATTTCATAACTTTATTTCTTATGACTAAGCAAGATCTAGTCAACCACGCTGCTTCTGCTGCTGGGGTAACTAAGAAGGATGCTCAAGCTGTACTCGATGCAGTACTTGAAGCTATCACTAAGAGCCTCAAGAGCGGAAAGAACGTAACTGTTACTGGTTTCGGAACATTCCGTGTTTCTAAGCGAGCTGCTCGAACTGGTGTGAACCCACGAAACCCAAGCCAGAAGATCAAGATCCCAGCTATGAAGCTTCCTGCTTTCAAGGCTGGTAAGTCTCTTAAGGACGCTGTTCGATAGAACATCTCTTAAAGATTTCAAAAACCCCGCACATCCTTAAATGGTAAAGCGGGGTTTTTTGTTTCCAAAGTTTCTAAAATCTATTACAGTAACCCCGCAATGGAAAACGAACTGAAACAACTAGAAACAGCTGCAACAGAAGCAATTGCCACCGCCAAGAACGGTGAACAACTCCAAGAAATTGAAGTTCAGTTCCTTGGAAGAAAAGGACAGCTCACAACTATTCTAAAAGGAATTAAGGATCTTTCTGTTGAGGAAAAAAAGATCATTGGACCGCTTTCCAACGACATTAAAAATGGCATCATCCAAAAACTGGAAGAAAAACGTAACGAAATCGAGGCCAAAGCTATTGAAGCCCAATTGGCCAACGAATTTTTTGATATCACTGCTCCAGGTGTCGCGCGAAAAATCGGGAAAATCCATCCAATGTCGCAAGTTCAACACGAAGTCGAAAATATTTTCCACGGCATGGGATTCACCGTTGCCGACGGACCAGAAATCGAAAGCGAATACTACAACTTTGAAGGACTCAACATTCCAGCCGATCACCCGGCCCGCGACATGCAAGACACCTTCTTCGTCGACAAAAAACACGAAGACAAACATGGTCGGCTCGTTTTGCGAACCCAAACTTCGCCAGTCCAAATCCGCACTATGGAAAAATACGGAGCACCGCTTCGCATCATTGTTCCAGGTCGCGTTTTCCGCAACGAAGCCACCGACGCGTCACACGAAAGCAACTTCCACCAGGTGGAAGGATTAATGATCGACAAAGACATTTCACTCGCCAGCCTCAAAGGCGTAATGGCAGAATTCCTGACCGAACTTTTTAAAAAAGAGGTCGATGTCCGCTTCCGCCCGGGATACTTCCCTTTTGTAGAACCAGGAGTTGAGCTCGATTTCTCATGCCTTATCTGCAACGGACAAGGCTGCAGCGTCTGCAAACGCACCGGATGGGTCGAGTTCATGGGAGCCGGAATGGTCCACCCAAACGTCCTCAAGGCGGGAGGCGTGGATAGCAAAGAGTATCAGGGATGGGCATTCGGATTCGGATTGGAACGATTAGCCATGATGCGCTACGGCATCGACGACATTCGCCTCATCTTCTCTGGAGATTTACGATTTACCGAACAATACTAATGAAAGTCTCACTTAATTGGATCAAACAGTTCGTTGATATCCCTGCAGATTTAAATGCAGAAGAGTTCGGAAAACTGTTCACACTTCGCACCGCAGAAGTGGAAGGTGTTCACGATCAATCAGAAGCGTACGCCAACATGGTGATTGGGAAGATTGAAAAAATCGCGCCCCACCCAGACGCAGACAAACTCCAGGTCACACAAACCAAGGTTGGCAAAGAGACCGTTCAAATTGTCTGTGGAGCTCCCAATATAAAAGAAGGAATGCTCGTTCCCGTTGCTCTTCCAGGAGCAAAAGTCCGATGGCACGGCGAAGGAGATTTGATCGAATTGAAAGAAACCAAAATCCGTGGAGTCGAAAGTTTTGGAATGATCTGCGCCGGCGAAGAGATCGGTCTTCCAGCAAGTCCGGAAGGAATCGTGGACCTTTCTTCCAGCAAAGCCGATCCGGGAACACCGCTTTCCGACGCGCTCAACTTAAACGACGTCATCCTCGACATCGACAACAAAGCCCTCACACACCGCCCAGATTTATGGGGTCACTACGGTCACGCACGCGAAATTGCAGCCATTTTGGACACACCGCTGACACCTTTCAAAACCGACGTTACCTTTCCAACTTCAGCTCAAGATGCAAAAAAAGACCTTTCAATAGAAGTCCAAGCAAAAAATGAGTGCCCACGATATTTAGGAGTAATCATTGAAGGGATTGAAGTACAAGATTCACCAGAATGGATTCAGGAAAAACTCCGCTCAACCGACCACAGCCTTTTCAATAACATCGTGGATGCCACCAACTATGTTTTGGAAGAACTCGGACAACCGCTCCACGCCTTCGACGCCGACAAAATTGAAGGAGGAATCGTAGTTCGCATGGCAGAAAACGGAGAAAAATTCACAACTCTCGATGGCCAGGATCGCGAACTGAGTCAGGAAGATTTAGTGATCGCCGACCACAAAAAAGCGGTCGCCCTCGCCGGAGTCATGGGAGGCGACAACTCCAAAGTCGATGAAAAAACCACTCGCATCCTCATTGAAGCGGCCAACTTCGACCCAACCACCGTCCGCAGAACCTCCGTTCGTCACAACCTCCGCACCGACGCCGTCCAACGTTTTGAAAAAAGCTTGGATCCGGTTCTAGCTGAACAAGCCATGGATCGCATTTGTGAAATCATTTTAGAACTCTGCCCAAACGCAAAAATCGTTTCCCAAAAAGTGGATGTCAAAAACTTTGATGCGCTGCCCAAAACCGTAAAAGTGGATCTGAACAAAGTCCGCTCACAAATCGGAGCCAACATTGCAGCAGAACAAGCAGAAGACATCCTTTTAAAACTCGGATTCCAGATCCTCAAAAAAGAAAAAGACAGTTTTGAACTCCAAATTCCAACGTGGCGGGCCACCAAAGATGTAGAGATAGAAGAAGACATTACAGAAGAGATCGCCCGCATGTTCGGATACGAAAACGTGATTCCAGTCTTGCCAAAAACTCCAACCAAACTGCCAACAGAAAATACCGAACGCAAACTCAAACATCGTGCCCGCGAAATCCTGAGCAAGGGACTCGGGATGAACGAAGTCTACAACTACTCATTCTACAGCGCCAAAGACATTCAAAAATGCATGCTCCCGGAAGAGCTGCACGTTAAAGTAGAAAATTACCTTTCTGAAAACCAAACCCACATGCGTGTGAGCCTGCTTCCAAACCTGCTCCACAACGTGGAACTCAATTTAAAAAACTATCCCGAATTCGACCTCTACGAAATCGGCCGAACCTACGAAGATCTACAAGAGTACTTTCCAAAAGAAGAAAAGAAGATCTGCGGATTGATTGTCCGCGGCAAAAAACACAAAGGCGACCTCTTCTACGAAGCCAAAGGTGCGCTGGAACAACTCTTCTCATTCTTCCAAACCCAAAGCCTGGAACTCCGCAAAGGTGAAACACTCTGCCCATACGCGCATCCAAACCGTTTTGCTGGTTACTACAGCAAAAAAGACGGAACAGAAATCGCGAGAGTATTCGAACTTCACCCACTCGTAGCCAAAAACTACAATCTTGAAGGAGTAAAAATTGGCGCATTCGAAGTCAACTTCACCGAACTCGCAAAACTTGGAGCCCGCACCAGAAAACACAAACCGCTCGCCAAATTCCCAAGCAGCGAATTCGATGTTTCCGTTTTAATGGATGAAGAAGTCACCATTGGCGAAATGGAAAAACAGATGTCCGGCGTTGATAAAAACATTATTGAAAGTGTCACTTTGTTTGATCTCTACCAAGGCGAAAACATTCCAGAAGGCAAAAAGTCGTGCGCGTTTAAAATTGTCCTCCGCGCGCCAGACCGCACACTCAAAGAAGAAGAGGTGAAGAAAGTCCAGGAAGAAGTATTTGCCCGACTCCACAAACTTGGCGGCGAAATCCGCGGCCTCAAATAAAAGTTCATTCCAAAAAAAGAACTTGCATTTCATATTCGAGATATGTAAAGTCCCTGTTCGTGTGCCGATAATCGGCACCTCCGATCTTTTTCAAGAAGGCAAAACAAGAAAGTTTTGGGTCCATTTCGGATCCCATAACCGTCCTCACCTCTGTGAGGGGGGACACAAAAAGAGGTAACAACACATGTCGACCAACATCATCCGTTCGCTCGCTTCCGTTCAGCTCGCCACCGTTCTCGGCACGATCACTCAGGCTCCCGGCCGTTTCCTCGGCCAGGTCCGTACGTTCATGCTCGAGGAGCCGAACGTTCCGCTCTTCGGGAACGTCCGCATCGAGAGCTACGAGGACGAGTCGCCGAGCCAACGGAACGACAACGCCGCGTACATCTCGAAGATCGTTCTTGCCAAGGCCGAGCAAGGGACCTACTCCCTGATCGTGACCAACCGCCCGGTCCACCGGACGAACATCCTGGCCATCGCCGGGGCGTTCAACCCCAACACCGTACGGTTCGGCAACCACGGCAACGCCAAGGGCGACTTCTTCCAGCCCGAGGGCAGCAAGCAGTACGCCTATCTCGTGGCGCCGGATGGCAAGGTTCTGTACCTCGCCGCCGACCGCCAGATCGAGTTCGGCAAGAAGCCGCGCCTCAACGCCACCAAGTGGGAGTTCGCGCGGAACCCGCGGGGCCAGATCTTCATCCAGGCCCTCACCCAGGACGGCAAGGTCTACAACATGCAGAACCTGGAGGGGGCGCTCATCGAGGAGAACCCCGATCTCGTCCACACCGACCTGGTGAACTTGCCCAAGGAGACCCAGGGCAAGGTGCAGGACATGATCACCATGCTGACCGACAAGATGGATCCCGTCGCTCTGTACGGAACCCAGAACGGCCTGTTCTGGGGGACCAAGATGGTGGAAGGCACCGACCAGTTCGACGTCATGAACCTGTGCATCAACGCCCAGACCATGAAGGTGCTCATCACCACCACCACGGGCCTCTACATCGCGCAGGTCAAGGACAACGGCATCCAGAATCCCCAGCTGGCCAACGACCAGATCGTGACCCAGCCGTGGTTCAACAACCGCGTCCGCGCCCTCATCGGCCCCGAGGTCGGGGAGATCGTCCTCGGCACGTGGCAGGATAAGACCTTCGAGCAGCACGTCGTGCCGTTCCGGGTCTGATTCCCAAGCGATCAGAAGAGAGGGGGCCGGCTTTTCGCCGGCCCCCTCTCAAAACTTTCCTTTTACGCCTTAACTTATACGCACGTCAGACTCCCTCTTGGGTGGTCTCACGGCACGGTCGGAGTATGCCCGGGTGTTCACATGATTCAATTCATGTGACCCCGGGCTCTTCGTTTATACAAAATTAAAACAGTTTCTTCTTCTTAGAACGATCAACCCGGTAGAACCCACCAACCTCCACAATTTCAACGTTCTTCTTGGTCAACTCATCCATCAACAAATTCATTCCTAAACTATCACTGGCCATGTGTCCACAAATCACCACATTCATATGGTGCTTCTCCGCAAGCTTTCTATGATCCTCCGGCATGTGCATAGCCATAATCGTTCCAACACCAGCCGCAGCCATATTTTCAATCGTGTCCTTTGAACCACTTGTCCCTCCGGTAAACCCAGAAAAACTAATCTTCCCACACCGGTTCTTCTCTCCACCAGTAAACATCATCGGTCCATTCCCCTTCTTCTTCGCCATCTGGTACTCCGGCAAAGCCATAAGCGCCTCCATAATATCGCTCACATACTTTGGCTTCTTCCCGGAAATATAGTTCTTCATAAACCAATAAACCTGGTTATCCGCAAACGTGTGATAACACGCCATTGGAATACCCAAAAGTTCGGCAGCTCGCGGTACTTGGTAATGATTGGTAGGATGCAGCGCTCGATTCAAATCGTTAATCCGCCCACCAATCTGCTTCTCAATCACATTCACAGGAACACCATCATCCACAGCCTGTTCAATCTGCGTGGTCATCACTTGTGTCAGATCAATCAAAGATCGTCCTTCCGGATGGTGCGCCAAAATCGCATCGATCTTCTTTCCCTGACGCCCCAATTCAGCAGCCAGAAGGACTTCACCAACACTAATATCAATCCCCACCATAACCCGTTTCATCTTCGTCTTCGGATCCCCCACCTCAATCCGGCTATCCAAAAACGGATTCACCAGACTTTCTTCATCAAAATATTCCTTTTTCTCTTTATCCATACCATCAAACTCCTTCTTCAATCTCTTCAAATCGTCCTGAATATCCTTTTTGGCTCGAGGTCCACGCTCAATCGCCATCTTCAAAAACGTATCGTAGCTTTGCTGTAATGTCATCATAGGAAAAAACGTTAAAATAGGGTGATGCGATTGTACCACAAATACGGCAGCTGCCCATTGAAAGAATGGGGTGAAAATGGTACCATCCAGGTTGACAATTAACCCAAAATCATGTCTCAAGATGATTTTCAGTACCGACCGGTAAACTCAACCCGTCGGCCAAAGAAAAAACTATTCGATTTCTCAAAATTCCCAAAACTTCCACTCCCAAAAAAGGGACAAAAATGGGATGCTAAAACCATATTTCTATGGACCTGTATTGGGATTGTTGGAGCCGGTGTCGCCGGAATTATCCTCCTTTCAATCTTCATTGCCATTCTTTCCATTGGTCTGCCCGATGTAAAAGACCTGGATAAACTGGCAGTGGCCCAATCCACAACCATCTACGATCGTGAAGGAAACATTCTCTACACCAAACATGGCGGCGAAAATCGCCAATATGTTCCGATCGACCAAATGTCTGACAACATCATCAATGCTACTGTTGCAATCGAGGATGATCAATTCTGGACCCACTCCGGATTCGATCCAACCTCGCTCGCTCGTGCCGTACTCGGAAAACTAACAGGAGCATCAGCCGGTGGAGGATCAACCATCACTCAACAATACGTTAAAAATGCATTCCTAAGTCCGGAACAAACCTACACCCGTAAATTAAAAGAGCTTATCCTCTCTGTCCGACTGGAGCAGGAGTTTCCAAAAGAAAAAATCCTGGAGCTCTATCTTAACAAAATTCCTTACGGGAATAACGCTTACGGTGTCCAAAAAGCTGCAGAAATCTATTTCGACAAAGACGCCGCCGACCTCACACTTGCTGAATCGGCAATCCTCGCGTCACTGCCACAACGACCAACCTACTACAACCCATACGGTGAACACCGCGACCCGGTTTTGACCAGAACATTCACAGCAGAAGAAGCCAGCAGCATTAATGAAGAGTCCGACCTGGGATACAACGATTTCTGGCGCGGTTTGATTGGTGGAAACGTTGCCCTGGACGAAGAAAACAGCGTTTACATTCGTGGACGAACCGACTTTGTTTTGGCAGCCATGGAAAAAAATGGCTACATCACGGAACAGCAAATGGACGACGCACTGGAAGAACTCCAGAACTTTGAATTCCAAAAATACGCAGCCAAGATTAACGCTCCACACTTTGTCTTCTACATTATTGAACAGCTGGAAGAAACCTACGGACAGGAAGTGGTTGAGCAGGGAGGATTGAACGTCTACACAACTATCGATCCAAAACTCCAGGAGATCGCAGAAACTGCCGTAGCCGAAGGAGCTGCCCGCAACACAGAAAACTTTAACGTGAAAAATGGTGCCCTTGTAGCTCTGGATCCAAAAACCGGTGAAGTATTAGCCATGGTCGGATCCAAAGATTACTTCGCCGAAGACATTGATGGTGCCGTAAACATCGCCACCCAATACCGACAACCCGGATCATCATTCAAACCAATCGTCTACGCACAATCGTTCTACAGCCGCTACGCTCCGGCATCAGTCATCTTCGATGTCCGGACCCGATTCGGATCCAACTCATACCCGCAAAACTACGACGGATCTTTCATGGGGCCAATAAGCATAAGAAAAGCGCTAGCCCAATCGCGAAACATCCCGGCAATCAAGGCATACTACCTGGCCGGAGAAATGGATCCAATTATGGAACTAGCCCAAAACATGGGAGTGAAATTCCTGGATACCGACCGTGAATACGGTTGGCCACTCGCGCTGGGAGCCGCGGAAGTTCAGCCACTTTCTATGGTTGCCTCATTCGGAACGTTCGCCAACGGCGGTGTGTATCATGAGCCAATTTCAATTTTGAAGGTTCAAACTGCCCAGGGAGAAATCCTTGAAGAGCACAAAACAGATGACGGAAAAGAAGCACTCGACCCACAAATCGCCTACCTCATCAATGACATCCTTTCTGATGAATCTGTTCGACTTGGACCAAACATGAGTGTTTCAGGACGAAACGTCGCTACCAAAACCGGAACATCAACCGATCCGGACGGTGACGCCCGTGACCTCTGGACAATCGGATACACTCCAAATCTGGTAGCAGGAGTCTGGACCGGTAACAACAAAGCCGACGAAGGAAAGCCAGCCAAAAATGCCAGCGGTTACGTGAACGCCGCTCCAATCTGGAAAAACTTCATGACACAGGCATTGCAGGACTTCCCAAGTGAAGACTTCTCTGCTCCTGAAGGCATCACAACCGCAAGCGTCTCTAAACTAACAGGAAAACTTCCAGGACCTGGAACTCCGCCAGATCAAGTCGTGGAAGAGGTTTTTGCCAGCTTCTCGGTTCCAACCGAAGTCGATGACAGCGTCACCCAGACAGACGTAGACACCCGCAACATGAAACTCGCCAATGAATACTGTCCACCAACCTACGTGAACACCATCAGCTTTATTGGACTACGCGCTATTGCCGACATCGGAGCATGGCAGGAAGGTGTGGATGCCTGGATGGAAGCAAACTCCCAGGAACTCTTCAGCGGACAAACCGGTGAAGGTGAAGAAGGCGAAGAATCAACATCAATCCTCACCTCAAACTTCTTCTTTGGATTACCGCCAACAGAAGAGTCCGAACTCTGTACCAAAGACAATCTTGAAGACGCGCCAAAAGTCACCATCAAGTCACCAAAGAAAAACGCAAAAATTGAATCTGGAATAAATCTGGAAGTCGATATCGACATCGATTCAAAAAACCAAATCGACAAAGTCGAATACTACATTGACGACCAGTTCAACTATCGCAGCACCAGCAAACCATTCGATGGAACCGTACGTCTTCCAAAAGGTGAAACAACAAAAACACCACACACCATTCGTGTAGTTGTAACCGATGAGTTCGGATACATCGCCGAAGACAGCGTAAAAATCACAACGTCTCCAGACGGATCCGGCAACAATAATGACGAACCTGTTGACGAAAAAGAACCACCCACTGAACCCGACCCAATCCCGGACGGCCAACCCGACGCGCCACCACCCGAAGATCTTCCAAGCAATCCCGTAGAAGAGGTAGTTGAAAATGTTGTCGACGATCTTCCCATAGACCCGGATCCAGCCAGCCTACCAACAATCTAATCACTCTGATACAATCACCTCATGCGCATTACCGTTTTCGATAATATTGCCAATAAAGAAAAGTCCGAAGCTGTCGACAAGCTGATTACCCAGAGCACCCCGCGCCAGGATTTTCTACTGCTCGTCATCCTTTCTGTCCTCATGGCCAGCATTGGACTCCTTCAAAACAATGTCGCGACCGTCATTGGAAGTATGCTTATCGCCCCTGTATTGTATCCCATCCTGGGGATAGCCATGGGAATTGTTATGGCGAATAGCCAATTGATTGTTCGATCCCTGGGAACACTTGCCAAATCGATTATTATTGGACTTGGAACAGCAATTGTCATCACTCTTTTGGTCTATCCACCAGGAGGAATTCACGCCTTTCAACTCACACAAGAAATTGCTCTCCGCATGGATCCATCATTAGCAGATGTAGCCATTGCCATTGTTTCCGGACTCGCCGCATCGTTCGCACTTGTTAAGCCACAATTGAGCGAAACACTTCCAGGTGTCGCTATTTCGGTTGCCTTGGTTCCACCACTTGCTGTCTTAGGAATCGGTATAGCCGTACAAGATTTTGTTATCGCCAGCAACGCACTTGTTCTCTTTATAATCAATATTCTTGGAATTATGTTCGCCTGCGTGATGGTCTTTTCTGTCATGAACTTCTATGTTCAACGATCAGAAGCCAAAGAGGTCATCAAAAAAGAGGACAAAAAACTTGAAAGAGAAATAAACGGAGACAGCGCAAAGAAAAAATAACAGCATGAACAAGTTTCATTTTTCCATTGTTATTGCCTTCGTTTCGATCCTTTTTTCAGGATGTCAGCAAACCGAATCTCCAAACCTTAAAATTCTTGATCCATCAATTCAGACCGAAACAACCGCTGAATGGAAAGAGGTAAAACCTGGGCTTCTTTACACCGATCTTCACATTAAAAATGAAGACGAATCATTTAAAGATCTTCTTCTTGTCCGTATAGATCCCAAAAAATACTCTTTCTCCATCTATCAAAATCAGCCTGGGGAAGAGTCAAAAACCATCGATGAAATCTACGAAGAGACCGACGCGCTCCTGGCATTTAACGGTCAGTTTTTTACCGAAGAGTTCAATCCAACCGGCCTTTTGATCAGCCAGACCCAGCTACTCAATGAAAAATCCAACGCCGACCTGGTCAACGGCATTATGGTCATAGACAATCGCCGCGAAGCAAGACTCCTTCACAACCAGGAAGGATTTCCAATCGGCACCATAGATTTTGCCATTCAAAACGGACCGATCTTGCTAGACGAAAATGGAAACCCATCAATCATTGAAGATAGCGGAAAAACCGCCAGCCGCACAGCTCTCGGCATCGACCAGGAAGGTAATCTTGTCGTCATTGTCCTCAAGCAAAGCCTTCTCAATTTCGAAAACTCCATCACCCTCTATCAATTCGCCCAACTTCTGGCCAGCCACCCGGAAATTCAAAAACTTGGCCTTCATTCCGTACTCAACCTGGATGGAGGAACATCCTCCGGCATAGCCATCGACCACAAATACTATCCAGAAATGGAAAAAGTGCAGAGCGTCGTGCTTGTAAAAGCCAGATAAAAGGTGTATACATTGCCTCTTAGGAGCAATTCAGACCAGCCTTTTACACACCTATGAAAGAATACATCTACTCCATCAGCGACATAGAAATGGGTCGGGGTGACATTACCGACGATTTTAGTGATGATCAGGCCGTCGCAGACTTTTTGGAGAAGATTATTGCCGATCACGCAGACGAAAATCCAGTCCCAAGAATCACTCTTGTCCTGAATGGTGACATTTTCGACTTCTTAAAAATGGAATACAAGGGCGAACTCCCCTACCTCATAACCGAAGAGATCTCTTTATGGAAGCTGGAAGAGGCTTTAAAAACTCATCCTGGAGTTTTTAAAGCGATGAAAAAATTTCTGGACGCAAATGAGCAAACATACACCCATTTTGTAATTGGAAACCACGATTCAGACATTGTTTGGCCAGCCCTTCAAGAGCGGATCAAAAAAGAACTGGGCAATCAGGACCGCGTCACTTTCGATTATTGGTACAAAAATGGACCGGTTCACGCCGAACATGGCCACCTACAGGACCCCGTTTTCATGCATCGGACCCATCGACCCATCATCACGCATAAAAAAAAGAAAATCCTCAACCTTCCATGGGGTGCCTACGTTTGTTTTACCGAGCTTGTTGATTTCAAAAAAAAATACCCCAAAGAAGAACAGTACTTTCCGCATGAAAAAGCCACTAAAGCCAACAGAAAAAATAAACAGTATGAAAAAGACGGAAAAAAAATGCTCTTTGGCGCGGCAACCAAAGTTCTGATAAAACGAGTAACCAATCCCGGAAATCCTAACTATCGCGTGCCCTATATTGCTATCATGAAGCACGTAGCTAAACATGGATTTGAATTCGTGGATGACCACAAACTCATCGAATCCCGCATCAAAAAAGTCACCCAAACCTATCCCGATAAACAAATCATCCTTCTTGGCCACGCTCACCTTTTCAACAAAGTTCACCGCGGCGACCAAACCATCCTCATCACCGACACCTGGCGCAACGAATTTGACCTGACCCAGGATGGAGCAAAAAAACCAAAAACTTACGCCCGCGTGACCATGGAAAATGGTACAATTCAATCAGCCGACATTCATACCTTTCAAAAATAAATCGGCCTATCCTTAACCCCTTTACCATGGAACCGTACGTTGATGGTTTTGTCATAGCCATAAAAAAAGACAAAGTCGATGCCTATAAAAAGATGGCTGAACTGGGAAAAAAAGTCTGGATGAAGCACGGCGCGCTCGCCTATTTTGAATGCGTTGGTGACGATATGCATCCTAGTTGGAACATGGACGGCATTCCAGAAGAAATGCGCGAATCCATGAAAGGAGTCGACTTTACCGACCTCACAAAAAGCGGCAACGACAAAATCCCGGTATTCTCATTCATTATCTTCAAATCACGAGAACACCGCGACGAAGTGAATGCCAAAGTAATGTCCGATCCGGAAATGGACCCAATGCAAAACGAAAACCTGGAAATGCCATTCGAAATGAAAGACATGACATACGGCGGATTCAAAGCTATTGTCTATTCTGAGCTTTCGTAATGAGCAAGCCCAAGCCAATCACCAAATACCACAAAGGCGGAACCATTTTTGCTAAAGGGCAGTTGCTCGACGGCAAACCTCATGGCCCTTGGAAATGGTTTCGCATTGATGGAACCCTAAAACGGAGCGGTACATTCGATCGAGGCGAACCTATTGGCGAATGGATAACCTATGATAAACTGGGCAAGGTTTACAAGGTTACTCAAAGATAAACCCTCAATGCGCAAGATCCCCGCAACCATGGCCACCCAACACCCGGACAACGCCTGTCCGGTATACTTTTTGGGTGAGCGATTCATCCACGCCAAAGACGAAATCGAAGAATGTTTCCGCTGCTTTAGCGAACTCGACATCGACGAATACATGTGGGACTGGGAAGGAAAATTCGTGGACGAAGCCGTGATTGACCGGCTCTACAACCAGCATCACGACTACTTTAAAAAAACCAGACTCGGAAAAGACAAGTTCCTCACCTTTCGCATTCCCAACATTTGGATCGAGTCGAGCCACAAACTGCCGCGCGCGTTCATGAACCTGCTTTCCGCAGAAAAAGCGGCCAAAACATATAAATTCCACTCTCCTCCTCTCTTTGAAGTGATTTTGCCAATGGCCACCAAAGCCAGCCAGCTCATCTATCTGCAAAAAACCTTCAAAAAAATCGCCGCCGTCACCGAAGACATTTTTGAAATGAAGAGCCAGTTGGACATGATCGACATCATCCCACTTTTTGAAGAGTTTGAAGTCATGGATCGCGCCCAAAAAATCCTGGGAACCTACGTGGACTTCCTGGAAAAAGAGTACAAAACAAAACCGAAATACATGCGCGTATTCACCGCCCGCAGCGATACGGCTTTAAATGGCGGATTCCTTCCGGCAAAACTGGCGATCAAAATCGCGCTCAACCACTACCATGAGTTTGGAAAAAAACGGGGAATCGAAATGTATCCTTGGGTTGGAGGAGGATGCCTACCATTCCGCGGAGGAATCAATCCAGAAAACATCGACGCAGCCATAGATGAACATCGCGGAGTTGCAACACTCACCGCCCAAAGCGCCTTCCGCTACGACTATCCAATGAAAAACGTCAAAGCTGCGATCAAAAAAATCAACGAACAGGTTCCAAAAAACCGGCTCAAATACATTCCGATCACACCAGCAGAAAACCGTGCGATCATGGACTTCAGCCGAACTGCTCAAAAGATGTACCAGCCAACCGTTGAAAGTATTGCCACCATCATCAACACCATCGCAAAAAAACTGCCAGGTCATCGGGAACGCGTGCAACACATCGGACTTTTTGGATACTCACGCGGAACCGAAAACGTACAACTCCCACGCGCGATCAAATTCACCGGATCGCTCTACTCAATCGGAATTCCACCAGAGCTGATCGGCTCAGGAAAAGCCCTCCGCCACGCCAAAGAGACCGGCTTCCTTCCACTTCTGGAAAAACTGTGCCCATACCTCCGTGAAGATTTTGCCCACGTTGGTCACTATCTCAATCGCGAAAACGTTGAACATCTGGCCAAAAAACATCCAGGCATCAAAGCCATCCACGATGATATTGAAGGAATAGAAGAGGTGCTCGGCATCAAAATCGGCCCAACCAAACCGCACCACTACATCCATCGCAACCTCTCTTCCACCATCTACTACAAACTCGGCCTGAACGAAGACTTCTCCGAAGAAGCACTCAAAGCCGCCGAGATTCGCAAGTCATTAGGATAGTAAGCACTAGGCTGATCCTAAATACTCCTCAACAGCAGCAGCAAGCCGCGAGTAGGTGTCTTTTCGCCGAACCGGATCACGATCAAGCGTGGTCAGGCGGAACCCGGCATGCGGGCTAAAAAATCCGCTCGCCGGCACAATACAAATCCCCGTCGACGCCAACACATAATACGCAAACCGCTGATCCAACGGCATCGGCCCACCACCACCGGCTCGCTCCACCGCCTTCTCCAAAAAGGCGCGCGCATCATCATTGGCAATCGGCAACGTTTGTTTGTCATTCAAAACCCCTTCTTCAAACAGTGGCATCATGTAGAACGCGCCGTTCGTCCGGTTCACTTTCAAACCTTTCGTCGCGCCCAAAACTTCCGCAATCGCATTTCCATTCTGCTCAAGTTCCGCATTATTCGAAGCCAACCATCCTTCATATTCCGGATGATCATAAATCCCCGGCAACACAAACTGCGGCAAACTCACACTGCATACTTCCATCAACACACGTTTCTTCACTCCCTCCACAAACGCCTTAAAGTCAGGATCCAAATCCACATTATGAAACTCCATCCATCCACATCGCCCACCCGGCCACGGCACATCCTTACTTAAACCTCGCATCACCACCAGCGGAACTCTTCCCTGCGCCACTTCCGTCAACTGCGCGTACTCATACCCGTTGTACACCATTCGAAAATACACCTCGTCCGAAATCAGCATCAGCCCATACTTTTCGGCCAACTGCACAATCGCCTCCAGCGTCTCTTTACTGTACACCGCCCCTGTTGGATTATTCGGATTAATCACCAGAATTCCCACCACTTCCGGATGAGCCTTAATCTGCTCTTCCATGTGCCCAAGATCCGGTTGCCAGTCGTTGTCCGGATCCAGATTATAAAAAATCGACATCGATCCACCATGAAACGCCTCCGCGGAAGCATGAGTCGGATACGATGGTGTCGGCTGCATAATGCGCATCCCTTCAGGCAACATTGGATAAAAAGCACTTATCGCCGCTCCCAATCCACTCGTAAAAAGCACATACTCATAATCCAACGTCGAACTCGGCGAAAACCGCTTCGCGTAGTCCACCACCCACTGCCTCGTCTCCACTTTTCCCCGCGAATGCGTATAACCAAAAACCTTATCACCAGCCTTATCCACTTCCTCATGAATGAGATCCTTCAAAAATTTCGGCACCTCCCACGATTTCGCAATCGGATCACCAATATTCTCCATCACAAAATTATAACTCCCATCCAACTCCTTCAACTTCTGCGCCACATCCACAATCTCCCGGATCCCATAATGCATGAGCGAAACCTTCTCATTCGCAAGTTTTTGACGCATAAAATTTAGAAAAGATGTAATCACGCACATTTTACGCTACAATAATCAATAGCCAAAATTTTAAAACACCTATATGACCTCAGACACACCCCTCTACGTTGCCTTTTTTGCAGGATTTGTCTCATTTCTTTCACCGTGCGTTCTACCGCTCATTCCCGGATTCCTGGCATACCTGGCCGGAACCAGCCTGAAAGATTCAAAAGAGCATCGCTGGGAAATTTTCCTTAATTCTGTCTTTTTCGTTCTTGGTTTTTCAGTCTTTTTTGCAGGATTAGGAGTAGTGCTCAACACCGTTTTCGCCAACGTTGCCATTGAAGCAACAACATGGCTCGCGCGGATTGGTGGAATCATCATCATATTTTTTGGTCTCTTCCTTGTCGGCCTCATCCACATTCCGTTTCTTGAAGCCGAACACAAAATTCAGGTAAAACGAAAATTTAAATCAAAATATCTCACTTCATTCGTTTTTGGAGCAGCCTTTTCAGCAGGATGGACACCGTGTGTTGGAGCCGTTCTTGGAGCGATCCTTGGACTCGCCGCAACCCAGCCGGGAATCGCATTCACACTCCTCATGGCTTACGCTCTTGGACTTGGAATTCCATTCCTTTTGGTTGGGCTCTTCACTTCACGCGCGCAGGAGTTCTTCAAAAAACACAGCAAAGGAATCCACTACACCAAAATCATCTTCGGAGTTTTCATGGTGATTCTTGGAGTCCTGGCCTTTACTGAGAATCTGAATCTGATTGCAAACTTTGAGATTCTGAATCAGTTCCTACTTCAGTAGGGAGATTCCCATCTAAAAGCTTCTTTAAAAGCTTTTCATCTCTCATCGCTGTAAAGAGCTCCACTCCGTCAATCCGCTCAAAATCGGATCCTTTAGCCGGACGATGTTGACGAATTCTTGCCCATATTCCCATTTCCTTTTCAATATCCTGGATCATGGCAAGCATATTTTCAGGATGAGCAAAAAATCCCTCCTGACCATCAGTTTCAACAACCTTCTCCAGCTCCTTATAAAAACGAACCACAACCCGCTCCACATCGGGAAGATTTCTCACCACCATAGTAATCCTTAAACGCATTATAAGCACAAATAGAAGAAGGGGCATAAACACAAATATTGCAGGAGTAAGTTCGACCTTATTCGCATAATTTAAGGCAGCCACCCCCACGCCAGAAATCAAAAGAGCTCTCTTCGCAGAGGTTGAATAGTAGCTATCACTCCCCAAGCCATACATAATACTATCCAAATCCTTTTGTGCATTCTTATCAAACATTGCAGCCAAAAGCTCTAAAGTCGCACTGGCATTCACCATTTTTCCATGATCATAGACTCCATCAATAGCCTGACGGGTAGATGCCACGACCATCATCCGGTTCATTCCATCACTAAAACGAGGATAATCGGCAAGATCAATCCCCTCATCCCGCAAGACTTGCGCCTCCAGCTCCATTTTTTCGCGAATTTCACTCACGATATTTGAATAAAGGCGCACACAATACAATATTATATCCAAAAATCAACCCTCATCGATACTCAATCACAACCTCCTGCGTTAAAATAAACAAAAATAACAATCTATCCATGAACAACACTTCCCGCTACATCACTCTTGCACTGGTTGTTGTTGGTATTGCTGGTGCCATCATTTATCTTGAATCACTCAAGCCGGAACAGGCTCCGCCTCAAGAATCAGAAATCGCTATTGAAGAAAACCCAGAACAAACCGAAGAGGTCGCAACCATTATCGCCGAAAAAGAACAAGAGTACGAACGCGCCAAAGAGCTCGTGGATCCAGGAGAGTTCATTAACGCAGAACCATTCACCATCGCAGATTTGATCGGCAAACAAATCATAATGGTCGATTTCTGGACTTACAGCTGCATCAACTGCCAACGAACAACGCCATACCTCAATGCTTGGCATGACAAATATGGAGACCAAGGCCTCACCATTATTGGAGTCCACACACCAGAATTCGAATTCGAAAAAGATCTCGATAACCTCAACAAAGCTGTTGAAAAATTCGAAATTGAATACCCAGTCGTCCAAGATAACGACTACAAAACCTGGCGTGCGTATAAAAACCGCTACTGGCCGCGAAAATATATCATCGATATTGATGGATTCATTGTCTACGATCACATTGGAGAAGGAGCCTACGAAGAAACCGAAAAGATCATCCAGGAACTCCTTGAAGAACGAGCGGAAAGATTAAATGAAGAGTTCATGCCAACCATGCCAGAGCTGGAAAAAGATCCAGAAACAGACAGTCAGTCACGCAGCCCTGAAGTCTATTTTGGTGCAAGCCGAAACGAACTTCTCGCCAACAGTGCGCCCGGACAGGAAGGAGATTTCCAATTGGAAAAACCGAAAACACCCCGCCTCGACGAACTCAACCTTGTAGGAGACTGGACCATCACCGACGAATACGCCACCAACACGAGTGAAGATGCCGAAATTGTTTATCGCTATCGTGCCAAAAACGTCTTCATGGTCGCCAGCGCCGAAAAAGGATCAACCATTCAGGTATACCAGGATGGCGTACTTGTAGGCACTCAAACCGTCCAGGACGATCAACTCTACATCCTCATTGAAGATGAAGAGTATGGAGAACACTTGCTCGAAATTTTGGTAGAGGATCCAGGGTTCAAAGCCTTTACCTTCACCTTCGGCTAAAATCACATCTTCCAAGGATGAAAAGAAAGGACCTTATACGACAAATCGAAGAGTATCGCGACTCTCGTGTCATAACGTACGTCACATCCACCCGCGAAAATATCGACTCCGAAATTGAAGAGTCCGATATCATTCATTTTCGTGAACATTTAGATAAAATCTGCGCCAGCTGCAAAAAACTGGATCTCTTTCTTTTCTCATATGGAGGCGAACTGGAAGCAGCCTGGGAACTGGTGAACCTTCTCCGGGAATACAATGTGGATTTTTCAGTCCTGATTCCTTATCACGCGCGCAGCGCCGCCACTCTGATTGCACTTGGAGCCAAAGAGGTTCTTATGGGGAAAATGGGATCTTTAGGTCCGATCGATCCAAGCATTCGCATCCACGGCGGCGAATTGAGCGGAATGTCGCTCTCTGCCACAGACGTCGACAGTTATGAAGATTTTCTCCGCGACGAATACGACATCAAAGACCCTCAGGACAAAATGAAAGCTTTTGAGATGCTTGGCCAAAACGTTTCCCCTGTTTTGCTGGGGAAAGTGTATCGCAACTACCTGGAAACCAAAAAAGATGCCGAAAAAATGCTCCGCCGGAACATTAAAGATCCCAAAAAGGTTAAAAAAATCGTCCGCTGCTTCATTAAAGATGTTAAAACCCACAATCACAGCATATCGCGAAGCGAAGCCAGAAAATCAGGCCTGAACGTTACTTTCGCCGACAAAAAAATGGAAAAACTCATGTGGGATCTCTACAAACAGTACGAATTCACCATGAAAATGGACCTTCCCTACATTGACGAACCTCCCAAAGAGAAAGAACGCCGTGATGTTCCCCTCACCTACATCGAAAGCCTGGAACTCACGAACATCAAAACCAGTATTCTCCACTTTAAAAAACTGGATTTCCCTGAAGGCAGTAAACTCATTGCCCAGGACGAAGAAGAAGTCATCCTCACTCCAGACGGACAAACCATTCCACTCATACCAACAGGGCGCCTTATAGCCGCCAATGACTTCATCTACGATAAAACCGAGGACATCTACTGGTCTTAACCTTTCGAGTTCTTCAACTTGAAGTAGTAGATCAATGAACCAATCAGGAAGAGAACCACGGCAACAAGCAGCCATCCAAGGAAGCCTTGTTCAGCAACAAACTGTGCCACACCCCCAAGAACTGGCAATGAATAGATACCCATTTGATTATTCGCAACCTCTTCAGGAGATCCACGCAACACACCATCAATTCCCTCTCCCAGTGCAGCCGCTCCCACCTGGAACGTCACCCGCACCGATTCACTTTGCGCGCTATCATTTTTTCGAATAGCAGTCACCCACACTTCATGATCTCCAAACTCAAGATTGCGCGGCGCCTGAATTTCAAATTCACCGGTAACCGCATCAGCAATCAACACCGATGATGTCACCACCGATCGCCATGTCGCTGTCACACGATTTCCAAACTCGGTTTCACCAGTCAAAACCGGTCGATTATTTTTAATCGTAATTTTCAAATTTTGAAGCAGCACATCATCAGAAATCTCCTCTTCATCAAGTTTTCGCGGTATTGGACGGGTCACATTCAAAGTCGAATCAATAATAATATGTACCGGACGGCTATCCACATAGCGCTTATCTTCCGGCTGCAACGATCGGGCCACAAGCATATAACGTCCATCACGAAGCGGATCTTCCACCTGGAAAACAAAGACATTGTTTTCATCAACACCAACAGTTCCAAGCACCTTTTCATGACCAAAATCATTTCTCAAAAGAAGCCGGACCTGTGTTCCAAATGGTGCCACACCTCGAATCAAAGGCGTTGTATCACCAACCAGTTGATTTTCCTGGAAGCTGGTAATGCGAACTCCCAAAGAGTCTAAATCTCCTGGATCATCAGGATCCAAAGGATTCGATCCATATTCCAAAATCTCTTCAGCATCGGTTAATCCATCTCCATCAGAATCCACCGAAAGCGGATCTGTACCATATTGATATTCCAGCTTGTCAGAAACTCCATCAAAATCAGAGTCCTGAATACCATTCACAACATTCAAGTTATAACGGGTTTCCCACTGATCATCGACACCATTTTCATTATCATCAACCGGCACAGAATTCGGATCAAGCGGATCAGATCCAGCAAGAATTTCAGAATAGTCTGTAAAATCATCATCATCCGTATCACTCTTCAACGGATCTGTTTTGTAAACAATAACTTCATCATAGTCGCTTAAACCTTCTCCGTCGGAATCAGATAAGAACGGACTCGTTTTGTAGAGCTTCACTTCATCTCCATCTTCCAACTGATCATCATCGGTGTCATTTGCTTGTGGATCGGTAAAGGTTACAGTTTTTTCAATATAGTTCTTGAGTTGATCATTATCATCATCGGCAGTGTAGTCTTCCAAATATTGCGAATCATCAAGGTACGCTTTCAAATTCACAATCATTGCCCGCATTTCATTTTCAGTAATAAAGTCATCCGGACGGAAATCTGATCCTTCAGTACAATCAAACATGCGGGCTTCACATGCCCGGTTTACATATCGCGGATACCACCACATATAATCCCGTGAAGGCTGGATATCATTAAAAGGTGTTGTCTGATCCAGAACCTCTTGTGGTCCACCCAAAAGAGCTTCGAGTTCCGGATAATAAAGCCATTCCATCATTCCCACAGAACCAAGAAGAACCTTGGTTGCTTCCACGCGGGTAATAACCTGATACGATTTAAAAGGACTATCTGGTTCAGCATAGTATCCCTGAACAATTCCCAAAATCGTTCCGATATTAATAATATAGGAGTAAGGATTTTCTGGTGGGACATCCGGATACAGCTGCAAATTACCAAAATTAAAAACATCTTGTGCATGAGCCGGTTGAAGAACCATTGCCAAAAAGCTATTTTCGGCAACCAATCCGTCAAGGATCACACCCTGAAAGTTCGTCGCACTTAAGAAGATAGACAAACATCCACGAACATTGCTGGCACAATCTGCCAACACGTCCGCATAAGTTTTATCCAATTGAAACTGCTCATTCATCTCTACCAAAATTTCACCACGAGTTACACTTAAAGCATCTGGGAGGAATATACTTTCCATAATTTCATGCTGTACTTCTTCAAGTACCAGAGGTGTAACAAACTGGAACTCCGGCGTTTCTGGTTCTGGACTAAACTCTTCTTCACCTGGCGGTGGCGGTCCCGGAGCTGGCGGTGGAGTTGTATCTTGCGTTGCCGGCGGAACAGTTGATGTTTCACCTTGTGATGGCGGGAGTTGCTCACCAGGTTGGGCGCCTGGTTGCTCACCCGTTTGGTCGCCCGGCTGTTCACCAGTTTGGTCGCCTGGCTGTTCCCCAGTTTGTTC
>CALMAI010000012.1 GCA_937858825.1 uncultured Candidatus Peregrinibacteria bacterium
GGAAGAGTTCCAACGCATCCAGCTCTTCCATGGTGGGGAGTCGAAAATCCACACCTACCTCACGATTGAGGGTTTTGGGAAGATGCTGGATGACAGCTCCGATGGCGAACTCCCGCAGGGAGCCGCTTCCCGGTGAACCGTCGCCACCCCATCCGGTTCGTTCGACCGGATAGTCAGTGAACTCATTCACTGGTTCGAAACCGCTCGCTTGAGAAACTGTGACATCAAGGAACACCATTGGCGCTCCATAGGGAAGCACAACCGGACCACCAGGGGTCTGCAGGACGCAACCTGCCTGATCCCCACATCTGGGTATGTCGATGCTGGTGCTGAGCCCCAGCAAATGGTTGACCGACCGGAAAACTCCTGGCCTGTCGAACCCGTCGATGTTCTCCAGAATAAGCCCCAACTCTCTCATGAGAGTCGGGTTTTCCAGATCGTACAGATCCGGATTTGTTTCCGCCACAAAGAGCGGATCGTTTGCCGGAAGCGAGGCGATATACGCTGGATCAATGGTGAAGTTGTTGTCCGCCGGATGGCACGTGGCGCATGCGCGCCCGTTTCCGTTGAATGTCTCGTTCTCGAAGATGTCCCGGCCCAAGGCGACGAGCGGATCGATCAGCTCGTCCGGGTCGACGACGCCCGCGTGAGCGGACTTCACCAGCGAAAAACCGGTTTCTGTTGTTGTCTGTTTCAATCGCTCCGCGGTGTAGAGCCGCTGGAAGGTGGTTGTCATCCCAATGAGGGATACTCCTTTCAGCGGATGCACGTCGGAAACGATGATCGCATCCACAGGCTCCTTGGCGATCGAGGCAGTGAGCTTCCCATCATTCAATGTGCCAAGCTCGATGATTCGATCGTCTTTGTCAGGCAGGGCACTTGTCCCTTGCTTGTTGTAGAGAGCCCAGGCTTTCCAACTGGATCCCTCCGGGAGCCTGGCTTGGACAGTCATCTGTCCCTTTACCAGATCCAGGCGGGCAAGACCGTTTCCACGGCTCCCGGCTGGTGTTACTCCCTTCATGGGGCCAAGACCCAGAGCAATACTGGTGTCACCACCAGTTTGCTCATGGCGTTCTTTCCAACTGTTGTAGAGCTTCTCCACTTTGGAGGGCTCTTTGTACGACTCTGCTGCCGGTCGTTCCTGCTGCCGAGGTGTCACCACCACGGCAAGTACCAGAACCGGCACTAAAGTCACCAGATACCTCAATTTTCGATACTGCATTGCAGTCCTTTCTCTTGTCAAACGTCAATATTCGGGCACCGTGCCCGAATATATGCGGATTATGTCATAGATATTTCAGCATTTCAAATGGATCTGTCACTCTTTAAACTCAAGAAATCCCTTTCATAAAGAATGACAATTGTATTAAAATTCGTACTATGCCTCAATGGTGGGCATGCTCAACTGATCATTGAAAGAGAAGAGAGAGAATACAAGAATGTCGAAACCCCTCACATATCTCCTCGCATCCTGCCTCGGCCTCACGGCCTGCTCGGCAGATTATGGAGGAGATCGTCCCGACACCACCGCTCCCCCCCTCGCGGTGACACCTTCCTCCAACGCTCATGTGTTGGAGGTCGAAGCGAATACGGTCGATCTGACGACCGACGACATCAAGAGTCTGAAACGGGATTTCCATGACAGGTTCAAGCGGAGTGATCGTTCCATCATTTCGATCGCTCAGTTCGTGGGTCAGCAGCGTCAAGCTCTGAGCCTCTCGTCACGTTCAGTCGACAAACTCTACCTGTCGCTGGCTTTCAGGTTCCTGTGTCCCGACGTTCCCACTCCTGATCCGGTCAATGGTTGGGGTGCTGGCGATCAAGCCGGCAACACCAATACTCAGGGATCGGGAACCGCCTGTCGAGCTGGGATTCTCCAGTCCTACAGGAATCATGGCAAGCTCTACAAGGTGGATCATGTCATGACCAACGACTCGCCGATGTCCGCTTTTGCGGATAAGCCGTTTCTGATCGAGCCGAAGGAGACGTTCTGTCTTCCCTACACTCGGTTCTGCGGCCACAGCGAGTACATCAGCGGTGAGATTGGTGGTCAAGGCACACAGCTCGATTTCTTCGGGCATGTGGGCCTCCGCCCGACTCCTGCTTCGGATCCATCGGAGACCATGTTCTACAACGGCTTCACCGCCGAGGAGGTGTACAACGGAGCCCTGTCCGCTGACGCTGTCAATCCGGTGAATGGCATTGGCATCCTCCTGGATGCCAGGTCTTACCTGGGTAACGGCACTCCACTGACTCCCGACCGTGTCATCACCAAGGAGGAAGTGGAGCAGATGATCGTGGCACACGATCTGGACTGGCTGGGGCTTCAGCCTGGCATGACGGTGTTCATTTACACCGGCAAAGCCGAAGGTTGGACGTCTGATCCGTACTACTACTATGCCGGCCCGGGAATTCGTGTGGAGGTTATGACTGACCTCTACATCCCCAACGGCATCGTGTACCACGGACTGGACAACCCGTTCAGCGACCAAGCCATCCTTAATCCGGATGGCTCAATCATCGCCAACTCTGGTGATGACCCCGAGATTGGATTCCCCATTCACGCCAACGCGCTCATGAATGGGATTCTCCAGTCTCAGAACCTCAACCTGACGGAGATGGCGGCGGATCACGTCTACCTCTTCTCCATCCAAATGTCCGCGCCTCGCGTGGCCAAAGCGAAAGGAGCCATGGTTTCTCCACAGACTTATGGAGAGCCCTGGATGAATCAGTCACCCACCATGCAATAGGCACTGTGGACGTCAGGCGCTTCAAGTGATCTGACATCCCGTCCATGGAGCAGAGGCTCATCCTCTGCTCCAACTCTAAAAAATTTACATAGCCCAAAGAGCCTCGGCGGTAGTTTTTCGCCGGGCTCTGGTCGTTTGCCTGTTTTGCACACTCCTTCCTTTTGATGGGATAAAGTCGCAAAACCGGACACGTTGAGGGCTGTGTAAGAGAAATTTATGCAATAATACTTGTCCTTGAAGAGCGAGATAGAAAGCCGTGCCCGAAATCATGAAGCTGAGTTTCAAAACGACGGCAAAAGAAGGTATCACTCATGTCTTTTGGCTTCTGGAGATAGTAGATGTCGTTCTCCCGAAGATCGTCGCGGACACGAAACCTCTCCTCTGCGGTGACCATGATGATTGGCACTTGCAGATCCAAGTTTCGTGCCTTCCTGCAGAACTCCGGCCCGTCCATGACCGGCATACGGCAATCAACGATCACGAAGTCCGGCATGAATGCAACGAGTAGAAGCAATCCATCCTGTCCATTGGAAGCTTCCTTCACCTCCATGGGATTTCCCATCTTTTCCAGAGCACTCCTGTAGAACAGGAGCATCGTCCTTTCATCATCTATGAGTAGCACTTTCATTTTTCTGGCCATGTGGCCCCCTCTCTTTCTGGTTTGTTGTATTTCAATGAACCACGTTCCTCAACGTTGGAGGCATTAATACCAGTATTTTTCAGCTTCGTCAAATGGTTCTGATGTGGCTATTATTGAGCCAAAACTCTGCTGACCATGAACATCATTTCTCCCCGTGTTACTACATGATTCGGATTGTTGTACGGCATGGCGTTTATGGCTGTAAGTGCTGCCATGTAGGGTTCATACCACTTTGTTCCCGGCTTGGAATCGACCTGAATTTCAAAGGATTCAACAATCATTTTGGCGACTTCGGCTCCGTTGGCGTTGTCGGCCGGGCGGACTGTTGTGATACCTGTACCGCTCCCATCGCCTGTCATGATGTTTTTGATCCGGGCAATTTCTAAGTATGGTGTGTACCAGGCTCCAAGCTGAACATCGGAATATACTCCGGCTGAAAGCTTTGCTCCTTCAATCTCTGTATCTTCAGTTGTTGCTTCTACCAGAATTTTTGCCAGTTCGGCACGATTCACTGGATTATCTGCCAGGATTTTCCCTTCCGGCGTTCCGCTTACAATCCCCTTTTCTTTCACATCCGCGATTTCATCGTAGTATTTGTGATTAGGGTTGAGGTCGATGAAGATGCTGTCTGGAAATGTTGTTGGCTCCGACCCAGGAAGTGGTGATTGGACAATGTCTTTTAAAAAGGATTCAAAAACAAATCCGGTTCCGACTGATGTTTTGATGAGGTAGAACTCGTTGTACTTGTCGACTTCCAAAATCTGCACGACTTCGCCGGCTGGGATAACGCCAAGTGCTGCTCCTTCCGGACAGTTGTCACGAAGATAGACTGCAGAGGTGATGGTTGCGTGCCAGTCGACCTGTGTTCGGGCGGTGCAATCTCCGGCAAAAGCAGGGCTGGCTCCAATAATAAAAAGGAGCATGGTTACTACCGAGAGGAAGAGCTTTTTCATGATTGTGGGGTTAGGGTTTGTTTATTATAACTGAATATTGTGGCTATTCAGAATCAAGAATCACTTCCAGTGTTCCGCTTCCTCCACGGTCGAAGCGGCCTTCATATACCCGAAATACATACGGAAGCGATGAAAGGTATTTTTTTAGAAATGGCTTAATGACTGGCATTCCATGTTTTGAGTGAAGCCCTTTTCCAGTGATGAAGAGTATTTTTGTGAGTCCTCTTTCTCTGCATTCTTCTAAAAATTCGTCAGTCAGCTTTTTGATTTCGGACTTGGTCAGGATGCCGCGATCGTGAAAATCGAACTCGGCCTGGGGTTTGCTCAAGTTGTCGTATTTGTTGACCTTCTTCTTGTTTTGGAATCGTTTTTTTGCCATTGATAACACTATACCAGAAGGATGTGAATCAAGCAGAACAAAGAGTTAAAAGGTCGTGTCCGAACGAGACAAAAAAAACGACGCAATTATGCGTCGATCAAAATTATTCTGGAGCGGGTAACCCTCAAGAGGGTTAGCCTCCAACCGATTCGCTTCCTCCCCTCTGGGTCGTTGCTCATCGCTTGGAGCGGGTAATGGGAATCGAACCCATATCTTCAGCTTGGAAGGCTGACATAATAAGCCGTTATACTATACCCGCGCGTTGTGAATGGACTGCTCTTGCTTTAAAAGAGCAAGAAGATTGTAGCGGATGAGCTCCCGTGTTTCAATATGTTTTCTGATTTATTGTTTCAGCTGTTCCTGATACAGAAGAATGGCTTCTATAACCATGTCTTTGAGCGCGGCGCGTGCTGATCCAAAGAGTGTTGTCTGGTCATAGGGATTCTCTAACTCCAGGTCGGTGAAGTGGTCTGCGCGCATGAGGCAGGCGGAAAGGGTCGTTCCCTGTGCCCGGAATCGTGTTTTTAAAAGCTTCTCTTCCGGCGCGTCCGGCATGGCTGTCATGGTGTTTACCACCAATAGAAGTTTTTGGAAATTCACTTTTGATGCCTGCTCTTCGATTTCTGCCAAAATCTCTTTTGCCCATTTTTGACGCCCATTAGTTGCGGCAATTGCTCCATCGCGGCTGCGGGTTCCTTCAATGAAGATGTAGACGTTCCCTCCTCTTCCCATCTCTTCCACTATCTGCTCTGCGATTTTTTTGATTTCCTGTGCGCGTTTTTTTGGATCTTTCAACGCGTCGCGGCTTACCGGAATTGCTCCTCTTTCCTGCAATCCATCTTTAATGTACGGGATTTCCATGAGTGATCCTTTCACGACTAATCTTCCTGGAATGCCCGTGAGCGCCTGATGAATATAGTTTTCACCTCCTCCGCCCTGATGAGTGGTAAGAATGAGCGCCGGTTTTTCATCAATCTCTTCTGGTTCAAGGTCGGAGTGGTATTGAATGTGAAGTCCTGCGCTCTGAAGATCTCTTAAAAATGCTTTTTCGCAGGCCATGACGTGATGAAGTTTTTCATCCAGTGCTTTGTTGCCTTTCTTCATTCCTTCAATAGCGCGGACCATATTTCTGGCTAATGAAATTTGTCCACGAACGCTCTCTATAATTGATGTGATTGATCCTTTTTGAGCCTGAAAATATTCCAAAATTTGATAGCACTCCTCGATGCTCAGCTTTTTAAGATCAGATGCAGAAATTTCATCAAGTGGATCGTCCAATTTAACACCCAGATGATGAGGGATAAAAGGTTCCGGTCCTTTTTTGCGCTCTGGAGCCTTTTCTCCAAGTTCAGGAATATTGGGATAAAGCAGGCTTTCAGCGACACTTTCGGCAACTTCACGGAAAGACGACATGGCTCGTTATTAATAATTTAAGAGCCAAGCGTAGCAATTTTTGAAGTGAATGCCAAATTTATAAAAATTGCCCTATGGAAGTTCAACAACCTGCCCGCGTTCCGGTTGAACTACATCTTTGTATCCGTTCTCTTCCAGATATGATTTGAATTTTTGTCCCTGGCTCTCTTCTCCGTGGACCAGGAAAATCTTTTTGAGTCCTTTGATTTTACTGATGTATCCAAGCAAATCACTGCGGTCGGCGTGTCCGGAGAAAGCGTCCATTTTGCAAACTTCAGCGCGAACTTTATAGGCATCTCCAAAAATGTTGACCATTTCGTTGCCATCAAGGATTTTGCGGCCAAGGGTGTTTTGGGCCATAAATCCAACAATCATGATGGTGTTGCGCGGATCTTCAATGTTGTTTTTCAAGTGATGAAGGATTCGTCCGTTTTCACACATTCCCGACGCGGAAATAATGATTGCCGGACCGGAAAGCTCATTGAGAGCCTTGGATT
>CALMAI010000013.1 GCA_937858825.1 uncultured Candidatus Peregrinibacteria bacterium
CCAAAACGTCCGCTTTATGATCTTTAAACGTCACAATTCGTTCTTCCAGATCACTCGATCCCAGCTTTCCGTGCGCTACAATAAATCGCGCTTCCGGCACAAGTTTTTGCAGTTTTTCCGCCACACTATCAATCGTTTGTACCCGATTATGCAAAAAGTAAACCTGCCCACCCCGATTCATTTCGCGCATAATCGCCTCTCGAATAAGCCCCTGCGAATAACGCCGCACCTCGGTAATAATCGGCAGACGTCCAGGCGGCGGAGTTGTAATCGTGGAAATATCACGCAGTTTGTTTAAAGCAAAATTCAATGTTCGCGGGATAGGTGTTGCCGTCAAAGTCAGCATGTGAACCTCCTTCTTCAACTCTTTCAATTTCTCTTTTTGCTTTACCCCAAACCGTTGTTCCTCATCAATAATCACCAGACCCAAATCCTTAAACGCAATATCCTTTTGCAAAAGGCGATGGGTCCCGATAATCACATCAATTTCACCACGTGAAAGCTTCTTCAGAATCTCTTTCTGCTCCGAAGCTGTCCGGAACCGACTCAACACATCAATACGCAAATCAAACCCATCCAAACGCTTCATAAACGATCTGTAATGCTGATCCGCAAGAATCGTAATCGGCGAAACAAACGCTGTCTGCTTTCCACTCATAGCTGCTTTAAAAGCCGCGCGCATAGCCACCTCTGTCTTCCCAAATCCCACATCTCCACACACCAACCGATCCATCGGCACATCCCGCTCCATATCGGCCTTCACGTCATTAATAGCCTTAATCTGACCAGGGGTTTCCTCATACGGAAACGCCTCCTCAAACTGCTGTTGAAGATCCGTATCATCTTTAAACTTAAACCCTTTCGAACTTTTCCGCTCAGCATAAAGAGCCAAAAGTTCTTTCGCGATAGCTTCTGTTTCTTTTTGAACCTTTTTCGTAATCGTATTCCATTCCGCACTTCCAAGTCGCGTTAACCGCGGCGGAGCCTCATCCGCACCAATATATTTATTCACCTTATCTGCCTGGTCGATTGGCACAAATAACTTATCGTTCTCAGCATATCCAATCTTTAAATACTCACGCGTCACCTCATCTATTGTTCGCTTCTCCAGACCCAAATACTGCCCAATTCCATGATTCGCGTGCACCACAAAGTCGTTCGGCTTCAGGCTTGTCACAAAATCAAACGCGGCCTTCTGATTAAAATGCTTCTTCTTTTCCTCTTTAATCGACGAAATTTCCCGGTCCGTCACCAGCGCCAATTTTATTTCTGGATTCTGAAAAGCCTGGGGAACCACAATCTCTTTATCCATATCCACAATAAAAACCCCCGAAGCATCACCAATTCGGTCCACATCTGCGTGATAAACAAAATTATTCTCATCCAGAATATTCCGCAATTCAGTCGAATCCTTCGATAAAACCAAAACACGCCACTCATCCGCCTTCTTGTCCCTCAAATCATTCACCAGGTCATACGCCCCCCTATACTTCAACATCGACAAATAATGCAAATGCTGATGCCCCTCATCATCCTCATTAAACGTCACAAAGCCAAGTGAATACATCTTTCCATACATCTGATCAAAACTTTCATTCCACTCTTCATAGTATTCATCCAAAAGATCCAATTCATCCTCAATCACCAAAATATCCTTCGCAAAATAATCAGGAATACTCTTCCCCGAACTCTCATAATAAGCAGGAATAATCTCAATCTTCGGAATCGAACCCATATCCATTTTCTCATCCTGGTCATACACCTGAATATCCTCAATCTCTTCAAATCCAATCGTAATTCTAATCGGATAATCACTACATAACGGGAAAATCGTCAAAACCTCACCACTCTTGTAATAGGTTCCTTTTTCCAGCCTCGCGTCACTCGAATTCTCATAACCATTCGCAATCAAAGCCTCAAAAAGCTCATTCACATCAACCTTTTCATCCTTTTCCAGAATGATCGTCCGCTCATGAACATCATCAAAGTCTGGTAATTCAGCCAAAACATCAGCATACGTTGCCACAATAATTTTTTTGTTGGATGCCCCACGTGAAGCCGCTCCCAAAAGCCACGAAAACTCCAGTCGCTCCATCATATTGTCCCTCTCCGCATAACGAATATTGGTGGCATCAACTTTTTCAATCCTGTGTGTAAAAACATCAATATCACTCCACACCTGCAACGCCCGCACCACATGCTCCATTTCCACCACATCATTCACCACCCAGAGCACCTTCTGAATCCCCTTCTCAAAACGCAAAACATCACTCACTACAAAACTTTTTGCCGAAAAATTTCCCGCCCCGGAGACGGTTATATTTTTATGTTTCGTTAAGCTGTCCAAAACTCGGCTGTTTTGAACAGTCGGAAACTGCGCGATAAGATTGGTATCAGTGCTCACGTCGAATCAACTAGACCTTGAGTGGCATAATAATATACACGTAATCCTTTTCTTTCACAGGGCGGACAACCGCAGGGGAAAGTTTATCCTCAATCTCCATCTGGATCTTGTCGCTTTGAATATAGTTCAAAACATCAAGCAAGTACTGCGCGTTCAGCGCAATCTTGTTGTTTTCACCAGACATAGAGATATCAAGTTCGGCCTTCTCTTCTCCAACACGGGTTTCATCAGTAGAAACCGTTAACTTCCCATCATTTGTCGCTGCGATCTTAATACTGTTGTTGTTTTCTCGTGCAAAAAGGCTTACACGTCGCACAACATTCGCAAGCGCTTCATCCAAAACCTCAACTTTCGTCTTCGTTTCTTTTGGTACAACCTTCTCATAAGGAGGAAATTTCCCTTCAATAAGACGAGACATCAACTTCACATCTCCTGCAACAAACAAAATCTGATTCTTTGAAACGCTCAATTCAACATTCTCTCCTGTTTCACGAGACAAAATCTTTCCCAATTCCATCACGGTTTTTGCAGGAACTATGCACTCAATTTCAACATCCGTCGCTTCTTTCAAAGTGATTGTTTTCTCAGCAAGCCGATAACTATCGGTGGCAACAACTTTCACTTTGTCTTTCTTCACATCAAACAAAACTCCAGACAAAACTGGTCGTGAAGTGTTGCTTGAAGCAGCAAAAACAGTCTGAGATATAGCTGTTTCCAGTTCTTTTGTTGGGACTTTAAACGTATTCTCTTTCTCAACTTTTGGAATAACCGGGAACTCATTCGCGTTAATTCCTTTCATTTTCGTATTTGACGAAGGTGAAGTAATCTCAACAGTATCACCATCCTTCAATTCAATTTCCAGCTTTTCATCCTTCAACAAGTTCACATACGAACTCAAAAGCTTTGCTGGAACAGTAATAGATCCCTCACTTTTCACATCAGCTGGGATAAAATACTGAATAGCCACCTCTAAATTCGTCGCTGAGAAATGGAGCTTTTTATCTTCTGCCTTCAACAAAATATTGTTCAACACAGGAAGAGTTGTATTGGGAGTAATCGCTTTACTCACAATAGTAACGGCGCGCTCTAAATCAGCTTGAGAGCAAACAAGTTTCATATATTCCGGTCTTTAAATTACCAAATTTGTGGTTTCATTATAGGGATGTGTTTCCTTTTAGCAACCTGTTTTTTTAAACAGTTTTCCCCTACTTCAGAAGTATTATTTTTATATTTTAATTACTTCGTAATAGTAGCTGTTTGCACATTTTGTGTTTTGTGATCTTTTCAGTTCAAATCTTATAGCTCATATTCGTGTTTTTTCTTTTCTATAAAAGATTTTTTAAGAATAGAGACTTTTCAACATCGCTCTATTTCCTGTGTAAAAGTCGTTCAAAACATGCTAAAATGTAAGGATATTTGTTCATACACCATGATTTTTGGGAATATTGAGGCTTTCGAACCTTCATCAGAGAAAGAATCAAAAACTCAAAATAAGAAAGAATCAAAAACAAACCTCTATTATAAGCCATTTAAAAAGAAAGAAGGTGTAAGAATAGATAAAGGTGAAGATGAGGAAAAGCAAATAGAACTCAAGAAATTAGAAAAAGAGCTCGATAAAGCAGGAAAAAACGAAGAGTTGGTAAAAAGATTTCAGGAGGTTTCAAAAAAACTACAACCAAGAAAATTGTGGACGAAAGTAATGGTGGCAGGAGAAATTCATCATATTGAGTTCGTGTCGCTCCAAAAGCAAAACAAGATTGTTTCTGTAGAATCACTTGAATCTGAAATTCCGGAAAACCCCAATACTTTAAAAACAATTATCGCGAACTTTAGTCTCAAGAAGACAGAAGGTCGCCCGGAATCACTCTTTCTCACCTTTAAAACAACACTAACAAATATTTTGGAAGGTGGAGGATCGGTAAAAAAAACACTCGCAACACTCCTGGAACATCAATTCGCCGGAACAGAACGGTACTACAAACGCCTGGAGGAAGCATCGGAGCAAACTCAAAAAGAAGAACCACCCGAATTCAAAGCTGACAAAGCACAACTTATTGGAAAACTCCAAAAACAAGGAGCACAAATAACAGAACTGGAAGGAGCAAAAGCCTACACAATCATTGCAACTTTCCCTCAAGAATCAAAGCAACTTCACATTTCAACAGTCAACAAGGAAGAGTGGAATGTCCTCGAAGTTAAAAATCAAAAAAAGACAGAATCAACCAATCTTCGTCCGCAAGAAATCATCAATAAACACATAGAACAGCAGCAACAATAACAATGGAATATTACCCAACAATTGGAGTCGCCTTTGGCGGCGGAGGGGCAAAAGGTCTCGCCCAGATCGGTATTGTTGGTGTACTCGAAAAGTATGGCATTAAAATCGCCTCGGTAGCTGGGACAAGTGCTGGATCCATTGTTGGTGGAGCTGTAGCGCTTGGAAACTCGTCAGCGGAGATTCTTAAAAAAGCCGAAGGAGGAGTTGCGACCAAAAAAATGACCAAAATCCGCAACTTCAACATTTTTAGTGAAAGCCTCATTAAAGATAAAGTTATAAACAGTGGAATCCAGGAAATGCTTGGATCAGAAACCACATTTGAAGACACAAAAATCCCGTTTCTGGCAACAGCGGTAGACCTGGAAAGTGGTGAAGAAGTAGTGATAAAAAAGGGACGACTCTGGGAAGCGGCGCGAGCATCATCGGCTATCCCTATGGTGTTTAGTCCTTATTTTGTAAACGGAAGATACTGTGTAGATGGAGGACTTCTGAATAACGTTCCCGCGGACCATCTCCGCAGCCAGAATCTGGACATTGTTGTGGCTATCGAATTGGGAGGAATGACCACAAAGCAGTTTATTTCTGCCATGGTTTGGAACCGATACTATCGAAAACCCAAAAGCTTTGAATTCTACCCATCATTTTTCACCAAATGGAAAATGAACACAGCACTCATGACGCAGGTACTCCTTCGATCTTTAGATATTCTCCGTGAACGCGAACAAAAAAGCCGCTACGAATTTGCAAAACCAGATATTATCATCCGTCCAAAACTCGATGCTATCTCCCTCCTCGACTTCGCAAACTACAAACAAGCAATAACAGCAGGAGTGGAAGCGACAGAAAACATCATTCCAGCCCTTTTGGATCTGATTGAGAAAAAAAAGATAGAAAAAAGAAAGCAAATAGCCGAAACAGCAGTTGAAAATCAGAAAAAACAATGATACCTTAGGCGAAGACGTCTAAGAATAAAAAATGACAAAAAAACGGATAAACATGAAAAATACAGTAATCGCCACAATGGCAGTTGCTGCTCTTTTTGCTGGATGTTCAGCAGAAAACACTGGAGGGGATAACCAACAAGACAATCAGGTTGGACAACTCTATCCTTACTCATTTGAGACAGCCATTATTGAATATGAACTACAAGGAAATGTAGAGGGAACAATCAAAGTCTCACTCGATGGGAACCGGGCAGCACATGAAACAAACGCCACAGCAGAGGGAGAGGAGGTTCATAACATCCTTCTGGATCTGGAAGATACTCTTTATCAAATCGACTATAACGCTGGTATAGGCCAAAAAGGCCCAAACCCAATCTATAGCGAGCTCCAAAATATCAACCCTGAAGACAGAAAAGACTTCCTCACAAAACTGGCTGTTGGAACGTCAGAAACGGGAAATGCACCAGAACCAAAAGAACAAAGAGAGATCGCAGGCCAGACCTGTGATGTTTATGAACGAAAAGGAGTTGGAGAGATCTGTTTGTGGGATGGAATTCCGCTATACTCAAGTATTGTGATCCCTGAACAGGGAGTAAACTACACCACCACAGCAACCAGCATTCAGATAAATCCTGAAGTTCCTGAAAGCACCTTCGAAATCCCTTCCGATATCGAAATCACCGAGGTATAATCCCGACCTATGGTGTATTTAGACTACGCAGCAGCAACACCTCTCGACCCAGAGGTTCTCAAAATGATGATGCCGTACCTGCAGGATCAGTATGGAAATCCTTCAAGTATCCATCAAAAAGGGCGTGAAGCCCGCGCGGCAATAGAAGAGTCCCGGACAACGATTGCCGACTTTTTTGGATGCACGCCAAAAGAGGTCATTTTTACCAGCGGAGGAACGGAATCGAATAACTGGGCGGTTTTTGGTTTGGCGGAAACCCTCAAGGGGAGAGGAAATCACATCATTACAACAGCAATCGAGCACGATTCAGTACTAAAACCAATGGAACAACTCCAGGATCGTGGGTTTGAAGTAACATTCCTTCAACCCGACAAAGACGGAATTATTAACCCTCAACAGGTTGCGGAAGCACTCACCACAAAAACTATTTTTGCATCGATCATTTATGCCAATAACGAAATCGGAACCATTCAGGATATACCGCAAATAGCCAAAATCCTTCATAAAAAAAACATACTCCTCCACACCGACGCCTGTCAGGCTGTTAACGAAATCCCAACAAAAATGGCCGACGTTGGAGCCGATCTCATGACGATTAACAGCGGAAAAATATACGGGCCAAAAGGGGCTGGAGCGCTGCTTATTAAAGAAAACACGAATATCACACCTCTTCTTTTTGGAGGAGGACAGGAGTTTCGTATGCGCGCCGGAACCGAAAATGTTGCCGCCTTGGTTGGATTTGCGTCCGCGATAAAAAAAATTCAACCAGAGCCCCTCAAAACCATCCGGCTCCGCGACCACTTTATTGAACAGCTTCTCAAAATAGAAGGAGTCACATTAAATGGCCACCCAAAAATGAGACTCCCAAACAATATTAATGTGAGCGTTGAAGGAATAAATAATGAATCTCTTCTTGTTCGATTGGATATGGAAGGGATCGCCGCTTCCGCAGGCTCCGCCTGCTCCAGCGGCTCCATAGAGCCATCCCACGTCCTGCTCGCCCTGGGCCAGACCAAAGAACAGGCCGCCACCAGCATCCGTTTTTCCCTCGGGAAAGACACCACAAAAGAACAAATCGATAAAACAGTAGAGAAATTTGCCCAGATCATTTACGATCTAAGAGGAACAAAAAGCGAACAGACCGATAAACAATAACTATGGACCCAATAAGTATTATCGCGGGATTAATTGCACTGGCAGCCGGATCTGCAGGTGGGTTTTTCATTGCCAACAAAAGTGGAGGAACAAGCATTGCCGACTTTCAGGAAAAAGCAGATAAAAAACTGAGCAAAGCAGAAGAAGAAGCGCAGCAGGTCCAACACGAGGCAAGAGAAAAAGCATCAAAGGTGAAAGATCGCATTAAAGAGGACGAGGCTAGATCCCTTGAACAGCAAAAAAAACGGCAACAGCTCATCGACTCCAAAGATGGACAGGCTCAAAAGAAAAACAACCAGGTCCAGGAACTCGAAAACCACGTTAAAAACGTCGATCAGGAAATTGAAGCTTTCAAAAAAAGGAACATTGAAGCTCAAAAAACCCTCACCGAAAAACTCATTCAAAAAACCGGAATCAGTCGTGAAAAAGCTCAGGATACTATTATGCAGGACCTTGCCCGCGACCTGGAACTCATGCGCGAAGAAAGACTCCATAAGTATGAGCAGTACCTGGAAGAAGAAAAAGCACGCATCGCAAAAGATGTCCTGGACAGCGCCATTCAGCGATACAGCGCCCCAACATCCGTGGAAAAACGCAGCCTTGCCGTCGTGGTAAAACATGATGAAGACAAAGGGAAAATCATCGGACCAAACGCGGAGCACCTGATCCTCCTTCAGGAGCTCACCGAATGTGACATCATTTTCAATGATGCTCCAAAAACAATCATCATTTCATGTCTCGACCTCGTTAAAAAACACATCGCCCGCGAAACCATCATGAAGCTCATTAAGCATCGCAACGTCACCGCAGATGTAATCCGGGAGCAGATTGAACTGGTCAAAAAAGAGATGGAAAAACTCCTTATTAAGATTGGAAAAGACACCGTCAAAAAACTCGAACTCGATGCCCGTGGACCATATTCCGACGACTTCTATCGCATTATGGGACGTCTGCAGTTCCGCAGCAGTTACGGACAAAACATTATGAAACACTCATTTGAGGTTGGATACTTCACCCTCATGCTCGCCGGGGAAATTGGCGCGGACATGGAAACAGCCCGCATTGCCGGATTCTTCCACGACCTTGGAAAAGCCATCGACCACGAAATGAACGAACCGCACGACCACCTCACCAAAAAAATCATGGAAGAGGCCGGATCCTTCTCGCACGAAGAGGTTCACGCCGCCTGGAACCACCACGACGCTATTCCTCATGAATCAGCCGAGTCCAAGCTGGTTATGGCTGCCGATGCTATTTCTGCCGGTCGCCCTGGTGCCCGCCAGGAAACACTCGAAAAATTCCTGGAGCACGTCCGCATGATCGAAGGCGTGGCCAACTCATACGAAGGCGTGAAAAAAACATTCGCCATTTCTGCCGGTCGTGAACTCCGCGTCCTTGTAGAACCGCAACAGCTGGAAGATAAACATTTACCTGATCTCGCTAAAGCTATTGCTGGAGAAATCCAAGAGCAAAAAGCCTACCCGGGAAAGGTAAAGGTAAACATTATCCGTCGTACCAAAGAAACCCAATACGCCCGCAAGGCGGCCAAGGCCGGGAAATAGCAATCGCGCCCGCCCTTGAAATGAATTCATATCAGACGTACAATACCCAAAGACCTTTAATCAGAAAGCCCATGTTTGGATTTGGCAAAAAAAAGAAGGAAAAGCAGAAGGAGGAGGATCTACAAAAAGAGCTTGCTCAGGCCGATAAAGAGATCCAACAGGAGGAATCAAAAACCAAGCCGACACCACAGGACCCAAAAGAAAAAAAGAAAAGCAGTAGAACCGACAAACTCGTTATGGGTGCGATTATGGGAGTGGCCGTCGGATCAGTTGTGGGAATGTCTTTGAAGGCCAAAAACGAGCATGAACAGAAAGAGGAGCAACCATTCCTTTCTCCTGTTCAACAAAAAGAGCAGGAGCCAGCTGAACCACGCAGTCGCCTTTTTCGATTTCTTAAAAGAGTTTTTGGCAAAAACAAGCCAAAACAAAAGAAAGAAAAGAGCTTTTTCAAAAAAATTCCGAACGAATGGGAATAGTTTTTACAAAAAAACTGTAAGAAAAACGGAATAAACTTGTTGCATAGGCGGGTTATTTGGTATAGTAAACTTCCGATAATTATTGCCTAATATGGGTAAAGCTTCTCGCCGCAAAAAAGAAAAAAGGGCTCAAGGAAAACAAGAAGCCCAAACTTCCCCTAAAAGTAAAAAGGGGAAACTTTTAGCAAAGAGCAAGAATAAGTCAAAAAAAAGAACGACCACGGTAACAATCGAAGCACTCGATAAAAAAGCAAAGGCCGTTGAATCCGCGCTAACTTCTGTGGTGAAAAAGGCGCAGGAGGTTCGATCCAAAAAAGAGGGCAAGCTCAAAAAAGCAAAAAAGGTAGATCCTCAGACAATCAAAGAGAAGAAAGCTGCGACAAAAGGACAGAAAGTGAAAACAGCTGATAAAGCTCCAGAAAAAAAAGAGGTTCCGGTTGAGGCCGTTGATGAAAAAACAACAGGATTTATGACCAGCATTGCTGGCATTAAAGAGTCTATTGTCGGCGACTTCGATTCAGAAAAATGGAAGAATTTTAAAGAAGAAACAAAAAGCATCGCTACAAAAGTCGGATACACAACCGTCGCTATTGTTGCTGTTGTTTCCATTATCATGGTCCAGGAGCTGGCATCGGACGGACGTACCCTTCCTGGAACCAAAGCTGCAGGAGTAGAGATTGGATACATGCCTTTGGATAAAGCATGGGAAAAACTCTCACAAGAGTCAGAGCAGTATCTCAATCAGCCCCTCATTTTTGCATTTGAAGGAGACACATTTCAGGTCCCAAACAGCGATCTTGGCATCCAGATTTCAGTAGATGAAACAATGCACAACGTCCCTTCATTCCAGTTTGAACGGGAAAATCCGGTCCATTTTTTGGCAAGCCTCTTGGTAAACCATGAGATAGAGCCGGTTTATAGCTATGACAGGGATCGTGTCATTCGTGTACTGGAGCGGGAAATGAACATCGCACACAGAAAACCGAGCAACGCCCGTTTTGTTTACACCGATGGAACCGTTCAAATTCAACCGGAAAAAGCCGGATTCGAAGTAAACAGCGATTATCTTGTAGATAGCCTGGAAAACAACATTAGCCAGCTCAGTACAGCCACAATCGACGTTACAATCGAACCAAAAGAACCAACCATCACGGCTTCAGATCTGGAAAAGGAGAGAGATCGCCTTATGGCGCTCCTCAACACGCCAATTCATATTGAAGGGGATGGAGAGTCAATCGACCTTACCCTTGTGAACCATTTGGACGCGGTCACATTCAACGACCCGGACACCTTTGCATCAATTATGAATTCAGCGCACGCACAAGAGGTGACTCCGGTAAAGCTGGATGCGCGGGTCCTTATTCAACTCGATAAAGAAGCACTCCGCCAATACCTGCAGGAAAACCTCATTAGTAAAATTGAGCGACCGGTCTCTCCGGCAACAATCTACACAAATGAAAACGGAGAGGTCATCATTGAGGGCCGGGGAGAAGATGGATTAAGTATTCCGTACGATAAGCTCATCCAGGCAATTACAACCGCAGCGAACAACGGCGAATCAACCGTAAACGTACCAATTGAAGTCGCCAAGGCCCCACTCGACATCTCTGAAGATCTGCAGGAACTGGGCATCAAAGAGCTGATCACTACGGGACACAGTGCCTACTACGGATCATCCGGGAATCGCATGTTTAACATTGAATTCGGAGCGGCAAAATACAATGGACTGCTTATTCCACCAGGAACCGAATTCTCATTTAACGAACACCTTGGAGAGGTTGATGCGGCCAGCGGATTTGTTCCGGAAAAAGTAATTAAAGGTGACGAGTTGAAATACGAGTATGGAGGAGGAATCTGTCAGGTCTCCACAACCATGTATCGTGCTGCGCTGCTGGCGGGATTACCAATTACAGAGCGCAAACCACACTCATGGAAAGTTTCATACTATGCGCAATCAATGGGAGACGGACTGGATGCCACCATTTATCCTGGTGTCACCGACCTCAAGTTCGTAAACGACACACCGGGACACATTTTGATCCAGGCTTATACTGTGGACGCAGAAGCCTACTTCAAGATTTATGGAACCAATGACGGCCGCCAGGTGACTCTTGATGGTCCATATGGAGGAGGACTTACATGGCGATGGAACCGAACCATCCTTGATAATGAAGGAAAGCCAATGTCGAGCATTGAGGATCTGGACGAAAATGGAACAGAAGAAATCTGGAGCCGCTACGTTCCAATCCCTCCACCAAAGCCAAAAACACCAGCTCCGGCCCCTACGCCAGCTGCCCCAGCCGATGGCTTCTAACAGTAAATTCTAAGCTGGCCGGTTGTTTTCCTCTTGTGGATTTTCTTCAGGTGAATCCATCTTCTTTTTCATAGCCAGAGCCTCTTCATTTTCCGGGTCGATATTCAAAACCTCATCAATAAGGTTGCGCGCCTCCCCTTCCAGCTCTCTCTCCACGTACAGGTGCGCCAACGTCAGCATATAATCAATGTTGCCCGGATCCATATCCGCGGCGCGCCGAAACATCTTCGCGGCATCCTCAAACTCTTCCAACGCATAATGAATCTGTCCAAGGCTAAAGAACCGCCCCGGACGCTCCATATCCAGCTCCAGCGCTTTTTTATAATATGTTTTCGCCTCTTCCAACTTGTCCTGACTAAAAAGAGCCATCCCCAAATTGCTCAACATCATCGGATCATCAGAAATCGATACCACCAGCTTCTTATAAACCGTTTCCGCCTTTCCAAACTCCCCATCGCGTAAATACAAAAACGCCAACTTCTTATACGCCTCAATACAACTTGGATCCAAAGCCAGAGCTTGAATAAGTGCCTTTTTCCCTTCCGCATCATCCCCCTTTTTCAGAGCGATTTCTGCCTTTCTCACCAGACTGTCGGCTTTCGCCACATTCTTCTCATCCACCTCTTCCCGCGAAGGGATAAACTCCTCTACCGTCACTTCAGAAGGTTTTTCCGGACCGCCATGATGGCGAAAAAGATTCTTTGGACGGAAAAACAGCTCAAAAACTTTAATTCCCTTTTCCACCTCCAGGTATCGTCGAAGGAAAATCAATCCCAGAACCAGAATTCCACCAATAATAACTAAATCTTTCATATTGTAAGCATCATGTTTTCGAGCAGGAGACGGGCATTTACATTCCGCTGCAGCAAGTATTGCGCCTCCATCACTTTATCCAAAAGTTGCAAAATCTTATCGCGGCCCAATATAGCACGTTTTCCCTCAGCGTTCACGAGCAGTTCACGTCGCAAAACCACCTGGAACACATCCAAAAACTCCTTTAAAAGACTATGGCCATCCTCTTTTGCGGCTTTCGTCAGCTCTTCTATGTATAAAAACTGCTTGGTCCGATCCGGCACCCGTAAAAACTGTTCAACATCCTCATACATGGTTCGATACCGATCAAACAGTTCCCGGTCTCCAAGCAAATCAAGAGCTTTCCCAGGCCTTCCCAGAGCCATCTCTGCAACTGCCTCAACCATCTCTTCTTCAATCAGAGGATGCATTTTTCGCATCAAATCAACCACAACCTCATCCGCCAAACGTCCAAATTTTACCATCCGCACACGCGAAAGAATCGTCTGAATCACATCTTTTACGTTACTCGTGGTCAATAAAAACACCGTTTCCCCGGTTGGATCTTCCAGCGTTTTCAGCAGCGCGTTACTCGATTCCAGTGTCATGCGCTCAATGTTTTGCATTAAAAGAATCTTCTTCGGGCTTTGACCGGACATACTCAATCGATCCATCAGTTTTCGTACCGTTTCAATCTTTACTGTCTCGCCATCATCAGCCATTTCAATCGTATCCCGGTGGTACCCTTTCTCGATCTCATTGCAAATATGGCACTCTCGACAAAAATTCCCTTCACACTGCAAAATATGAGCCATCCGTTTTGCCACGGCAAACTTTCCCACAGACTCCGGCCCCGAAAAAAGGTACGCATGTGAAACCTGCCCACGCTTAAGATCATCTTCCAGCAGTTGCAAAGACGTGTCGTGCCCCAGAATATCCCAATTATATGTGAGTGCCATAACAAATTATTGAATCCGATCCCACTCCCGGCCTTGTCGTGCCAGGAGCTCCTGTGCCCGCTCAGGTTCCTGCATTAACTGCTTCACCAGTCGCTCCAGACGAACCCGGTTCTGCGAGCCTTTCACCAAGATAGTATCATGTTTTTGAACGATTTTTTTCAAAAAGTCTGCCGCCCCTTTTGCATCATGAAAATGGTTGGATTGGCTCTCCAAGAAGCCATTTGCACGCGCCTCCTCCTGAATAAACCTTGCAAAATCCCCAACAGTTACCAGCATGTCAGCTTTGTCCGCCACATACTTTCCAATCTCCCGATGCTTTTTCTCCGCCACCTTCCCAAGCTCATTCATATTCCCAAGAACCGCAATCTTGCGGGCCGGACTTTCACTCAAAATATCAATTGCCTGAATAACCGCTTCCGGCGATGCATTATACGAACTATCAATAATCAACGACTCTTTTATTCCTGGAATCGGATTCATCCGTCCTGGCGGCAACTTATACTCTCGAAGTGCCACAACCGCCTCTTCAAGCGTAAATCCTTGTGTCAAAGAGACAGCAATTGCCGGCAAAAGAACATAAATCTGAAACGATCCCAACACCGGAACTGTTGCCTCCACAACCTGGTCTTTATACTCAAGTACAAACGAAAGTCCTTCCATTGAATGCTGCGCCTGCACCACACGAACATCCGCCCATTCAGCCCATCCATACCAAAGCGTTCGGCACTGTAGTTGATCCTTCAGTGCAACAATGTGTCCATCATCCGCGTTCAAAACAGCGATTCCTTTCTCCGGTAAACTATCCACAAGTTTTTTCTTTTCAGCAAAAATATCGTCCAGATCCTTAAATTGACCCTCGGCCAGGTGTACTGGCTTAATATTGGTCATTACTCCAACCTGTGGATGAATCAGCTTGAGTAACTCATCCATATCCCCAGGCTTATCCACACCCATTTCAATCACCAGCATCTGCATGTGCCGGCCGCCAATAAACGCTTTCCATAGGGCACCAAAAATCGTTTTCAGCCACTTGGTCGGCGATGAAAAACCTGAATCCTGTTCCAGAATTGCCAGTGGTAACCCAAACTCGGTATTGTAGCTCTTATTGCTTTTAAAAGTCTGATATCTCTGCTTCAGAATAGTAAAAATAGCATCTTTGGTACTCGTTTTTCCTATAGATCCGGTCACCCCAACAATAAACAACCGGAGCCGTTTAAGTCGGATGCGCGCCAACCCCACCAATAAGCGCAAAACTACATTTCTTAAAAACGATTTCATAAAGCTTTTTCTAAAGGCGAATAATATAAAAGCACAAAAACCAAAATGGCGCAAGCCTTGCAGCTCTTGAATTCATTTTCAAAAACATCCACAATGGGCCAGCAATGTAACCAAAAAAACTATGAAAACACGAATAGCACCACTCTTTGCAATCCTTTTCAGCCTCACAGTATTCCTGGCCGGTTGCGAAACCGAGGCTCCAGCTACAACCAACCTTGCCACCGGAACCACCCAAACCGACTCATACTCTAACACCCAAGAAACCATGGAAGAACCAACCACCACTTCACAGCTCACAGAAGCGGCGCAAGCTCAGCTCGCGGCACCACAGGCCGGGGACAAAATCGCCGTCATCGAGACCGAAAAAGGAACTATCAAATTCAAACTCTTCACTGACCAGGTTCCAGAAATGAGCAAGAATTTCGAAGAACTCGCCAACGCCGGCAACTATAATGGCACTCCTTTTCACCGTGTTATGCAGGACTTCATGATCCAAACCGGAGACTTTACCAACAAGAACGGAACCGGAGGATACAGCTACAAGGGTGAAGGGACCGTCCTTCCAGATGAGATTGTTCCGGAACTCAAGCACCTTTACGGTACCGTTTCTATGGCTAACCGTGGCCCAAACACCAACGGAAGCCAGTTTTTCATCGTCACCAACGAAAATGGAACAGCCTTCCTGGACGGGAGTTACACCGTTTTCGGACAGGTTTTTGAAGGAATGGACGTAGCAGAAGCCATTGAAGCGCTTGAAATCCCAGGAACAGAAAGACCAAGCGAAACCGTAACCATGACCGACGTAAAAGTCATGGACTACCAACCAGAGTAATGCAGGCAACCATTCATATTAAAGGTCGCGTCCAAGGCGTCTTCTTCCGGTCAGCAGCAAAAGAAGAGGCAGAAAAACGTGGCCTTTTTGGTTGGATCAAAAATGAAAACGATGGATCAGTTTCAGCGTGCGTTCAGGGGCTGGAAGCTGACATCCGGGAGTTCTCCATTCGGTAACTCTGACAGTTGACAAAATGAGTAAAAACATGCAAAATACAAAACCCATTACGTCTAAACTATGGAAGCACGAAAGGATCCCCCAAGAATAATCACGCCAAACACAATCCCAAAGAATGTGAAAAGAGTGTACATCCCGGGTGAAGTGCAGCAACTTTTTCGAAAAGAGATTCTTGCAAAAAAGGGAATCGACATCGACAGCACTACAAACGACGTTGTCACACCGATCACAAGAGAGATAGAAGAAGTCTGCGAATCGGTTCGTGATCGTGTAGTTTGGGGCATCTACGGATCGGATGGAGAGCTAAGGCACATTACAGAAATAGGCGACATTGGTCGCTTAACAACAAAAGATGCCAAGTCTTTCAAGACGCTCTATATGGATGGACTTAAAAGGCAACCAGAAGTATTTGGGAGCACTTTTCAAGCGGTGCGCCTTAACCGCGTGAGAGACTTTCAAACCTTTATCGACGAGAACTATGTAACGGGGGCAAAGCACCATTACCATGATGAAAATGGCAAATTACAGGAAGGTTTGGTGGGAATGGCGACATTAACGAGGGAAACAGGAATGAGATCACACCGGGCATGGTTTGGAAAACTTTACGTCCGCAGAGCCCATAGAGGCCGCAAATTAGGACAGGACATCACCTATCACACTCTTGATCACGCAGCGAAACAGCGAGACATTGCTATTGTAAGCCTAAAAGTCACGACGACCAATGAAGCAGTCATCCCATTTTATAAAAGTATCGGATTTACAGAAGGAGAAATAGAATACGATGCGGCCCGCATTGACGGATATTCATACGATTGGCTCACCATGCAGCTCGACATGGATACATACCGGGAAATTCGTGAAAAACAAGGATTGTACATCCATGAATAACGGCCCCTATCAGCAGAAATTTAAAGCTCTGCTTTCGCGACCTCTACCACCTTTTTGAAGATTTCTGGATTGTGAATCGCAAGATCCGCCAGATGTTTTCGATCAACAATCACTTTTGCCTTCAAAAGACCATGAGTGAATCGGCTGTAGTTCATACCCTCAGCACGAACAGCTGCGTTAATACGGGTAATCCAAAGTCGTCGCATATCGCGCTTTCGTCGTTTTCGCCCAATGTAAGCATTTTGCCCCTGCTTCGCATGAGCACTTTTAGCCCATCGGAACAGTTTGCTTCGAAGACCTTTAAATCCTTTCGTCTTCTTAAGAATCTTTTTATGTCGACGTCGAGTCGTTGTTCCTCCTTTTACACGCATAACAAAAAATTAAGTAGTGTGTGGTAGCATCAATTTAATATTCTTCTCATTTCCCTTATTGGTCTCTTGCCCACCGCGGTTAAGCTTCTTTTGTCGCTTTGATTTGTTGATCAAAAGATGGTTTCGCGCAGATTTCTGAAGACGGATCTTGCCGCTTCCAGTAACTTTAATTCTTTTCGCTGCTGATTTTCGTGTCTTTTGCTTCATAATAAAAGTTATTTTTGTGGCACCAGAATCATAAACATCGTGTATCCCTGTTTCTTGGGAGGATGATCAAGGTGCGCTATATCTTTCAACGATTCGTAGAAAAAATCAAGCTTTTCTTTCGCAATGTCCACATGTGCCGCTTCCCGACCGCGAAAAACCAGTGTCACCTTCACGCTGCATTGCTTCTCCAGGAACTTCTTTGCCTGTTTGATCTTGGTCTCCATATCATGCTTATCAATGCGAAAAGTCAGTCGCACGCCCTTCATTTCGCCCTGCTTTTGCTGCTTCTTATGTTTTCTCTCCAGTTTAGACTGACGATACAGATGTTTTCCATAGTCCAGAATTTTACAAACAGGAGGATTTGCCTTCGGCGCTACCTCTACAAGATCCAAACCGGCCTCCTCGGCTAATTTTAAAGCCTCCTCGGTCTTTCTAACCCCTAATTGCTCGCCTTCTGCGTCAATAAGTCGCACTTCAGGCACACGAATCTGTTTGTTGGTACGAAGCTGTTTACTGATAAAGAAAAAATAAAGATGTACAAAGCAAAAGGGATGATAAAGCCAATAACCCTCATTGTCAATGAGGGAAAAGAGAAACAGAGAGAGAAAAAAAATGCTACCCCCGCCCAACTCTTGCGAGTGGGCGGGGGCCTTGCGACTACTCAGCCACGGCTGCTGCCTTGGCACCCTGGCGCTTGGTTTCGGGGAGCTCGTCATTCTGGCTTTTCCGAATCGCCTTGGCGATGAGCGGAGGAGCAACGAACGTGGTCGCAATGACCACAACGACGGCGATGGCAAACGATTTCTCGTTCAGCACGCCGTAGCTCTTTCCCAGATTGGCGAAGATCAGACCGACCTCGCCACGCGGAACCATGCCGAAGCCAACGAGGGACTTGTTCGTACCCTTGCCAGCCGCGAATCCGCAGGCATATTTGCCCACGAACGCCACGATGGTGAGGCCACCAGCCATCAGGAGCACCTGTGGATCCTTGAAGACCCGCAGGTCCACCGCCATGCCGGTGACAATGAAGAAGATCGGAACGAAGAACTTGGTCATTCCCTCGATCAGATCCTCCACATGCCCTTCCCGTGCATGTTCGGCTTCCAGCTCCAGCTCCTTCTGTACGCGCTTGCCCTCAACGAGGCCAGCCCACAGCTTGAGCTTTTTGGCGATCTCCGGTTCCTCGAACTTCTCGAAGTGCACCGCATCCAGGACCAGCCCGGCTGCGAACGCACCCACGATCGGCTCGAGCCCCGCGAGGACCTTGGCACCGTAGGCGTAGAGCCCACAGAACACCAGTGCCATCGCCATCTTCATCTCCGGACCGGAGTGAAGTCGGCTGAAGCCTTTGCTGATAGACGGAGCAAGCAGACGGCCCAGAAGGATCGAAACCCCTAGGAATCCGACTGCCTTGACCACGGCGATGGCGATGAAGCTTCCGCTCACCTCACCTCCCTGAGCCACAGCTGACAGCACGCCGAGAATCACCAGTCCGATGATATCGTCGACCACAGCTGCTCCGAGCACGATCCGGGTCTCTGTACTCTTGAACTTGAAGTTGTCGAATACTGCAGCCGTAATCCCGACTGAAGTCGCCGCCAACGTGGCGCCGAAGAACACGTAGACGAGCATCGAATGCCCAGGCAGAAGGAAGTAGGTGAACGCGATCCCTCCGGCCACCGGAAGAACCACCCCCACAACAGCGACAAGCGTTGCTCGACCGCCGACCTCCTTCATCTCATGGATGTTTTCCTCCAATCCGCTCTTGAAGAGCAGGAGAATCACACCCACCATAGCAACCCAATGCAAGATCGGGTCGCTCTTGGTCGTAGCCACAAAGTTCCCGAAGGAACCTTGCAGCAACCCCAGCGCACCCACGGCAACTCCAGCCAGGAGCTCCCCCAGGACGGCCGGTTGCTTGATGCGATTGGCCAGGCGGCCACCCAGACGGGCGGCAAACAACAGGGCAATCACAAACACAAACACTTGGAGCGCGTGCTCCTCATGTCCATGCTCCTCCCCACCAGATGCCATCGCACTGACCGAAGTCAGAAACGCCAACAATCCGGCAAAGGTTGCAATGATGGTTTTCACGTGAGAAACGCTCCTTTCCAGCGTTGTGAGAGTATGCGCCCCGCGCCTATTTTCTCTCTCTGTCAAACATCAGATGTGGAATGCCCCTTTCAAGGCCTCCACGAAGTCTTGTCTCATATGCCGGTTTAGGCGAGCACCAGCGCTCCCTTTCCCTAACATACGAGCCAGAAATTATACTACAAATTGGCCAAAAAGCAACCCTAAAATTTTTCCAGAAGCATGGAAATCACAGAATTCTACGAAGCTATCATGTCTTTTCGAAAACCGTAAAAAATGGTAAAATAAAAAGATAGTATGTACATCCAAATGATAAAATCCTTACAAAAAGGTATTAGTACCGCCTTCATTGTAATGTTGAGTGTTATGGGCCTTGGTAGTGCGTCTTTAGCAGCGCCCCCTCCAGGAACAACCACGGCTCCTTATACTGTTTCCTACAGCGCCCGACTCACCGACGCCGTGGGAACGCCAATCACAACAGCACAAACCGTCCGCTTTAGTCTTTGGACCGATTCAGATTTCGATGCGGGGGACCTTTTGGGAACAGGCGCAATCGACCCAGGCGCGGCTGGCTATGCCGGTTGGGTCGAAGAGCACACAGTCACTCCAGACACCAATGGACTCTTCCACGTAGATCTTGGAACAATCACAACTCTCCCAAATGTAACATCTTCAACACACGTTTATCTTCAGGTGGATGTAAAACCGGATGCTTCCCCAATCACAGACTACGAAGTTATTGATCCAACAGGATCAACAGCAGACACCACCGATCGACACATCCTCAATTCCGCTTTTTACGCTATTAATGCCGATACTGTCGACAATGCCGATGTCGGAACCGGACCTGGGAACCTGGTAACACTCGATGGAGCCGGGCTTTTCGATGTAGCCTACATCCCAGGCGGGACCAATGCCGACTCATTTGTTATCGATGCCGATGATTCCGTCGCGGCCGGAACAATCCCTCTTATATTTGGAACAACTCTTGCTCAAGTCCTTGAATACGACATTGGCAACTCATACTTCAATTTTTCAGACGACGTGAACATTACGGGAGACCTTACTGTTACCGGCAATGCGAACTTCTCTGGATCCAGTGAATTCCATATGCGTGAAGTTGCAGACGAAGCCGCAGCTGACTGTACCACCGTCAACGAACTCGTCCTCGATACCACAGAAAACCGCATTTACGTCTGTACCGCCACAGGCTCACCAGGAACATGGGCAGCAACGGGTGGAGCAGGAGGAACGTATGCCCAGAGCATTGTGATAGAACCGGAATACGAAGATGGAGTTATTGTTGCGGACGGATCCGACAATAAAGGAAAAATCGAATCCTTCTTTATAGATACGGATGGTGACCCGGGAAACGACAACTTTAATTACTACCGTTGGACTACCAGACAATCATCCCTGCAGGACATTGATCTTGTTGTCCGCGTTGACCTCCCGGACGGATTTACCGGATTCCAGGCAACACCAGTAGAGCTGACCTATCGAACAGCCGATGGCGTAGTAACAACCAACCACATAGATGTAGAAATAGAGGATACAGCCGGAACAGCAATTCCACTGGTGGGAGGAACAGACCTCACATCAGCTGGAGCCTTTACAACAAGCGGAATAACCTTTGGAGGAGTCCCAACATTTACAGCCGGTGAACAGATAACTATAAAGCTACGACCACACACAACCAGCTCCGGATATACCGATGTTGGACGCATCATTATAAATTATGTCGGAAATTAAATTGAAATACTGGAATAATGACAAAAGTGTGGTATAATATACTGAATATATAAAAATAATCTCACCCTTTACTATGCAAAACAAAAAGCATACATGGCTCAAAAAGGCCATTAATACCCTTGTTCTCACCATGATGGTTACGAGCAGCGCAACAGCGCAGGCAGCCATCCTTTTCCAGGATGATAACTTTCACGACATCGCATCTGATGCAATCCTCATTGATTTCGATGGAGCCGGTGCCAACGACACCGCTATCCAGTTCGGAAATGATGCTGTTACAACAGAGAATGGAACCATTAACTGGAATATCACGACCAACACCTTTGAATTCGACAACAGTGTTGATATCACCGGAGACCTTAGTGCCAACGGAGATGTCGACTTTTCTGCAGCAACACAAACCCGACTTCGTGAAGATACAGATCCAAACACCAACGCGGATTGTGCCGTTATAGGTGAGTTGATTGTTGACACAACTGATGAAGAACTCCAAATCTGTACAACACCAGGAAGTCCCGGTGTATGGGCACCAGTAGTAGCTTCCTCTACAGACGCCGACACACTCGATGGACTCGATTCATTGCAGTTCCTCCGAAGTGATACATCAGACAACTTCACATCTGGAACGCTTACAACAGATGCTGGAACAACTCTCGACGTTAACGGAGTTGCAGACTTCAGCGGAGCCACTCGATTCGCGATGGCCGCAGGAGCAGCAGATCCAGGAACTTGTACAGAAGGAGACCTCTTCTACAACACAACAACAAATGAACTTCGTGTTTGTACCGCAACAGACACATGGTCGACAGGAGGCCCGCAAGATTTTGAAGATGTTTATGGAGCAGATGCAGACAACACCCTTACAACTTCAAACGGAGATTTCAGCATTGCAACAGGAACCGGTGAGTTCGACGTAACCTCAACAGGACTCCTTGATTTCAACGCTGACAGCTTTGATATCGACCTCACTGGAGGATTCTTCGTAAATGCTGGAGCTGCATCAAACATTACAACTTCTGCTGGAGCTCTCACTCTTGAAGCGACAACAGATGACGTGAACATCACAGCAGGAGACGACATCGTCTTCGACGACGCACAGCTCACTGCCCCGGTAACCCTTACCGAAGCCGACACAGGCATCGACGCAACTTTCGGAACAACCGGTATTATTGACGCCCTCAACTCCCTCACATCAACTGCTACAGGGGAAGGTGCTTCAAACGTTGGTATCGAAGATGCTGGAGGATACTACACCGGAGCAGACGTAGAGGCTGCCCTTCAGGAGCTTGGAGCTGTTTCTGGATCAAACGCGCCAAACAACGAAGTTCTAACTTTCTATCCAGAATATCCAGATGCAACCATCTTCCAGGATGGAAGTAACAATAAAGGAAAACTTGAAGCTCTCTATGATGATGCCAACAGCGAACACTACTATTCATGGACAACCAAGCAAAACTCGGCGCAAGACATCGATATTCGATTCCGATTCCCTCTCCCGGCAGACTTCCTTGATGTGAACGATTTCACATATCGATATAGAACCGGTTCAACAACCGAAGCTGACAATGATGTGGAAGTAACAGTTGTAAACGTCACAGACGCTGCAACATGTGGATCAGACACAACCAATGGATCAGCCAACGTATGGGCAACAGGAACCATTGCAGAAGCAACGCTCGAAGCGGGATGTACAGGTGGTTCAGCACTTGATGCGGGCGATATCATTGAGATCGCAGTGAAATTGATCGACGCAACAAACGCTGCCGCAACATTCGCGGACATTGGATTCCTTTCACTCGGATACGACAACTAGGAATCATAACAGAGTTAAAGAAAAGCCTCCTTCAAAAGGGGGCTTTTTTGTTGCAGAACAAAGAGTGACAATTTTATGACGAAGGCCCCATCCTCATAGAGGGGAAGCCTTTTTATGGTATAATGTAAAGACATATTGCCATATGAAGAAAACTTTTTTTCGACAACTTATTTTCTTTTCACTCCTGCTTTGCCTTTTTGGTGGACAGCAGAAAGCTGACGCGCGAATCCTTTTTCAGGATGATGATTTCAGTGATGTTGAGTCAGATGGGATTATTATCGATGCGATTGGTGATGCGGGCGGAGATATTATCATTCAATTTGGGAGCCTCATTGGTGAAACGCTCAGCTGGAGCGCCGGCAATAACCGGTTTGAATTGAGCGATGATCTGGACCTCACCAATAACCAGCTCACCACTGCACGCCTGGAAAATGTCACATCTCTGCCAGGTGGAGGCGCAGGGCTTGGCGCAGGAGGAATTGGACGAGTAGTAGAACTCACGGTAACAGACAGCACGGCGCCAGGATGTACGGTTTCACCCAACTGTACGCCCGGTACATATACATGGAATGGAACGAGCTGGAATGTCCTCAGTGGCGGAAGTCTGAGCAGTGGCGGATTCGCACAAACAGTAACCGTTGCAAAAAGTGGAGGAGACTTTACGTCGATTAAAGCAGCAGTGGACTCAATCACGGATGCGACAGCTCTCAAACGCTACGTCGTCCAGGTTTATCCAGGAATTTATCCCGAAGCCCCAATTACGGTTCCGGACTATGTGAGTATCAAAGGTTTGGGAAATCTGAGTAACATCATCGTTGTTGCGGCTGTCCCAACAGGAACTCTGCTTGACGCCGGATCGAACACACTTATCGAAAACATTTCTTTAACAGGAGCCTCTGGCGCTGGTGGTATTTGCGGACGGGCCGATGGAGTGACAGCATTTGATTTTGTTCAGTTAGCCGATTGCGAAACAGGGATTTTGGCTACAGGAAGTTCAGCATCTGTCCGCGTATTAAATGTTGCCGCCCAGACCGGAACCTTCACCGACATTGTAAAGTATGAAGGAGGAGCAACAGGAGGAATGAGTCAGTATGCCGTTACTGGTGCAACCGCAGATAACGCGCTGGTTGTGAGCGGAAGTGGAACACAAATCGCAATCGCCAACGCGGCCATAAAAGCACCACTCGTCACCAACGGAATTTTTGTAAACGACAGTGCCAATGTTGAAATTGGAAATGTAACAGTGCAGTTCACAGGCAACGGGCTTCGCATTGGTCCAACAGGATCAAGTGTCGTCAACGGATCCGGAGGAGTTATAACCAACAACCAAACCTACGACATCTTTTCTGAATCAACAACAAGCAGCATCTACTATTCAGGTGTCGTTGCCAATAAAAACATGTTCAACATCCCTGCGGCCATGACCAATGTCATCACATTTAACGACAACACTATTGATGACGAAGCTCTGAACGTCCTTGGTGAGCTCAATGTGGGAATCCCTGAAGAAGGACAAGAGTCGCTCTTCGGTGAAGGTGACAGTTATACCGATGGGATGCTTGTGTATGCCTATAACGGCAGCACTTATTCAGATGTAACAACTGCGGCACAAAGTGCAACCGGCTCAACATTCAGCTATCCGGGAACCGGTGTTAATAACGCGCTCTACATCTCAAGCGATCGTCAGGATAGCCTTGGAAACTATGTGAAATTTGGAGGATATCGATACCTCACAGCTGGAACAGCAGCCAGCGGAGGGGCTATTGTCCATGAATACTGGAATGGATCATCATGGACACCATTCAATGTTATGTGCCTCCACTCAACGCTCCTTTATCGCTACGATAACTCATGCCACATTCGAGCAAACAGCAATGAATACGCACTCTTCGACAACAACATGAAGTCAAACTGGACCCTCAGCGATCCTCCTTCAACCGGAACAAATCGCTACTGGATCCGCATACGGATCACATCCTCCCTCAGCACGGCTCCCCTGTTCGAACAGTTCAAAATCAACCCAAATTCCACCCAGATTAATAGTGCCGGTACTTTTACATTCCTTGGAGATTCCCGTTACCGGAAAACGTTTATAACCGGGCCAGAAATGCTCTTTTATGCGCAGGGATCAAACAGCCCCGACAACACATCATTTACCGTGGGGACATTCTTCTCATCGTTTACCATGGAAAGGGCGCAGTCAGCATTCACGGGAAATTCGTACCAGATAGAAGAAACAACGGGGTCTATTGCCTTACCAAGAGGTATCGATACATCAAACCCGGTTACGGTCCGGATTTATTGGAAAAAATCGAACAACAACGGAGGGAACGTACAGTGGCATCTGGATTACACACTCGCTGCCGCGCGAAACGTAGAAGCCGTAGATGGATCAAATATCCCAACAGCACCACGCGCCGCTGGAGAGGACATTGACTCAGATGTATCAATCACAACTATTGAAACAGTCCCAACAGGAAGCGGCATATCTGATGACGAAGTAATTCTTTCGGAATTCACAACTCCAATAGACATCAATGGCTACTATGAAGGGGATCCCCTTTATATTCGTCTCTATCGCGATGCCGCCGACAGTGACGATACATATACATCTGACGCAGTTATGGTCGGATTTGAAATGAGCGGTGTCTTCTGGACCCTTGGTGAAAAACTCTAAAACTATGAAAAATCTTTTCAAAACAACAATTTGTACGGTCTTCATAGTTTTGTTTGCAGTAACAGCAAACGCCGAAAGTTATATATCTTCGGTGTTTTTAATATTGGATGATGGAGGCCCGATAACCACGACTCAAACTATCCGGTTAAGTCTTTGGGATGACGGTAGAATCGAAAGTGGAGACGTGAGTTCCGGTGTTATTAATACCGGTGCTGCCACTTATGGTGGATTCCAGGTTGAGCTAACACTCACGCCAGATTCAGTTGGACGATTACTCATACCATTTGGTGATATCGCCAGCTTCCCCGAACTCACACCAAACAATCAGTTTATGATGATTGAGTACAAAGACGATGGTGATCCGGTAACATCATATGTTCTCTACAATGACACCTACATCAATGGAACAACGCTTGATCGTTTCCCATTGCTAGAAAACGGAGTTTCAATATCTCAAGAGTTGTACACCAATAACGCAACAGACGCCGACACATTCACGCTCGACAAAGATAATAATGGGACAGATATTGCCATCCAGTTCGGGGAAACATTGGCAGAATCTATTACCTGGAGCTCCACCAACACCCGTTTCGAAATTTCTGACGATACACGGATTGAAGGGAACCTGGCAGTTGTAGGGCAGGGATTTATAGCCGATGACCATACCGCTGCTCTCAGTCCGGGAATTCTGAACCTTGGACGAAACGGCAGTAACTGGGAATCTTTGCAGTGGGACATTGCCTCAGGCCGATTCGACTTTTCAGATGACCTTAATGTCAATGGCGGTATTGAAGTGGCAAGCGATATCGACTTCAATCTCAATGAATCAATAGAACTGAGAGTTGAAAACCTTGCCTCAGCGCCAACCTGCGACGGAAGTTCAATTGGACGCGTCTATCAAAACACTACCGATGGAAACACCTATGCTTGTGATGGAAGCAGTTTCCAGATACTCAATAACGCTAACAGCACGCACTACCACAACGGATCTTTGGCAAACAACATTGTTACCGCAACAGTTACGAATGAGGCTACCGATGGGGAAAACACAACATTGTATCTCACCGACGATGGAACAGTCAGTGGGAATCTCCTCTTTTCATCGGTCTATCATGTCTCAGCAGAAGCATCAGAGATCCAAACACTCGCAGAAGCTCCTGTCATGGCAGGCTATTCATACAATGCCGGGACTGGTCTGCTAACAATCAAATTCCTCGAAAGCGCGGGGATTCTCTTGGGAGGGCAGGGATTGGAAGCCGAAGAAGCATCGACCCCAATCACTATTTTCGTCATAGGAACGTAAAAGACAACATAGAGCTACAATAGTCAACTCTAAATGGGTCTTTCATAGAACACTGAAAGCATTCTTTCGTGAAAAAGAATGAAATTTTTGATATAATTTTATGATAAAATCATGACACTTTGGAGAGGGTCATGACAGTCATAAAAAGCAGCTTCAATAAAATGAAAAGAATAAACATACTAGCGACACTGGGAATAGCATGGCTGCTTTCAGCGGGAACATACTTCCATCAAACAAACGCTGCCATCCTTTTTCAGCAAGATTCGTTTGCAGATGTTGGATCAGAAGGGCTGGTCCTCGACTTTTTGGATCAGGCAACCGGAAACATCACCATCCAGTTTGGAAGTACACTGGGAGAGTTTATCCAATGGAATGCGACAGATCTGCGATTTGAAATAAGCGATGACATTGATCTCAACAGTAACCAAATTGTTGAAGCCCGTGTGGAAAATGTTACAGCCATGCCTGGAGGAGCTCTTGGGCTGGGAGTTGGTGGAACAGGACGAATCGTGCAGCTCACTGCTGTTGATTCTATCGCACCAGGATGTACAGGCCCAAACTGTCAGCCTGGAACCTATGCCTGGAGCGGAACCACGTGGATTGGATTGACCGGAACAACCAACGTTTCTAACGCTACAAAGGTGGTAACCGTTGGGCCAGTTGGCCGTGACTACACCACCATTGCCGACGCAGCAACCTACCTCAATACTGTGTCAGCCGGAATCATGCTGGTAGACCCTGGAACATTTTCCATAACAACAGCAATCGACCTGGAAAACATTGAAATCGTTGGAAAAGGAAACAACCTCACAACAATAGATATTTCAGGAGCAGGAAGCCTTCAAATCATTAACAGCGCTTTCAAAGACCTCACCATCGATGTCGACAGCGGCATTGCAGCTACAAGTGGCCTGGATGTGCAGCAAAACGGCTCATACGACAGCGCCATTAACTTTCAACGCGTAGATTTCGTTGTTGGAAGCGGAAAAGTAGCAATCGACAGCACTGCCGGAACGCCACCGGTCACAGACATCGATTTTATCAACAGTACCCAAAGTGGCGGAGCAGGAAATCTCCTTCTGCCAGTCTCTTCATCCGGACTCCGCAACACCTCAACCATTCTGGTAGACGACCAACTTTGGGTAAATCCACTCAGAATCGCTGACTGGGATGTCACCATTATTGGTGGAGGAAACGTTCTCACATCGGGAACGATTTCAACCGTTCCCGACAGAACCATTTACGTATCGCCGGGAATGAACATTCAGGGCGCAATCGACAGCCTTGGATCAAGCGGAGGAACGATTAAACTCCTCATTGGGACCCACAGCATCACCGCTCCGCTTATCATTACTTCAAACGACATTACGCTGGTTGGAGAAGGATCAGGAACAATCCTCTCCACTACATCAGGATCATGGACAGGAGGAACAGGCGAAAACAACGCCACCATTCAGGTTGGAGTGGCAAACGGAACAGCTCCGGTCAGCAACATCACCATCCAGAATTTTCAGATGGAGGTTGGAGCAAACACACACGGAATTTCTATCAATGGAGGATCGGAAAACAAAGTCATGGACATGGTCGTAACATCTACAGGAGCCAAAACATCAACGCATACAGCCATTGTCTTTACCGATGGATCCGCAACCATTGGGGAACGATTCACGGCAACAAGAAACATCATCAACAACAGTGCCCCTGCCAACCGCTGGGTGGATGGAATCCATTTTGACGGAAACGCTGATTTTGCCGGCCAGCTCTTCGGTTATGGAAATGGAATCCAGGACAGTATTATCTCCGAAAACATCGTTTCCGAAGCAGCAGAAACCTCATACGCGTTTTCACAGGTCTCTGCCTCTTCAGTCTTTTCAAACCGTGCCCGGAATCTGGCCTTTTCGCCAACAGCTTTTGGTATGTTCTTCAACGATTGTGCCGATGTGATAATCATTAATAATACTGTGGAAGGCGCGAACGCAACAGCAACAGGAATTTCACTATTCGACAATGTGGACAACACCAGCGTTATTGGGAATGCTGTACGCGGAGGACCATCAAGTTTCAGCATCGGTATAGCGAATAATGCTGCAACAAACGCCGGAAATATTATTGCCGACAACCAGTTTTCAAGCGTCACGACAACCATTGTGGATGCCGGAACCAACGCCAAACTGGAAACCAACCACGACAGAAAGGGGGGATCGCACGGAGGAACATTCGGGATTAACGCCGCCACAAACCTCACCTTTATCAACGTTGATTCAACCGCTGGAGCCGCTATCTGGATGGCTGTTGACTATCGATTTGCCGTCTCCACTCCACCAGCAACCTGCAACGCTTCATTCGCGGGACAAACATTTATGGACACCGACTCAGGAATCGTCTACGTCTGTGACACCAGCAACGGCCGCAACAAATGGCTTTCAACACAGGACAACGTCATTTTTGGAGAACAGACCGGAAACTGCGGAGCCGGAGACAGTCCAGGCAATGAAGATGGGTGTGCCGTTGACTGGGGAAGTTCACTGGGGCCAGACAATGCCAATGACGTCGGATTTTACATTCCTCATGACATCACTGTTACAGGGTTCGGATTTTCCGCCGATAACGACTCATGCTTCTTCGGCTCATTCGATGTAGAAGTCTGGTCAACGGGAAGCAGCAGCGACGACAATAACTATAGTTTCGACACCAACATTGCTACCGGACTCACCGGACAAGCGCACAATGCCAATAATCTCAATATTGATATAGACGGAGGGCAATACATTCTTTGGGGTATCGATAACAATTGTACCCAAACAATCGATGACTGGAATGTAGTTCTCTACTACCGAACTCACCACACATAATCATCATGATGAAGAATCCGAATACTGGCTTTTTGAAACAGCATTGAGTATAATAGGTTATACGTTAGTGCAAGGAATAACTTTTTTATATGAGAAAAGCTATCAGTATTATCACCAGTGCTCTTTTTGCGGTGGGAACCATGGTTCCGGCTGCGTTAGCGTTTCCTGATGTACCAAAAACACACGAAAACTACCTTGCTATCGAATTTTTAAACCAGTCAGGAGTTGTAAGCGGATACGAAGATGGCACATACAAGCCGAATCAGCTCGTGAACAGAGTGGAAGCTCTGAAGGTTATTTTAGAAGGGAACAACATAGAAATTTCCAGCGAATTTGGAGCAATTCCATTTTCTGATGTCCAGACAGGTGATTGGTTCACGCAATACGTTATGACCGCAAAAGGACTGGGTATTGTTGATGGAAATCCGGATGGAACCTTTGCTCCAGGCCGAGATGTCGCCAAGGCGGAATTTTTAAAGATGCTTTTAAATACCAATGGATTCAAAACCGAAAAATGGGAAGGCGCTCAAATTTTTGCTGATGTCCCAGCCGATCAATGGTACACCCCGTTCATGAACTACTCAGGTCAGGCAGGTCTTGTAACAAAAGACGCCAACAATAACCTCTATCCTGCTGCCGCACTCAATCGTGGAGAGGTTGCAGAAATTATGTACATGCTCAGCATTATTCTAAGTGGAAACAACACACAATTCCTGATCACTCAGGCAGAAAAACAGATGGCACAGATCGATATCTACGTTGGTGACAACAATCCTCTCGCTGCCAAGAGAGCATCCGAGCTGGCCGTAGACATGACACAGCAGGCATACAAAAATCTACCGGAAGATAACGTTGTTCTTGGAGCAGCCAAGATTGCCCGGGCCTACGATTTTGTTATGAACGCCTATCTTTTCGCGATCCAGCAAAACTGGGCGGAAGTAGAAAACTGGTCCAACCAGGCTATTGCAAAATCCACCGAAGCCTGGGAAGTAAATGACGAACTCCAGCCAATCGCCAAACACATTAAAGATCGCGCTAACGAAATAATGGCGCAAATTCCAAGTGGCAGCTAGCTCAGGCTCAGTAAATGAAACAAAAATTTTTGACCGCCATCATAGCGCTCGCAGTAGTGGTTGGAACAGGAGTTTCAGCCCCATTGCATCAGGTTGCACACGCTCAAACGTTCAGCGACGTTCCATCGACCAATCTGTACTACAGCTCTATAGAAGCCCTTGTAGCGAGCGGAGTTCTTCAGGGATACCCAGATGGAACATTTAAGCCGAATCAGCCTGTAAACCGCGCAGAAGCTATTAAAATGGTCCTCACAGGTATCGGGGACAAGCCCTCCAATGGACTCTATAACACCGGATTCACAGACGTCCCACTCGATGTCTGGTACGCCGGGTACGTTTTTGAAGGAGCACTCAAAGGAATCATCCACGGAAACCCGGACGGAACCTTTGCCGGAGCCAGAACCGTCAATAAAGCAGAGTTTCTGAAAATGACAGAGCAGGCATTCCAGGTGGATCTCTCTCCATACCAAAATATCACAGGAAATATTGCTGCCGATGTACCGGCGGGCACATGGTTCACGCCTTACGTAGGGTATGCTAAAGCGGTTGGATTAATCTACGCGACCGTAGAGGACACACTCTCCCCGGAAAAGCTTCTCACGCGTGGGGAATGTGCTCAAATCCTCCACAAAATGATGTACGTAAAACAGGGGGGATATGTTCAGGAACGTCTCTCTATGGCCGAAGCGAGCATTATAGATGCTCTTTTAAAAGTCTACAGGAACGATATTGATGGAGCTGTCGCGCAGGCGGGTGTGGCACTGGAAAGAAGCGAAGAGGCACTCAACATCAACCCAGAATCAGAAACTGTCCAGGCAACACATCTACTGGCACAGGCATTTCAAAAACTCTTTCAGGCCTATAAAGCCGGAACCTTACAAAGTTACGCGCATGTCGTTCTTTATGTAAACGAAGCCAAATCTTTAGCCGACCAGGCAGTTGAAGTGAGCAGTTCAGCACAATACTTTGCCACGCAGGTACATGAGCATGGAGATAGTCTTTTGAGCCAGGTGAAAATCTAAAGCAGAAGAATACACTGCAATTGGCCATATATAAAATATATGGTATAATTTAGAGATATCCCTGAAGCCGAAAACAAAAACAAAAAATGAAAACCAAGGCAGGAAAAAGAGCGCTCACAAGCCTATTCTTTGCGATTACAATAATTGCAGCCACTGCTGCTATGCCCTTTGGTGCATCAATAAGCCACGCAGCTATTGGAACAAGCACCAATTACATCATGGATTCAGCTGACATTGTGAACGATGGAGCTGTGGGAACAGGAACCTCTCCCAGCTACGGTATGACGGGCATAACCGGGGACAACTTTGATGGGGAGGGATCCAGTTCAAGTTATAGTGCATGTGCGGGATTGGTAGAAGAAACATTCGCAGACTGTATTGCACCCGTACCGCCGCCATCCCCACCAGTCGGCGGCGGCGGAGGTGGCAGCGGCCGCCCTTATCCGGTTGATGGACCACCAGAAGAACCAGAAAAGCCGGAGGAGCCGGAAACTCCTGAAGAGCCGGAAGAACCGACTCTCCCACCTCCGGATCAACCAGCTCTCCCGGGAATCCCAGGAGCACCAGAGATGCCCCAGCCAGGAACACCCCAACCGGAAGTGCCCCAACCTGAGCCACAACCACAGCCGGGAGGGTCAGGCCCAATCGCTTATGTTCCATCAGTAGGACCATTCCCTCCAATTGTCGGCGAAGGTTTTGTATGGAGGGAGGATGTGTGGTGCGCTGACTATTTTTGTTTTGATAGAAGCACGGAGGAAAGACAAATACATGGAGCCGCCGTGTCAGAGGTGGCAGTAGCACCGCTATGGCCACTCATTATTTTGCTGATCTTGATCCTCTTTATGACAAAAGAGACCTTCTTCCAGAAAGAAAAACGTAAAAAGCGGCGATAAAACTACCGATACGCCGCTCGCCCCTGCAGGGCTCGCGTCAGCGTCAGTTCATCAGCATAATCCAGATCCCCACCAACCGGCAGACCCCGGGCAATTCGCGTAACATTCACATTCAGTGGACCCAAAAGCTTCATTATGTATAAAGCCGTCGACTCCCCTTCCAACCCCGGATTCGTCGCCAGAATCACCTCCACTTCAGACACATTTTCAAAACTTTTCATTCGATCCACCAGCGCCTGAATCTTCAATTGCTCAGGCCCTATTCCATCCACCGGCGAAAGCGCCCCATGCAAAACATGGTACACACCTTTATATTCACTCGTTTTCTCTAGCGCTACCACATCCAAAATCTCTTCCACCACACAAATCTGCGTCGCCTGCCGCAAACTCATCTCCGCATTAAGGCAAATCTGACACTTTTCTTCCTCCGCGATATTCCAGCAGACCGAACAAAATTGCAGACCGGTTTTAAGGTTACCAACCGCGCGCGAAAGCTCTTGCACCCGACTGTCCGGCGCGTGCAACAAGTGCATCACAAGCCGTTGTGCCGACTTTGGCCCAACTCCCGGCAATCGCGAAAACTCATCAATGAGCGCGCGAATAGATTGTGGAAGAAAAGATGACATCACAAAAATTATACCAGAAATCGAAAGCCGCGCTACTCGCTCAACTGGAGCCCATGAAGAACATCATAAAGCTTCACGGGATGCCGTAAATTCGTATAAGTATTACGAGCAATCATCCGATGAGACTTCTTCGAACGAAAATCTATAAATTGTAGCCAGACAATCCGCCATGTCCTCTGTTCAACCGGCTCCGAACCAGGCATCACAAAATCATTATCAAGAAAAATTCTTTCAATTACTTGCAAAACTTCATCAGCAACAGAAGGAACTTTCATCATTTCATCCTGCAGTTGCCACAGCATTCGCAAAAAACGTATTCGGTTTGGAGCAGCCTCGGCTAAATTCAAAAAGCGATCAAGATACTGGTCAATAAGAACCTCACGTTGGAAAGGATCGAGCGTCGAAATCTGAGTTGTGATATCATCGGCAGTTGCTCGAACCACAGTTTCGACTACATCATCCTTCGCCTCTTCAATGGCAATAGTAACAGGATCTTGCTGCGCTATTTCCCCTGACGGAGGACATGGCAGCGTATCACCTTTCTTGGTTGTTTGACGATCAGTTGGACGGACTTTGGAAGCAGGCTGTCCTTCAAAGCCCTCTGGTGAGCCAAAAACACCTTCTATTACATCGGAAAAATCGAGTATACGGTCTTTCATAGTCAAAAAAAATTCCCGCAAAGTATACCAAACTATCGCCCAATATGCCGCAAAAACTCATTCCGTGTTGAAAGCTCCTTCTTAAAAAGTCCCCGCAACGATGACGTTGCCACCAGTGAGTTCTGTTTTTCCACGCCGCGCGCCATCATGCAAAAATGTTTCGCCTCCACAATCACCCCCACTCCTTTCGGCTTCAAAACATCATAGAGTCCCTGCGCAATCTGACTGGTCATCCGCTCCTGATTCTGCAACCGCCGTGCATAAATCTCTACCAGTCGCGGCATTTTGCTCAAGCCAATAATCTTTCCATCCGGAATATACCCAACATGAGCCTTCCCAAAAAACGGCAGCATGTGATGTTCACACGTCGAGTAAAACTCAATATCCTTCACCACAATCATCTCATCATACAGTTCATCGCCAAACACGGTCAGCACATCTTCCGGCTTCTGACTGTACCCGCAAAAAAGCTTCTCATAAGCCTTTACCACCCGTTTTGGGGTATCTATCAATCCCTCTCTTGCAGGATCCTCCCCAATGAATTCCAACAATCCTTTCACCAGTTGCTGCGGATTTTTTTCGTGATCAAATTCGTTCATTGCAAACATTAAGCGCCAACCTTATACCACGATAAGCCAAAACTATCTATATTGGGCCACATTATAAAAAAGCACATCCTTCAGATGAGTCGTTGCAAAATGACCATCCTTGGACACACTCAACTCAAAGTCACCTTTTTGAAGTTGTTCAACATCAAGAAACAAAACTCTCCACCCATCCTCCAGCTCAAATCGTTGCACGGTTTGGCCGGGTAAAGCCACTTTAAGAACGCGTGTTTGCACCGTCCGGTTTTCCAGCCAGCTGCACAGAACCTGAAGAAGATGTGGGTTTTTGGCTGCCACCATTTCAAAAGCAGTCGCAAAAGCCTCACGGCTATCAAAAGGAATCGCCAAATCTTGCAAATCTGCCTGGTCCTTCAGCAGAATAGCCCAAAAAGCATCCCTGGCCGACGTGCGCTTTGGCTGGGATGGCCGTTCTGCGGGGATTTCTTCGTAGTCGCGGTTTTTGCGTTCCATCGTTGAGAATTTATAGAGGGAGAAAAAGGAGCGCATTATGGCAAGCATATGCGACAATGTCAAATTTCCAGCCCCGCAAATATATCAACGATAGAAACCCAGATAGTTTTCTGATCAGGCAGATATCGCCCCTGAACCAGTGTCAGAGTAGGATTTTCACCCTTCAAATCTTCTGGCGAACAGAAATAAATCCGCCATTCTTCATCATCATGAGTAACGAGTCGCCCGGTAAAAAGAAGCGCCAAAGATTCATAATAGTTGGTTTGTTCAAGCCAGTTTTGGAGCAGCCGCAAGAAAACTTTCTTGGTTTCTGCAGTCGTTGCTGCCTCTGCCATGCTTTTAAAAGCCCTCAAATTTGTTAGCTGATCTTCCAACTGGGGATGCACCTTTAAAAGATCACGAACACTTGTTCTTGTAGGATGAACCCCACGCTTTCGGGCATCTTCAAGCTCCTGATTAAACGATCGAGTTAAAGTATCGACAGGAGAGTCGTTATCAGGTTGTTGCCGCAATCGAACCTTGCGGACATCGGAGTCAGGACCTTTTTGGAGTGGTCGAATAATGCTCTCTTCAGGGTCAGAAGAGGAGGGTTTCAATCTTCCAATTGGGTAGGAGTTAGGCCGTTTTGGGTTCATATACACAAAAACATTCCGTACACCGAATAATACTCCAAAACATCAAAAATATTACGGATAACATCTTTTTGTCATCCTTCAAGAGCTAAAAAATGGCCTAAACAGTATATTCACTCCAATCCTTCACTTCTAAACGTTCATGGGCGCCACGCTGCATGGCATCCACAATAACCTCCGCCACCTGAAGATTGGTGATAAGCGGAATATTGTAGTCAATCGCCTTACGTCGGATCATATAGCCATCAGTGACCTCTTCATGCGTATAACTCTTTGGAATATTCACCACCAGATCCACTTTTTTTTCACTAATGGTCTGTAAAATATTCGGCGATTTTTTCGTACTCACTTTATGGAGCATAGTGTTTTTCACGCCATTTTCCTCCAAAAATGCACTTGTCCCTGCAGTCGCAAAAATCTTAAACCCAAGGGTTTTTAACTTCCGTGCCGATTCCAAGAACGCTGCTTTATCCTCCGTTCGTCCAATGCTCAAAAGCACATTTTTCTTCTTTGGAACCTTAAATCCAACAGAGATCATCGCTTTCAAAAAAGCTTCATACATATCGTCTCCAAAGCAAGCCACCTCTCCAGTTGAAGCCATTTCCACACCACTCACCGGATCCGCACCTTTCAAACGGCTAAAGCTGAACTGCGGAGCTTTTACCCCAACATGATCCAAATCCACCGTTTGGTACCGGACCTTTCTAAAGTCACTCAACTTCTTGGTGCCGAGCATTGCCTGGGTCGCGATCTCAATAAAGTTATATCCAGTCACCTTTGAGCTAAACGGGAACGACCGACTCGCCCGCAAATTACATTCGATCACCTTCACATCATTATTCTTCGCCAAAAACTGAATGTTAAAAGGACCAGTAATCTCCAACTCTTTCGCAATTTTTTTGGCAATCTGCTTCACGCGCCGAATCGTTTCTATGTAAAGCTTTTGTGGAGGGAGAACGATCGTCGCATCTCCACTGTGGACCCCAGCATTTTCAATATGTTCAGCAATCGCATAAATCAAAACCTCTCCCTTCATGGCGACCGCATCAATCTCGATCTCCTTTGCTCCCTGCTCAAATTTGCTCACCACCACCGGCGCCTCCGTACTAATTCGGCTCGCCTTGGCCAAAAACGTCGTCAAAGCCTCTTCCGTATGTGCCACAGCCATCGCGGCGCCGCTCAAAACATACGAAGGTCGCACCAACACAGGATACCCAACCTCATCCGCAAATTTCGTCACATCATCCACAGAAGACAACTCCTGCCATCGCGGCTGATCAATCCCTAACCGGTCACACAAAGCCGAAAACTTATGCCGACTTTCCGCCCGGTCAATATTTTTCGCACTCGTCCCAACCAGCTTCACGCCAGCATCCGCCAGTTTCAAAGCCAAATTATTTGGAACCTGCCCACCCATCGAAACAATCACACCCTTCGGATTCTCCATTTCACAAATATCCATCACCCGTTCAAACGAAAGCTCATCAAAATAGAGTTTGTCAGACATATCATAATCGGTCGAAACCGTTTCCGGATTGTAGTTTATAATAATCTTTTCGTACCCCGCTTTTCCCGCAGTCTTTAACGCATTCACACAACACCAATCAAACTCCACCGATGTTCCAATCGCATACGGCCCGCTTCCAAGCACCAGCATTTTCTTCTTTTTGGATGCCGAAAAGTCGATGTCATTTTCATCGCCATGGTACGTCATGTACAGATAGTTGGTCTTAGCCGGATACTCCGCCGCCAACGTATCAATCTGCTTCACAACAGGCATAATGCCCATCTTTTTGCGGTTTGCGCGAACCTGCAATTCACTCTTTCCAGTCAGGATCGAAATCTGTTTGTCCGAGAATCCATATTTCTTTGCCTGCCGCATGGTCTCTTCATCGACTTTGTCCAGTTTCGCAAGCTTCTTCTCCATCTTCACCACATTCTGCAACTTGGCCAAAAACCATTCATCAATCCCGGAAAGTTTATGGATCTTTTCAAGGCTCCAACCTTTTCGCAGCGCTTCAGCAACAGCCAAAATACGCCGTGGTGTTGGACTGTGAATATCTTCCGCCAATTTCTCTGCCGATTTCGCTTTCGGATCATCAGCAAGATTTTCGTTTGCCACAAATCCATATAAACCGATTTGAAGCATACGAAGACCTTTCTGCATCACCTCTTCAAAACTGCGTCCCAAAGACATAATCTCCCCCACCGATTTCATCTCACTACTAATTTTATGCGAAACTTTGCGGAACTTATCCAGATCCCACCGAGGAATCTTTAAAGCCAAATAATCGAGTGCCGGCTCAAAACATGCGGTCGTTGTTTTCGTCACAGCATTGCGAATTTCTGGCAACGTATAGCCCAAAGCCAACTTCGCCGCAACGTGCGCCAAAGGATACCCCGTCGCCTTGCTCGCCAGCGCCGAACTCCGTGAAAGTCGCGCGTTTACCTCAATAATCCGGTAATCCTCACTCTTCGGATCCAGCGCATACTGGATGTTGCACTCTCCAATCACACCCAAATGTTGAATCACCTTAATCGCCCGTTCCCGCAGCTGGTGATACTCCCGATTCGAAAGTGTTTGCGAAGGCGCGACCACAATACTTTCTCCGGTATGAATTCCAAGCGGATCAAAATTCTCCATGTTACACACCGTCACACAGTTTCCATACGCGTCGCGCACAACTTCGTACTCCACCTCTTTCCATCCTTTCAAATTCTCCTCCACCAAAACCTGTGGGCTATAAGCAAAAGCCGTTTCCAAAAGTTCAAACAGTTCCTCTTCCGTAAACGCAAATCCACTTCCCTTTCCACCGAGCGCAAACGCCGCCCGCACAATCACCGGATAACCAATCTTTTTCGCAGCCTTCATCCCCGCATCCACGCTGTTACACGCAATACTTTTTGGCACCTTCATGCCAATGCTCAACATCTCTTTATTAAAAACCTCCCGATCTTCTGTCTTCTCAATGGCTTCCACCGGCGTTCCCAAAACCTCAACTTTGTACTTCTTCAAAATGCCAAGCTTCTTCAGCTCCACACCGCAGTTCAAAGCCGTCTGCCCGCCAAAAGAAAGCAGCAAACCATCCGGCTTCTCCTTGGCAATCACTTGCTCCACAAACTCCGCGTTCACCGGCAAAAAGTACACCTTATCCGCCAGTCCCTTACTCGTTTGGTTTGTAGCGATATTTGGATTGATCAAAACCGTGAAGATCTTTTCCTCCTTCATCGCCTTAATTGCCTGCGAACCAGAATAGTCAAACTCACCGGCTTCGCCGATCTTCAACGCCCCAGACCCAAGGATCAATACCTTTTTCAGTTTTTTCACCTTACCTTGAATCTTTTTTGGAGTGGGCATATCAAACGCGAGTATAGCCAAATCGACCAAACAAATCAAAACTATTCATTCACAATCTGATCAAACTCCATAATCAGCTGTAGTAAGGCCTGTCCATCCAAATCTCCATCAAAATATTTCACAGCATAAACACTAATGCTGCTTTGAGGAAACGCCCCCTTTTTCTCAACAACCTCTTGAACCCGGGGCACCAAAACAAACTGAATCCACTCTTCAAGAGGCATGGTGTTCATGCCAAATGGCCCCATATTTTCAAGCTTTTCCGAAGAGAGTGAACCACTGCTCCATCGCCCCAGACGTTGTATCTCTGCCACAATTTCATCAACCTTCAAATTTACTTTTTCGTACTTATCCATAGACAATGTATAATGTTGAACTACAGCAACCATTATCACACACTTTATGAATTTTTTGGGAACCATTCTTGTGCTCTTTTTCCTTGGGATCAGCAACGGAGCAACGCCGTCATCAGAAACCGTGCCAGTGGCAGAACCATTGCCAACAACCGCACCAGCGCCGGCAGATGCCACCACTGAAGATCTTGCTATGTGTATCACCGACAGCGGGGCAAAATTCTACGGAGCATACTGGTGTCCACATTGTGCCGACCAAAAAGAGCTCTTTGGTGACGCCATGCAGTACATCGACTACATAGAATGCGACGCAGGCGGCGAAAACGCGCAACCGGAACTCTGCACAAGTAATAACATCACCAGCTATCCAACCTGGATTTTTGCCGACGGAGAGCGGCTTGTGGGAACACAAGAAATAGAAGTTCTTGCCAGCCAGGCAGGCTGCCTATAATCTGACTCCCGAAACCTAACAACTATAATTATGAAAAAACTTCTCACACTTTCACTTTTTTCCATCCTTCTTCTGGGAGCCTGTAAAGGAGAACCGGTTGATGGACAATACGCAGAGTTGGCTCAATGTTTGAGCGACAAAGGTGTAAAAATGTACGGAGCATTCTGGTGTCCGCATTGCGCAGAACAGAAAGAACTGTTTGGAGACGATTTCCGCTATGTCACCTATGTTGAGTGTGACGATCGTGATCCTGCGGGAGATTCAGAGGCATGCCGTGAAGCCGGAGTTCAAAACTATCCAACCTGGATTTTCCCGGGTCAGGAACGGGAAGTGGGAACCAAAGAGCCGGAATTCCTTGGCAAAAAAGCCAACTGTGAAGTTCCAGGTATGACAGAGACTCCAATCGAATCAGAAGAAACACCAGCGGAAGAGGTTGAGACACCAAGCGAGGAAGAAAACACTGACGACACTCCAACAGAAGAAACGACCGAAGCCTAGGTGGAATCATCACAAAAACAACAAATCAGCAGGGGGATTAGGGCGTTTGCCAAAGAGCTTGGCATCGACCTGATTGGATTCACCCCTGCTGTTTTTGATGAAGAAGGATTAAAAAATCTGGCTCACTTTATTGAGAAGGAACGGCAGGGCGACATGCACTATTTGGAAGATTTTAAAAAACGAGTGGATCCAAATGTTCTTCTGCCGGGAGCGAAAAGTGTGATTGTGATTGCTATCAACTATTTTAGAGAGACGCCGCCAGCTCCAAAAGGGCACGGAAAAGTTGCCCGCTACGCCAACGGCCGCGACTATCACAAAGTCCTCAAAAAGCTACTCAAGCAGCTGGCGGCCTACATAAACAAACAGGATCCATCAGCGCAAACAAAACTTTGCGTCGACTCCGCGCCACTCCTGGAAAAAGCCTATGCTGTTCGGGCCGGACTGGGATTCATCGGCAAAAACACCACACTCATCACGCCACAATACGGCAGCTATGTGCTCTTAGGCGAAATCCTCACCAATCTGGAATTGGAGTACGACCAACCAGCCGATGGAACCTGCGGAACCTGTACCCGCTGCATCGATGCCTGCCCAACCAAAGCCTTCGCCGGCCCACGCGAACTGGACGCCAAACGCTGCATTTCATACCTAACCATCGAACACAAAGGTCCAATCCCGCAGGAATTCCACAAGCCCATGGGCAACTGGATTTTCGGTTGCGACATCTGTCAGGAAGTTTGCCCATACAACAAACAGTTCGCCAAACCGCTCCAATT
>CALMAI010000014.1 GCA_937858825.1 uncultured Candidatus Peregrinibacteria bacterium
ACAACGTCATTCAAGATACATGCGTCGTTGTTGGTTGGGTTTGGGTTGGCGGTCAATGTAAAGCTGTCACCTTCGCTTACTGCTGTGTATTGGTAGCTACAAGTGTAGTGTGTTGTAAAGTTTGAGCTTGGAATCTGGTTACACTGTGGCTGAATAATTTGTGAATTTGGAATATTTGAGAAGTATCCGTCACCAGTTTCTGACCAGGTAATTGTTTCTGGCTGAAGGTTCGATGAGTAGTTGACTTGTGGGTTGATGGTGATTGTTTCACCTGGTTGAACCGGTTTTGCGTAGTTCGCAGTGAGGCTTAAACACATTCCACCTTCGTCTTCTGGAGGAATTGGGAACGATGCTTCACATCCAACTGGTTGATCATTTTGGTCCAAAGCGACTACCCGGACTACGGTGTTGGCATCCCCGCCGCTATACCATGTGCTGGTATTCAGGTCGATGAATGGGTTTCCGTTGAGAGGGGAGTTTTGGTCATCTTTGAACTCTCCTTGTGGTTGAAGGTTGAGCATTCCAGTCCATCGGTACTTCAATGGGATTGATTGATTGGCTGGATTAAAGCTTGGAGTTACATTCAACTGCATTGGCTGGTTTGGTTGGATGCCAGCCGGGTTGTTGGCGTTGTATGTGTTTCCACCTTGAGCGATTGTGAGGTCGAGACCGGTACAAACGGCTTCTGGTGGGGTTTCTGGTTTTTTCCATGTTGTTCCAACAACACCGATTCTATACCAGTAGTACTGCTTCCCATCGTTGGTTTCTGTTCCTTCAACACCTGAAATGTTTGGAGGGTTCATAGTACACCAGTTTCCATCAAAATCTTTTTGTGCTCCTGGTTGTCCATCGTTGGCACATGATGGAGCATCTCCATCATCGTCACTACTCTTTAAGAGGGCAAGATCTCTGATAAGTGCTCTTGATGTTGTTGTGGCACTCCAAACTTCCTGAGGATTATCTTTTGATACAAGTTTTATATAAGCGCCCCAATATCCATGAGATTTTCCGAGAGATGGATTTTGGCCCCAGAGCATTGGACGTCCTGTTTTACTTGAACTTTCTGCGAAATCCCATGTGGCTACACCTGTTGAGGCGTTGTATGAAATTTTTGTTGTTCCCCAATTGGAAACTGTTCCATTACATCCTGGTGTTTCAACATAGGTGTTTGGTCCGGTAGCTGTTCCACAAACAACATTGAACTTATCAGTATTTGCCAACGCGTCTGGTTCAAGGGTGATTTGGAATTTTGCCATATATGACTTGTACCAGAAATTATCTTCAACAGATGCATTGTGATAGGTGTGGTTGTGTCGTGTGGTTGGTGCGTGGATGTTTTCAACTCCGTTTACGTTTTTGAGGGGATTGTCCTGAACGGTTGGAGGCTGAGGTTGATATTGATTTGGATATTGAAGATGTTGTGTACATTGTCCGCTTCCACTAAAAACGTTAAACCACTGATTCGCCAAATCATTCACAACGGTCCCTTGTGGATTAAAAGGATGAATCGACAGTGCACATGTTGGAAATTGCAGTGCGCTGTTATAAGCTGCGTTGGCTGTCCCTGCTGTTAAAAGTGAAAGGACAAATGTAAGGAGAATGAATTGTTTTTTTAGTTTAAGCATTTTGTGAAAGAAAATGTTATTCGTTAGCGCTGTCTGTTACTGCAGTTGATCCAACGCTTTCGTTGGGATTTGGATTAGATCCGTTACTCAACTGAGTAAAAAGTATTACTACAATCGCGATGATCGCTATAACTGCAATAATGAGATGATTTTGTTTGAGCTTCATATTTTTTAGGGTTATTCGTTACTATGTTCTTGACCTTCTTCCATGCCTTCTGAGGCGTTGGATCCAGGACCTACTTCATCAACAGATACTTCTCCTTTTGGTCCGCCAGATGGTGGTTCTTCTTCGGGAGGTGTTTCTGGAGGTGGTGGAGTTTTCTTTGGTGGTGCGGCCTCTGGTCCAAGAGCGGCAGTAGCGCCGATTCCGATTGAGATGTCTTGTGTTCGGAAGCTGGTAACGAGTGATGAAGCGCTCTTGGCTCCGTAAACCCGCATGTTCCCGACCATTTGGTATGGTTCTGTTTCGTTAATGGCCATCAACTGTTCGTCGTAGAGTTTTGATGCGTTCAAACATCGTTCATAGACACCAGACTTAATGCTTCCGGTTCGGATTCCAATACGTACTCCATTTACTTCAATGGTGTGGAAAGCAGCTCCGTCGACAACAACAAGTGTTCCTTCTTTGCCTTCCTGAGCGGCTCGCAGTTTTTGTACGAGTTCCTGGAATGATTTAACGGCCTCCTGTGCGCCTTCTGCCACTTGTGGTGGTTTGGTGGCATAGCACTCAACAATCTTATTAAATGCCTCTTCGCCAAGCGCGAGACCCAGGATTGGGTTGTCTCTGTTGGTTCCCATAAGAGCCAACTTGGTCGCGAGCGATGATGCCAGGAATTGTGATTGTTCAGGGAATTCTGTTGGGCTTTCTGCGTCGCGGATAATCAAAGCGATAGCTTTATCGATTGGGGGTTGTCCGGTTTCCAGAGCAGTCGCGTAGTCTTTTGCTACGAATAGTCGGTGATCTGGAATTTTTTCTCCTTCACCATGAGCAATGTTGAATCCACGTCGTCCAAAGACGCTTTGGGTTCCAACGGCTACATCGAGTCGAGCTCCAACTGGAATCTCTTCTGGATTGTCCAATGCCGCATCACGGATTGGTTTTACGAATGCTTCAGCAAGTTCTTCGGCTGGGATGTTATTTGGATTGTTCTGGGCGTTGCTGTGTTCTTTAAAGAATGGAATGTAGATTGTGGTTTTCATCCATTGTAAACGTTGTCGAACAATCTGTTTCATGGCCAGCTTTCGTTGCTTCTCTGGAAGCTTTTCGTAGCGGGCTTTTTCATTGGCCATGCTCAAGTTGAAGAGCTCTTCCATGATGGCGTGAATTTGATCCGGATTTTCGTTCAGATCAGAATTTTCTTCGCTGATCATGTCGAAGATCTTCTTAATGTCTCCAGGGGACTTGTGAGGGTTGGTTGTGAGCAGTCGATATTCACGAGGATGTTTCTTCATGAATGCTTCAGCCTTCACGCGCATTGCGTTAAGGTCCACTCCTTCAATATCGGCTTCTCCAATGTTTTGTCGGAGTTTTCGTCCTGACTCGGCCATTCGGTTGAACTTCTCACGTTGCTCACGAGCTTTGGCTGTTTCTGGAGTATCCTTGTCGAGGGTGTCGAACTGTCCGTATTCCGCACCAGCTTTCCATGCCAACATATTGGCCTGGCTGGTTTTTCCCCGATTTTTTCTTTCGAGTGAAACTGGGAACCGTTTTCGTTCGGTTTGATCCTGGGTTCGTGAATCCAGATAGTAATCACTTTCGGCTATGATTGATTCTTGTGTTCGGTAGTCCTGATCACTGATGGTGATAATTGAGTGTTTGACGTTCCCATCTTTCGGACGAGGATAGTAGTAGTCTGCACGCTTGATTACCATGTTTGGACTCTTACTGGCAGAGATAAGTACCTCTCCATTTTTAAGGATGATTCCAGCCTTTTCCTGCATAGCAGGGTCAATGTAGAGTTGCCAGTTTCCAGCTTGTTGTACTTCCAGTTTGTACATTTTCTCGGCTGGTACTTTGGTGAGTTTGAGCCCACGTTTGGCGAGCTCTTTTTGGTATTCATTAAACATCTTATCGATCTGGGCATCTTCTGCTTCTCCAGCTTCGATTTTGGCTTCACCAATCTCTTTCTTAACTGGTTGAAGTCCAGTTTCAGAGGTTCCAACGAGGGATTCGCTTAATGTAGTGAAGGTGACTGTTGAATAACCAGCCTTGCCAGCTTCTGATTTCAGTTTTCTTCGATATTCGTCAGCCTGCTTATTCATCTTTTCTTCTGCGCCTTGAGTAAGCTGTTCGGTTGTGTGGCTCGATTTTTGGAAAATTTTGAGCTCGGATCCTATTGCAAATGCAAAGGCAATACCTGGAACAACTGTTGGTTCTCCTTTTTTATCGATGATAACTCCGACTCCTCCTCCAATGGCAGTGAGTTCCATTGGGCTGATAGTTTCTTTTCGGGCAACTTCATCTTCAATGATTTTTCTAAAATGTTTGTTGTAAGCTTCAACCAGCTGCTCATCGCTCCATTGCATGTTGTATTGGAGTTGCGCGAACATTGGTCCATGTGGAGATGGGAGCTGTCGTAGAAGAATGGCTTTTGAAGCATTATCCGGAGCCTTCTCAACGTTTTTGTAAACGCTATCGTTGAGGTGTTCTTTGAGGGTATTTTGATACTCTTTTTCAAGGTTTTTATGCCAGATCATGGCAACACCAGGTCCGGCAAAGAGACCACTCTTAATTGATGCTCCAACAACACCTCCAACGGTAAGTGTTGGTTCCCATTCATTGTCAGCATCAACTGGGATCTCCCAAGATACACCAAGTCCACCCATAACACCGGCGACTGGTCCACCATTGTCCAGATCTACACCAACTTTTCCGCCAACACCTCCTACGAGAGAGACGTTTTTGGCTACTTCAACGCTTCCTCCAATACCGGCACGGAAGGCGAGTGCATTGTCTTGTGGGCTGTATTCAGCTCCAAATGCGAGGTAGAGGGATCCTTTTTCTCCTCCAGCAATTTTAACCGGAACAGTCACTCCAATAGATTGGACACCTTTTCCTTTGAAATTTCTGGTGAAGTTGAGGTCAAAGAAAGCAATTAACTGACTGTTAACATGCTTTTCGATTTCCTGTAAATCTTCATTGGTTGCTCCGTGTTGAGCTGCATAAACCTGCATCTCTCGGAGGTTTGGATCGCTTGACCATTTGAAGTTTTCCGGTACTTCTTCACGAACTTCTCCCTGACTTCCGGCCATTTCCACCAGGAATCCAAGTCGAATAAGTTCGCGTTGCATTTTGCTCAACTGTTGACCCTTTCCAAGGTCTCCAATTTTTAGCTTTTCAGCAACTTTGTTTACGACATCTTTGTCGTTAATATCAATATCTTTCCCAACGCCAAGAAGTTGAAGGTTTTTGGTTCGTTGTTTTGATTCTGGTTCTGCAATGAGTGCAGCGATACCAGTATGAAGGTAGAGATTGAGCTCGTTTTGCAGTTTCTTTGTGTCGAGCTCTTCACCGGTTTTGCATCGATCAGAAATAATCTTATATGCGGTTGCAGAAGAGGTGGTTTTGTCGAGTTTGCTCAACTGAGAATCGGCATCACTATGGTCGAATGTGAAGAGTCCGCCGGAAATTACTTCTCCATCTTCTTTGGTCGCGTCATAGTAGTCTTGTCCACGTCCATTAAGACTTCCTCCATCTGCCGGAGGGAAAATTGACTTGAGGACATCTTCTCCTTTATATGCTGGAGCCTCTTTTGAAGGATTCAGATTTCGAACTGCCTGGATCAATACTGCTGTACTTTTCCAGAATTCTGAAAGGTTCAAATAGATAGCTTTGTATGCTTTTGGATTTTCGATGTCGTTGTATTTTTCAAGCTCTTCGGCATTTAAATTTGGGTAACGGTATGCCATGTCAGCTCTCCAGTATTCATCAATAAAATCATCAACATCTCCAGGGGTTCCATCAATTGTTTTGTAAAGGACACCGTTGTCGTTCAATTCGTTGAGGATGTTTTCCATTCCAATCTCATTTGGACCTTCGACAAGTTTGTCATCGTCTCCAAGCAGGTTGAAAACTTTTGTTTTGTAAACAGAAAGTGGGACCTTGCTATAAGGGTATTGTTGGAGTGCTAGTTTGAGCTGTCCAAATCCGCCTTTCTCACTTTCCCACATTTCATCCCACTTAGCTTTATCGTCCAGAATTTTATCCATCTTTTCTGAAATCTGGTACATTTCCGGATCTCCTTCTTTCCCATAAATGTATTTACGATTTTCACGAATAGCTTTTTTCTCAGCGTCAGTATATTTAAGGCTTTCCATGGTTTTATCACGGAACTGACGTGTTTCTGTGGTTGGCTTAAATTCGCTTACAGCTTTAATGATTTCTACTGCAGCTCGACCAAGCTGGTTCAGCTCTCTCGTTTTTTTGTCAGCTTGTCGGTACGCTTTGATTTCATCGGCACTCATATCGTCATGCCACTTTTTGCCTTCCTTTAGATTTTCTTTGGCTTTTTGGCGTGCATCGACAATTCGATCAATGTCATCCTGCATATCATCGTAGTCACCCTTTTTGCCATCAATGGTTGTATAAAGGGTCGCATACTTATTGAACTCTTCAATAAGATAACTCAACTCGATTCCATTTTTTCCAACGGTGTAATCCATGACTTTTCGTAGACCGTCACGAATTCTTTCTTCCGGGATTTTATCAAATGGTTTGTTTTTGAATGCCTGTTTAATGCGGGCAACGTTCAAGAGATCGCCTTCGGCCCATTCTTTGTTCCAGAGTTTTGCGTCTCCGGCAAGGTCACGAATTTTAGCGTCTGGTACGAATTTTTCGTCGTCCCAAAGTTTGTCTTTATTTTTTTTGTATTGGCTGTCGAGTCGTCTTTTTTCTTTTTCTGTTCCGGCCTTTGTTCTCTTTTCAGCTGCTTCACGTTCTTTTTTAATAGCTTCATCTGTTTCTTTTTTCTGAACGGCTTCTGTTTTTGGAGGAAGAACAATCCAATAGTTTCCTTCTTCATCGGCAAACTTTTTAAGTTCAACTGCATAGGTTTGTGATGTGTAGCCATGTTCTTTAATCTGTGCGTGACTTTTCATTACGTCCGAAGCTACAGCAACCCATGAGCCTTTCATTTGTTCGGCAGTGAGTTTGTGTGGCTGGTTTTCAATGAATGCGTACCCACTTGGAAGTTGTGGTCGGGTTGCTTGTTTTTCACGAATTTCAATAGTTGCGCCTTCCATTGGGCGAACAGTGTATCCGTCAAAAATTTTAGCAACCTGGCCATTGTCAAATTTCCATTTTCCGTCTTTGAGGGTGGCAACTTTTGGTTTCTTTATATACTTATCGGTTACCATTAATTGTGCTCCTTCTGTTGCGTTTGGAAAGAGGGTGTTCAATGTGACGCTTTGTGTCTGCTTCCATTTTTCGGCAGCGTTTCCTTTAAAAGTTACAAGACCGGTGTTCCGATCCCAATAAACTGAACGACTTTTTTCTGCCTCTTCGGCAGTTTTCTTTAGTTGTTCTTTCTGTGCGATCTTTTCTTCATCAACTTCTACAGCAAGTTCAGCGTTCTTTTTTGGTGCCTTTTCTTCTTTCTTTGGTTCTTCATCGATTTTTACTCCGGCTTTTTCTCCGGCAAGCATTTCTGCGATACCTTTGTCTCCTTCAAGCTTGATTGCGCTGCCATCCATTTCTGTAAAGGCAAAGCGCCATTCATTACCATATTTCTTGATGCTGATAGCTTTGTTGTTAGCGCTAAGGGTTGCAAAGAAGCTTTCAATTTTTTTACCTGGATACTCTTTTTGGAATGATTCGCGAATTTGAGTAATCAACTGTTGTTTTGTCTCTGGTTTTCCATCAATCTTCGCTGCCAGCTTTTCCATGCTTGCTTCAACGGTCTTTTCCATTTTGAGAGGAGTGTCCAGTTTTTCTTTTGGGTTTTCAAACTTTTCTCCCAAAATTTCTTCTCGTTTTTTTGGTCCTTTTTGCGCTTCTGGAGCTTTTTCACCGGCTTCCAAAGCTAGAAAAGTAAACCTTTTTTCAAAAAGGAGTTCAGGAGTGAGATGTTTTTTGCATGAGTTCTTCATGGGAGATTTTTTATTTTTGTTTTTTTGTGTGAGGAAAGTTCTATGCCAGGTTGTTGGCTTGGCGGATCTCTTCCAGAAGAGATGCCAGATCACTGCGTGCTGTTTGAATTGTTTCTTGTCGTTTACTCATAAGTGTTTTGTCGAGTGCTGATTCTGCAGGGAGTGAGAATGGTTTAAGGAAATCTTCTAATCCAATCTCTTTTTCTCCGACTTTTTTCCCTTCATAGAAGTGGAGAATTCCCTGAACTATGGCAGTAAGGCTACAGTTTTTTCCTTCCATATATTTCCAGAGATCGTCGATAGTTTTTCCTTCCTGAAGATATTTTTCCAATGATGCTTTAATTTTATTGGCGTATCGTTCCTGCTCTTCTGAGTCGTTTGGGTAGGCTTTTTCTGCTAATGTGCGAATATTTGTTTCAGCATCAGACTGAAATTCTGTCTGTGCATTCACACGTTCCTTGATTTGCTCTTCAGCCTGTTTGGCCGCTTCTACAAGGCTTTCAGGTTGTCGAGATCCAACATTGTCTTTCGCCATAGGTATGTTTTTGATTTCAAATTAATCATAAAATTATATCAAATTTTGGCAAGTTGGGCAAGCTTGATTGATGCTTTCTTGGTGTATAGATTAGATATGTATTTCTTGATGAACTGGCATGAAAGATTTTCAATTGATTGTGAATTTTAAGACTTATGACAATGCGACAGGGAATTATGCATTGGAATTAGCAAAAATTCATGAAAAAGTGGCGCAGGAGACGGGAGTTGGAATTGCCATTGCCGTGCAGGCGGTGGATCTTCGACATGTTGCTGAAGAGGTGAGTATTCCGGTACTGGCTCAACATTTCGATTTTGTAAGAAATGGTGTTCATACAGGACATGTGACAGCTCAGGCATTGAAAGATTCCGGGGCGTATGGAACGCTTTTAAATCATGCTGAGCGGCGAATTGACCTGGATGATATTGAGGAATCAGTGGATTTGGCCCGACAGTTGGGACTTTTTACAATTGTATGCGCCGATACACCTTATACGGGGAAAGCAGTGGCGGCACTCAATCCTCATATGGTTGCCGTTGAGCCTCCGGAGCTGATTGGCGGTGATGTTTCTGTTTGTACGGCGAATCCTCAAATTCTTATGGATGCTGTGGCGATGATTGATAATGCACCGGTTGTTATTGGCGCAGGCATCAAGACAAAAGAGGATGTAGCCCATGCTATAAGACATGGGGCTTCCGCTGTGCTTGTTGCATCTGGTGTTATTCGATCGATGGATCCGGAGCAGACTTTGCGGGAATTGGCACAAGGCGTTATTGAAGGCCAAAAAGGCGCGGTTGAGCATATGCTTTAATGGCGCTATAATGAGCGACGTGTCTTTATTATCTAAGAACAATTTATGCAGTTTACGATTCACGAAAAAGGGCTGAAGCTTAACGATACACAGCGTGATTACATTATGGAGAAGGTCGATCACCTTAAAACATATAGTGACAGAGTGAATGATGAATCTACCCAGGTTCGTATTGATATAGAGATGAATAAGATGAAAACCACGAATAAGAATTTTACAGTTCAGATTACAATGTTCGTGCCGAATTCAGTTATTCGTGCCGAGGTTTATTCGACTTCGATTGAAGAGGGGACGGATCTTGCGGTTGAAAAATTGAAGAAGCAGATTGAACGATATAAGGAGAAGACAAATCGACGTGATCAGAGTGGGAAATGGATTCCTGCTTCAACACTGGAGGAAATTTCTGCAGAAGCAGTTCAAAATAAGCCGGAAGCAGTGGTAACTTTTTCAAAGAAAAAGAGTTTTACCCTGGATCCAATGCATGAGGAGGAGGCAATTGAACAGATGGAACTTTTGGGTCATCAGTTTTTTGCTTTCTATAACGCAGATTCGGAGCGTTTTAATATCGCTTATAAAAGAGAGGATCAAACCTATGGTCTTTTGGACTTTGGGTTGAATCGTGAATAATCTGACCTATGGAAAATATTGTAATAGCAGTTGGAGGGCTCGCATACCTGGCTTTTGGACTGTTTCGCTTGAGGGCTGCTATTATTTGGTTGCCGCTTTTTATTCCGACGTATCTTATTAAGGGTGAATTTGCAGGTATTCCGGTTACTCTGGTGGAGGTTCTTATTTATGCTTTGGTTGTGGCGTACCTGATCCGATCGATTAAAGCTCTTGTGGAAAAGAAGAGTGGAATTAGTACTTTGTTTTCGGGAATTGTGGACTTTATTGCTCCACAGGAAAGCCTTTTTAAGAAATATGGTTGGATGATTGTAGGGATGGGGGGGATTTTGGTGGCTGCAGGGTTGAGTTTCCTGGTTACAGAGAAGGAGCTGCCGATTCTTTATGGAAACGTATATCCTTCTTTAAGGATTGCTTTGGGAATTTTGAAAGGATGGATTCTGGCTCCGATTCTTTATGCCCTTTTGCTTTTGGGTGTGGTTCGGAAAACGAAGGAGGGGTTGGATATTTTAAACGTGTATACAATATCTGCTGTGATTCTTTCTTTGTGGGCTTTGTATCAGGTGATTGCTCAGGATTTTGTCACACCGGATATGCGGGCATCTGGACCTTTTGAGAATGCGAACTATCTGGCTCTTTATATTGGCCCGGCCTTGTTGTATATGATAATTCGGGTGAGAGATGCTCTTTTCCCATTAGCTCTTATAGAAGGGAAGCGACGGTGGAGTATGCCTTTCTTAAAAGGAAAGGTTCCTGTTGATTATACGCTTTCTTCGCTTGTTTTTACTGCTGCATTAATTCTGCTTTTTGCCCTGATTGCTTCAAAATCTTATGGAGCAATGGTTGCTGTTTTTGTTGCCGGGCTTTTCTATTTTGGGATGGAGTATTGGCAATATTGGAAAAAGGAAGGGAAAACTACATTTCCCTGGAAGGTTACACTTTTAACGGCTGCCGGACTTTTTGTGATTCTTCTTGTTGTTTTTGCTGTTGATCCATCCAAATGGCAGGCAATGTTTCAATTTAGCCAAAGAAATTCCAGTAGCGTGAGAATTGAAGTCTATAGCATTGCCTGGGGGCTGCTCTCTCATAATTGGCTTTTGGGTATTGGAATGGGGCAGTTTCAGGCACTTTATCAATTGGAGGGGATGAATATTTTGGGACATGTGCCGTATGAGCTGAATATGCTTCATCCACATAATTTTGCTCTGGCAATTTGGTTGAATCTTGGAATTATGGGGCTTGCGAGTTTTATTCTTATTTTAGCTTTGGGCCTGCAAAAAGTATGGCCACACTTCACCACTTTTTTTCAGGAGAAAGTGAAGGGTGTTGGAAAAGTGAGAATGATCGCTTTTACCATGATGTTGAGTATTGTTGTTCATGGTTTTTTTGATACACCTTTCTTTAAAAATGACCTGGCACTCCTGTTTTGGGTTGTGCTTGGTGTTTTGATTGCCGTTGAAAAGGAGGATTAATCCTTTCTTATCTCAGAAGGATGTCTATTTTTTGGAATAGCTCATCCTGTATGATTTTAATGCTTACTGGTGACTGTAGAAGATGTCTTTTCCACCTTTGTAGATCTTTTATCGGGAGTGGATTCAATGAATGCAGATTCATGCTTCTTTGATTGATCCAATCCAGGGCACACCTTGTGATTTCCAACTCAAGCTCTTCATCATCAAAATCTTCATTGGCCCGCATAAATGCAACGACATGAGGGGTGATGTCTTTTTTTGTTTCGAGAGGAAGGTTTTGGTAGAGTGGGTATTGAAAAAGTGTTGTTTGGTGGAACCAAAAGTTGATTTTGTCTGGGTATTCTTCCGGTGTGTGTGGATGATCTTCATACATGGTGACCAGCTGCATAACCTCATTATAAACTTCTAAACGTAAGTCATCTTTGTTGGGAAGAGCATACCGGCGTGTTCCTTCTTCTGAAACAGGGGTAGTGTGTTTTTGAATAAAGGATAAAAGGTTGCCGGCTATGGCATTTTTCATCTCTGATGGAAGGCAGTGAAATTCGTCGATGTTTGCCAAAACATAAAGTCCCCAATGGTGATTGTCTGTTTCATGGTATTGCATTGCTAGTTTTTCCGGAAGATCTGGCATTTTTTCTAGAAATACCCACATGTGGTTTGGGTTTTCATCTTCAAATAAGCGTTGTATAGGAAAAGTCCCGCTATCAATGCCTCGTTGGACTCGTGGAGGAATGCTGCTCATTCGAGGTCTGGCCGTGGATCCATCAATACTATAATAGGAGGGAGAGCTTTCTTTTGCCATTCGGTGCAGGTGAGGTGGTCTAAATTTTTTGAGTAGCATTATGCATATTTTGTCATTCTTTTGCAAATATCTTTTGTTTTAGCTGGAGTTTTTATAGAATGGGCATCATGAAAAAGATTGCAACACTGTCAGGTAAGGTTGTGCGCGGAAAGCTCTTGGGGAGGGAACTAGGCTTTCCCACCATTAATGTTTTGGGGCCGCATGATCTTCCTTTTGGAGTGTATGTGAGTGTGGTGATGACGTCGAAAGGTCGCTATAAAGGGGCTTTACACTTTGGTCCACGAGAAGTGATCAATATTGCGAAACCGAGCCTGGAGGTTCATCTTTTGGACTTTCAGGGTGATTTATATGATGAAACTGTGACTATTGATGTGTATAATAAGGTACGTGATGTTCAACGTTTTTCGGATCTGGAAAGTTTGAAAGATCAGATTGCAAAAGATGTTGAACAGGTGGCCCTTGCAGAGGTGCCTTTAGATTAAATTATGCTCGATTATCTTCGGAACAAAATATCGGATCGGAATCCATTGCGTCTGCTCTATCATAAGATTATGGCAATTATTGCCACGATATACTACCGGTTTCCGTCTCGTTATTTGAATGTGATTGGAATTACTGGGACAAAAGGGAAAACAACAACCACGAATTTAACGGCCTCTATTTTAACGGAAGCGGGATACAAGGTTGGAATGACTTCGACAGTGAATTTCCGAATTGGTGATTTGACATGGTCGAATACAACAAAAATGACATCGCTCGGGCCGTTCTTTTTGCAAAAGATGCTTCGTCGCATGGTTAATGAAAATTGTACCCATGCGGTTTTAGAGGTTTCTTCTCATGCGATTTTACAGAATCGTGTCTGGGGCGTGAATTTTGATACAGCCGTCTTTACCAATATTTCGGAGGAGCATGTGGATTATCATGGTGGGTTTGATAATTATCTGCGGACGAAAGGGCTTCTTTTTGATCGTTTGAATCGCTCTTCGCGAAAGCCACGTATTAAAAAGGTATCAATCCTTAATAAAGATGATCCTCACTTTAGCTATTTTGATCAGTTTTTGGTGGATAGGCAGTACACCTTTGGGAAAAAGCAGGGAACAGTGTTTGCCAAGAATATTGAACTTTTGGCTTCGGGCTCCAGGTTTGAACTTCATGTTCCGAATGATTATGCCGATGTTCATCTGAAGCTTCCGGGAGAGTTTAATGTTTACAATGCTGTTGCGGCTGCGACTGTTGCGTTATCCCAAAACATTAATATCAAGACTATTAAGGATGCTTTGGAAAAAGCTTCGTCTGTGCCGGGACGATATGAAGCGGTTGATGCCGGTCAGAAATATACGATTATTGTTGACTACGCGCATACAGCAGATTCACTTGAGAGCCTGCTTTCTTTGTATAAAAATCTGACGAAAGGGAAACTGTATGTTGTTTTTGGAGCGACTGGAGGTGGCAGAGATAAGGGGAAACGTCCGAAAATGGGTGAAGCAGCAGATAAGCATGCTGACTATATTATTGTGACGGATGACGATCCTTATAGTGAAAACGAGTGGAAGATTATTGAAGATATTTGTGCCGGAATTCAACGGCAAGAGGGTGATGGGTTATGGAAGATTCCAAATCGGGAAGAGGCGATTAAGCTTGCACTTACATTTGCTCAGGAAGGAGATACGGTTGTGATTGCGGGAAAGGGAGCCGAAGAGGTACAGATGCTTCGGGGAAAGAAGATTGCTTGGGATGATCGAAAGGTGATTCGTGGTCTTTTGAGCCGGGAAATGAAAGTGGAGATTGGACGTGGAAAGTTTGAGAAGCGTGAGAATGTTTATATGGAAGGGTAGTTCATGATCGGATTTCTGTTAATCGATAAAGAGAAGGGGGCGACTTCGTTTTCGTGCGTGAGCGCGGTACGAAAGTTTTTTGATACGCGAAAAGTTGGATTTGTGGGGACATTGGATCCGTTGGCTTCGGGTTTGATGATTGTGGCAGTGGGAGAAGCGACAAAGATGATCTCTTATTTAGAGGGATTGGATAAAACGTATGAAACGGTTATTCAGCTGGGTGCAACGTCGAGTACGTGTGATGGTGAGGGGGAGATTGAAAAAGTTGAAAATCCAAAAGAGCCAACCCTGGCAGAGATTGAGCAGATTTTGCAAAACTCTTTTTTGGGTGAACGAATGCAGATTCCACCGATCCACTCGGCTATTCAGATTGATGGGAGGCGGGCGTATAATTTGGCACGTAAGGGTGAGGATATTGTCATGAAGCCGCGGAAGGTTATTTTTCATGAGGTTGATATTCTTGATTATAAATGGCCGACTCTTCGTGTGCGTCTGAAGGTGGGCAGTGGAACCTATGTGAGGAGTTTTGCCCATGATCTTGGGGCATTACTTGGTTGTGGCGGATATGTAAAAGAGCTCCGGCGGACACATATTGCAAATTTTTCTGTGTCTGATGCCCGGATGCTTAAAGAGGTGGAATCCTTGAAGGGGGAGGCGGTTCTTCCAGTTGAAGAGGTTTTTTCTGATTGGGAACAGGTGGAATTATCTATGGACCAGATTGCTGTTCTTGATAATGGCGGATTTATTGATTTCAACGTTTCTGGTGAAGGGCCTTTTTTAGGGATGTTGAACGGGCAATGTGTAGGGGTTTTGGAAAAGCGTGAGAATCAGCTTAAATATCGGCGAAAATTCCTGCTTCAGGAGGGATAGGGGTTGAATTTTATTGAATCTAAGGGCAAGATGCTCTCTGCTTTAACATGAAGCATGATCGAGACATATCTTATTGCGGGCCTTTTTGCCTTTCTTCTTACATTCATATTGTGCTTGTTGGCACTCAAGCTGTTTCCCAAGTGGGGGCTTTTGGATCGACCGAAGCGATATGGCCTTAAACGTAAGCCAATTCCGTACTATGGAGGGCTGATTCTTTTTATGAGTTTTCTGGTGTCGGTTTTGATTTTTGTGAAGCTGGATGAGGTTTTGATTATCTTTTTGTTGGCCGCTTTTTTATTGGTTTTTGTGAGTTTTCTGGATGATATGTTTGGTTTGAGTCCATATTTGCGTTTGTTTGTGCAGGTTTTTGTTGGTGGAATGTTAGTTTGCGCAGGGATTGGAATTCTTTCGATTTCGAATCCTTTGGGAGATCCTATTTTGCTGGACCAGTGGAAGTGGACTTTTACTTTGGATCATGTGTATACCTTTTCTGTTTTGAGTGCTCTCTTTACCATTGTGTGGGTGGTTGCGTTTATTAACTCCTTTAACTGGTTGGATGGACTAAATGGTTTACCAAGCGGGGTTGCGGCAATTGCGGGGGCGACTCTTTTCCTGTTGAGCATTCGTCCGGACATCCATTTTGATATTAGTTCTCAGCAACCGGTTGCCATGATGAGTATTATTGTTGCGGCTTCTGCGTTTGCGTTTTGGATATTCGATTTTTATCCGGCACGCATGTTAATGGGGGATACGGGGAGTATGTTTTTGGGATTTGTATTGGCGACGCTTGCGATTTTTTCCGGAGGAAAGATTGCCACTGCTATTTTGGTTATGGGATTTCCTCTTTTGGATGCGGCATGGGTTATTGTGCGGCGGATACTTCAGGGGCAATCGCCTTTTAAAGGAGATTTAAAGCATTTGCATCATCGATTGTTGGAAGTTGGACTGTCTCATCGGCAGGTACTCTATCTTATATATGGTGTTTCAGCAGTTTTTGGAGGGATTGCTGTTTTTCTTGAAGGAATGAGTAAACTCTATGCAATTATTGCAATGGTGTGTCTCATGGTGATTGTGGGGAGTATTGCGGTCTATTTTTCATGGAAAAAGAAGGAAATCTAGTATATTAGTTGTATATGAATAATGCGGTACAAGAAATTAAGGATCGGCTTAAAATTGAAGATGTTGTCAGTCAATATGCTCAATTAAAGAAAGCCGGAAGGAGTTTTAAGGCTCTGTGCCCTTTCCATAATGAAAAGACTCCCAGCTTTGTGGTGAGCCCTGACCGGCAGATTGCTTACTGTTTTGGATGTAATAAAGGAGGTGACATTTTTACTTTTGTACAGGAGATGGAGGGGTTGGACTTTGTTGATACCTTGAAAATGTTGGCAGATAAGGCTGGCGTTGAACTTGAGGAATATAAGCCAAAAGGGAATAGACCCCAGGTAACCAAGGATGAGAAAGATCAGTTTTTTCAGGTTTATGATGATGCGACAGCTTTTTATGAAGACCAACTTTGGAACTCTGCCGATGGAAAGAAGGTTTTGGAATATTTGAAACGGCGGGGCCTGACGGATAAGAGCATAAAGTCGTTTCGGCTTGGTTTTGCCAAGGACGATTTTGATGGACTTTATCCTCGATTACTCAAAAAAGGTTATACGAAGAAATTTTTAGTAGCATCTGGTCTTACTCTCACCAAAGAGACAACTGTCGACAAAATTTACGACCGTTTCCGTGGGCGTTTAATGTTTCCGATTCGGGATAATTTGGGACGGATTGTTGCTTTTGGAGGACGAGCTTTGAAGAAGGATCAGACCCCAAAATATTTGAATTCACCGGAATCACCGATTTATCATAAGAGTACTGTGCTTTATGGTTTTTATCAGGCGAAATCGGAATTGAAGCAGAAAGGAAGAGCTCTGATTGCAGAAGGTTATTTTGATGTGATTGCTGCGCATCAGGTGGGGGCGGTGAATACCGTTGCTCCTTGTGGAACTGCTTTGGCTACGCGGCAGTTGAGGTTGTTAAAACCTTTTATTAGCGAAGTTGTTTTGGCTTTTGATAATGATTTTGCAGGACAGGAAGCGGCGCAGCGAGCGTATGAGATGGCTCAGGAGTTTGAGTTTGGAGTGAAGATGCTTGTTATTGATGATGGGAAAGATCCTGCTGATTATGTTCGGGATCATGGTGAAGATTTTTTGCAATTGATTGATCAGGCCAAAGAGTATGGCGACTATTTTTATGGTGAACTTTTTCGGAAATATGGGACAGATACTGTAGCAGCAAAGAAGAAAATTCTGCATGAATTCCTGCCATTTTTTGCTCAAATGAAGAGTTCGATTGAAAAAGATGAATATGTTCGTCGTCTGGCGTTGGATTTGGATGTGAAAGAGGTTCAGATTTATGATGAGGTTAAAAATTATACTTTGCCGACGAATCATCCAGCCCGACTCAAAGAGGTTTTGGATGATCGGATGACTCCTAAAAATTCAACAAAAAAGCGAGCGGAAGAGATCTTGCTGGGGTTGATGATGGAGTTCCCGAGAATTGGGAAACTTTTTTTAAAAAATGTAATGGAGGAAGAGTTTCCAGAGGATTTAAAAGCTATTTACAAGGCTTTGGCTGATCTATATAATGACGACGGTTTGGAGACCGCTACAGGCGTTATCGATCATTTTCCGCATGAAATAAAGGAAAAAGCTGCACTCCTTTCGCTCTATGTTTCTGAGCATTATGGCGAAATTAGTGAAGTAGATGTGGAAAATGAGCTCAATGCATTATTACTTCGGCTCCGACAAAAGCAGAGAGATTTCAAACGACTGGATTTACAGAAAAAGCTTCAACAAGCAGAAAAAGATGACGATAGAGATCTGAGCCAACAGCTCTTGAAAGAGCTGAACGAGCTCAACATTGAGACAATGCGATAACACTCCTCATGGCACAACAACGAAAATTTATAACTCAGCCCTCTGACGATCGCCTCCAGCAGTTTCCGGAGGCCGTACGAGAGCTGGTAAAAAAAGGTCAACAACACGGGTTTATTACCCACCAGGAGCTTCTACGGGCAATGCCAAACGTGGAAGACGATTTGATGATTCTGGATGAGCTTTATGGGCTCTTTTTGGATCTTGGAATTGAGGTGATTGATAGTCGGGATACTCTTGTTTTGAAACCGACAAAAAAGGATGAGGCTGAAGAAAATGATGAAAAGGAGGTGAAAGGGGCGAAAAAAGATGCAAAAGGAAAAAAAACGAAGAAAGGAAAGGAAACCAAAGCAAAGACTGAAAAAGAGGAGAAGCCAAAGGCAAAGAGTAAATCAAAAACAAGTGGACGGGTGGAGCTTCGTGAAATTGCGAATGACTCAATTCGTCTTTATTTGTGTGAGATTGGAAAAGTGGATCTTTTGACTGCGAAAGAAGAGGTTGATTTGGCACGACGAATTAAGAAGGGTGATCAGACAGCCAAGAAGCACCTTGCTGAAGCGAATCTCCGTTTGGTTGTGAGTATCGGGAAGAAATATATTGGTCGTGGACTTTCGTTCCTGGATTTGATTCAGGAAGGAAATATTGGTCTTTTCCGTGCGGTTGAAAAGTTTGATCCCGATCGGGGATTTAAGTTCTCGACTTATGCGACCTGGTGGATTCGTCAGGCTATTACGCGTGCTATCGCGGATCAGGCCCGAACAATTCGTATTCCGGTTCATATGGTGGAAACGATCAATAAGCTCACCCACGCGCAGCGTCGTTTGGTACAGGAACTTGGCCGTGAACCATTGATCGAGGAACTGGCGGCTGAAATGGATATGGAAGAGAAGAAGGTTCGTCACATTTTGAAGATTTCTCAGGATATTGTTTCACTTGAGGCTCCGGTTGGAACGGAAGAAGACAGTAAACTGGGAGACTTTATTGAAGATGATGAGGCTCAATCGCCTTTAGATGCTACGAATCGCCAACTTATTAAAGAAAACATCCATGAGATGCTCAACTATCTTTCTCCACGTGAGCGAAAGATTATTGAAATGCGTTTTGGATTAAAAGATGGAGTTGGACACACGCTTGAGGAGGTTGGACATGAGTTTGGCGTGACACGTGAACGTATCCGACAAATTGAAGCAAAGGTTCTTCAGAAGATGAAAGAACATCCAACAAGTGTGAAAATTCGAAGTAATTCATAAAAATATAATCTAAATTTATTGATATGCCTAAAACTAAAGATGCTATTATGGATCCGGCTCAACAAGATGATAAAGTGACTTTAGTAACGAAAGAAGGTTTTGCAAAACTCAAAGAAGAGCTTGAGCTCCTTAAAAATGTAAAACGTCGAGAGGTGGCAGAACGTCTTAAGGAGGCTATCTCTTATGGTGATCTTTCGGAAAACTCTGAATATGAAGAAGCAAAGAATGAGCAGGCTTTTGTGGAGGGACGAATTGCTGAACTTGAGGAAAAGGTGAAGTATGCCAAGATTATTAAGGAAAAATCTGACGTTAAGACGGTTCAAATCGGGACAAAAGTTGTAATTAAAGATATCGGTCGAAAAACGGCTGAAAAAGAAGAATACACTATTGTTGGTTCTACAGAGGCTGATCCTTTGGATCATAAGATTTCTAATGAGTCTCCGGTGGGAGCGGCTCTTTTGGATCAAAAAAAGGGTGATATCGTGAAAGTTATCACTCCAAATGGGGTTACCGAGTACGAAATTATGAATCTTGAATAGGTCATGAAAAAGAAACTGACCTTTGCTGTATTTCGGGCGGTAACTGTGGTGATTTTTATTGTGGTAAGTGTTTTTGCGATCTTTTTTGCGTATGGCTATCGGGTCGATTTTTCTGACTGGACTGTTACCAAGACGAGTATTGTTGATGTGGTGGGTCCTAAAATGGATGCGCTGGTTTCGCTTGATGGGGTGCAACATGGTGAGGAGCTGCCGTTTCAGATTTCAAATGTGTTGCCTGGGCGACATGAAGTTGCAGTAGTGAAACGTGGATTTCATGAATGGTCGCGAGTTGTGGATGTTGAGGAGGACGTGGTTTCTATTGTGCGGGATTTGCTTTTGGTTCCAACCAATCCAGACCTTTATACGGAAGAGATTTTGTCTTTTGAACCCGAGGACCTCCCTGTTTTTGGAGATGGTTATGTTTTGGTGCGGCGGGCTCCAGCGGAAGATTTGCGTTTGGTGGATAATGAACTGGAGGTTATTTTAGTTAAAGGGGATGGTGAAATTTCCAGTGAGGTGATGTCTTTTTACGAAGAGGAGTTTCAGGTGCTGGATAGTTTTTCGGATGATCGACTCTTTTTGGCTCTGGCCAATGATTCTTATGCGCTTATGTCACTTCGGGATCGAAGTTTTGACCTTTTTTCGCTCCCTTCTTCAGTTGAAAATATCCAAGTTGATATTGATGGAAGGGAACTTTACTTTTTGGAAAGTGGGAATCTTTATGGGTCCAAGATTGAGGATCTTCCAACTTTTTTAACTCCTTCTTTTCAACCTGACGATTTTGAACTATTGAGGGAAGGCGTGACAGATTATGCTCTTTCATCAAATGGAACACTTTTTTTCCTTGCAGGGGGGAAGTTATACTTCAAGGATTCAGATCAGGCAAAAGCTCTTTTAGTTGATCATAAGCCTGGACTGATAGACCACTTTACGTATTATCCAGATGGCTCTCTTGATCTTATGACTGTTTTTGAATCTGCAGATGCTGTATCTGGAACACTGCTTTCTATTGCCGATGATGGTACGATAAAGGTTATTGGACCGGATGTTGTTGGGGAGCCTTTTCTTAATGATGATGGTGATGCTCTTTTTGTAAATAATGAAGGGAAGGTGTCTTTTTATGATCTGGAACTGGATGTTGTGAAGACTGCCCGTGGATTTGATGGGGAGTTTGAGCTGCTTGGGTGGTTTGATAACTTTGGTCATTTTCTTGTGCGACAAAATCAGCAGGTCATTGTTACCGATGTTTTTCATGAAAACGAGTTCGTCCTTATTCCTGACGCGACAAATGTTTCACATCTTTTTGTGAAGGATAAAGCAATATTCTGGTTTGCGGAAAATGAAGAAAAGCGACAGCTTATGCGTCTTTATTGGGGTGAAGCTTTTGAATAGATATTAGCTGTTGCGCCGTTGTTTTCCTTTCTTTTTCTTGTTTTTAACAACTTTGTAGTTTGAGTTGGAATGATTTCGAGAAAGAGTCTTTTTGAGTTCCGGATAGGTTTTGAGATAGGCGTTGATGATCTGATAGAACAGATATCCGGTGAGTAGAAGAATGATATAGAAAAAGAGTCTCATTGAGAGCATTGGAACGTAGTTGTAACGGGCAATGAGGTAGAATCCAAAAAGAGCCGCCATGGTCCAGAGTTTTCGGGGGAAGTTCTTAAACAGTTTTCGAAAAGCTTTGTCGTCTTTATTCTTTTTAATGTAAACCTTCAGGATAATTCCTAAAATTACGAGAATACCGATGAGGATACCAACAAAAGTGTAGTATTGAAATGTTCGTCCTGGTACTGGAAGAAAAAAGTAGAGAATAAAACTATTGAGTGTTTGCATTCGTTTCGTTGTTAGAGAGCTTTTTTTTACGGGTTTTGAGCACGAAGAGAATAATGGTTGTGAGTAGGGCGAGTAAAGCGAAAATTTGTGATTCACGGAATCCAAAGAAGTGATGGCTTTCATCGCCTCGAATAAACTCTTCCAAGATCTTAAAGAATGAATAGCTACCAACGGCGATAAGGGTTATATTTCCGGGCTCTTTGGAAATTTTATGATGAAAGAGTTGGTAGAGAATGAATGTTAGAATTCCGCTGTAAATGGCAGCGTAGATTTGAACAGGATGGATTGGTACGGCATAGATAGAGTTGGCAACCAGAACGCCCCATGGAAGATTGGTTTCTGTTCCGTAATTGCTTCCGTCAAAAAAGGCTCCAATATTAATAAAGGTAATGGCGCTTAGAATACTCACGCTGAGAACATCGAACCATTTTCGGACGTTTTCTCCTTCACGTCGGGCAAAATAGAGCAGACTGAGGGTAATTCCAAGTATTCCACCCCATGGAGAAAGTCCTTTGTCGTTCCATATAGAGAATATTTGAATGAAGCTGGAAAATGATACATCTTGAAAAAACATTTGGTAGTTCCGTACAACAAAGACCAACCGTGCCATGGCAAGTCCTCCAAAGAAAATAGCAAGGCTGTAGTTATTGATGAATTTAAGCGAAAGCCTGGTTTTCTGAACAAGCTTATTCATCATGAGAAGCGCAGCAAAAAAGCCAATCGCAACGAAGATCCATAGCGAATAGATGGTGATAGGACCAATCTCAAGCAAAATCGGATACATGCGCGCTAAAAATTAAGATAAATGACTATAAGGCTGAGCAAGAATACCGGAGTGATGACAAGGCTGGCAACCTCATTCCGTTTGAAGAAGTTGATTTTAAGGCTTAATGCTGAGTGTAAGAGGAAAACTGTGGCAAGGAAATATTTAAGGAAGGCACTGCGGTAAATGTAAAACACGCCTGGAATGGTGAAATCACCCAGCTCTTTCGATGTTGTGTAGATTGAAAGGAAATAGTAAATGAGGTAGAACGCCAGAAGCCAACCGGTAAAAGAGAGAACCTGCTGCCCCAGCTTTTCTACAGGGGTGAGTTGTGCAGAAGCTTTTCGTTCCATTTTGATTCTCTTTTTTTCTGCGGCGAGCTCTTTTTTCAGCTTTTTTCTTTGGTTCCACAGATTTTTTATTCCTGCCCGGGCCTGGTTTTTAAATTCAGGGTCCGGTGCCTGAAAATAGAGAACAATGTAGTGTTTCATCTGGGCATTCACATTTTGGATTTGTTGTTTGATGCTCAGCATTTTTTCGGTCTCTGTGGTGATTCCCAGAATTGGACTGACAATGGAATCGAAAATGCGATAGTAGAGTGGGGGATTTTCATTCTGAATAATGTGTTCTTCTCTCCATTGGCGCATGGCGTCGGTGACGCTCATGTTGGATTTGGATTTTCCACGCTTGAGTTCCATCATCATACTTTTGGCTTCTACAACCATGTTGGTGCGATCGGCCATGTGCTCTGATTCGTGGAGGAATATTTCTTCTTTTTGAATAAAATGAAGAAGGTCTTCGGTGGTTTTGCGGATGTAATCCAGGTTGGTACTGTTTTTGATTCGAAGAATTTTGTCGACTCTTTGTCGGATCTTTTCTTTGGTGGCAGGGGACATGTTCTGCTCATATTTATCGAGCATCTCTTTTACTTTCCCCAATACAAAATCGATTTGTTGCTGGAGGACGGCCTGTTTTTTTTCGAACTCTTTCAAGTCTTTTTCATCGGCACTTTCTTTCTCTTGTGTGGCAAGGAGTTCTTCCTCTAGTTGTTGATGAAGATGGTATGCCCCTTTTTTTCGTTCTTTTTCTTTTTGGGCTTCGGTGAGATTGTTGGGAATAACATACTCAATTTCAAACTCGTACTCTTCTAAAAGTCGTTTGTAAGCGTTGTATTCGTCTTCGGCCTGAATGGTTCCAGCGACGCGCTTCTGGTTTTTATCAAGACCCGCAAACTCAAAAACCGGCAAGGTGCTCTCACTGGTGGCCTCGTTTTCGGGAATTTCTTCAATGGATACAATTGAAAACTCTAACTCTCCCAACTCTTTTCGGGCACTTGCTTCATCGGGAGAACTAATCGTCCCTTGTAATTGTTGGTTCGAATTGTTGACAACGGTATACCGAAATTTTGGCATTTCCTCTTAGGATTTATGTTTTGCGCTTGCCTCAATAAAGCTGAAGAACAGAGGATGTGGGTTGTGTGGTCTTGAGAGGAATTCTGGATGGAACTGGCATCCGAGCATATATGGATGATCTTTTAATTCAACCATCTCGACCAGGTTTCCTTTTTGGAAAATTCCTGCAGTTACCAGACCGGCTTTTTCAAGATCCTTGCGGAGAGCATTGTTGTATTCATAACGATGACGATGTCTTTCGTGGATAATGCTCTGTTTTCCGTAGATGTCATAAATTTTTGTGCCTTTGGTCACTTTACATGGATAGCTCCCAAGGCGGAGTGTTCCTCCTTTATCTCTTTCTTTATATTGATCTGGCAGGAAGTGGATAGCATAGAATTTTTTTGGAATCTTTCCTTCTTCGTCAAACTCTTCAGATGTATAGCGTTTATCACAGAGTGCATGACGCGCGAACTCTATGGTAAGAATCTGCATTCCAAGGCAGAGTCCCAGGTATGGTTTTTTGTTTTCACGACAGTAGGTTGCTGCCATAATCATACCTTCTGTTCCTCGAATACCGAATCCTCCTGGAGTGATGATTCCATCGGCTTCATCCAACTTTTCCCATTCGGACTTATCTTTCTTCTCCAGCTTTTCTGCATCAACCCATACAAGATTTAACTCCTTTTTTTGATGGTAGCAGGCGATTTTGAGCGACTCCAATACGCTTAAGTACGAGTCATCGAGGCCTGTGTATTTTCCAACCAGCGCGATGGTGACAAGGTCTCTCTTGGCTTTGATTTTTTCGTTCAGTTTTTTCCAGTCTGTCAGCTTTGGTTTTAATCTTCCCATGTTGAGGCGCTTTCCAAGTTTTTCCGCCAGGTTGTTTTCTTCATACTTGAGTGGAACTTCATAGATGGAAGAGACTGTTGGTGCCGGAATGACGTGGTCTTCCTCTACATCGCAGAAGAGTGCAATTTTTTTGAGGAGCTCTTTTTTAATTGGATGATCCGCGCGGGCTAAAATGAAATCCGGATGAATACCGGTTGCGCGGAGTTCTCGGACTGAAGCTTGTGTTGGTTTGGTCTTCAGCTCTTTTGGTCCTGCCAGGTATGGCAGAAGCGTGAGATGAACAAAGAGTGTGTTGTCGTATCCCAGTTCATGCCGAAGCTGACGGATGGCTTCCAGATAGGGGAGTCCTTCTATATCTCCAGTTGTTCCTCCGATTTCAACCATGACTACATCGGCTTTGCTCTTTTTCCCGGCATCGGTAATGCGCTTTTTAATAGCATTGGTGATGTGCGGGATGATCTGAATGGTTCCTCCCAGATAAGATCCTTTTCGTTCTGATGCGATCACTTCTGAATAGACTTTTCCGGTTGTGACAGATGAAAGTTTTGAAAGGTTTTCTCCAACAAATCGCTCGTAGTGTCCAAGGTCCAGATCTGTTTCTGCTCCATCATCCAATACAAAAACTTCACCATGTTGAAATGGGCTCATGGTGCCAGGATCCACGTTCAAATAGGGATCAAGCTTCATGGTGAAGACTTTGAACCCAGACGCTTTGAGGAGAGCACCGATCGAGGCAGTTGCAATGCCTTTTCCTAAGGAGGAACATACGCCTCCAGTCACGAATATGTACTTAGTGCTCATAGCGTTCGATTTGTCAATTTACTGAAAGTTCAGGCCAGTGTGATTTCGTACCTCGGCCATAGTTTTCAATGCTACTGCGCGGGCTTTCTCTGCCCCGCTTTGTAATACTGTATCAATGTACTCCAAATTTTCTGCCAGTTCAATTCTTTTTTGGCGGAATGGACCAAAGTGTTCCATGATTTTCTCAAGGAGGACTTTCTTGGCATCGCCGTAGCCGAATCCGCCTGCACGGTACTTGTCGGCGAGAGCTTTTTTCTCTTCTTCTGTGGCGAAATATGAATAGATTTTGTAGACGGCACAGGTGTCTGGATCTTTTGGTTCTTCCAACGGGGTTGAATCGGTTGTGATGCTCATGACCTGTTTTTTGAGTGTTTTTTCATCGGCAAAGAATTCAATCACGTTGCCGTAGCTCTTACTCATTTTGTGTTCGCCATCGGTCCCGATTACATATCCAACATCTTCCGGAATGTGCGGTTCTGGCATTGGGAATGTCTCTCTATAGATGTTGTTGAATTTGTCAGCAAGGTCGCGAGTGATTTCAATGTGTTGCTTCTGGTCTTTCCCAACGGGAACAATGTCTGGTTTGTAGAGAAGGATGTCGGCGGCCATGAGGACCGGATAGGTGAAGAGGCCAACAGTTGGTTCTTTCATTCCTTTGGCTACTGCGTCTTTGTAGGCGTGGGCTCTTTCCAACAATCCAAATGGGGTCACCGTGCTCAGGATCCATGCCAGCTCTGAATGTTCGGGGACGTCGCTTTGGCGGAAGAATGTCACTTTTTCCGGATCGAGTCCTAATGCCAAATAATCAATGGCGATTTCTCGTGTCATTTTTCGTAACTTTTCCGGGTCGCGCACAGTTGTGAGCGCGTGAAGATCGGCAATGAAAATGAAGCATTCATGCGTGTCCTGCATGGCAATGTGATTTTTCATCGCTCCAAGATAGTTGCCCAAGTGGGGCGTTCCGCTCGATTGGATTCCGGAAAGAATTCGTTTCATGATGCCACTTTACAGTTTTTAAAAAGAGGCATCAATGCTTGATTAATTATTAGTTTTACTCTTTCTTTTTTCTGCGGAGGATAAGTAATCCAAGTGCTGATAGAAGACCTACAAGTTGTAGATTTATTTCACGTTGAATTGAGGTAGTGGAGATGTTACATCCACCACTTTCTGATGAAGATGGCTGATTTTCGTATTTTAAGAGTTCTGCTTCAGTCCATTGAGCTTCTCCTCCGGCGTTTAGAATTGCCAACTCGATGGTTTTACCATTTGGTAATTCTAAAAAGTTTATGGTTTTACCTTCGTGCTGCGTGTTTTTGTAATAGAAGGATTCTTCTTGAGTGAAATTGCTTATTGTGAATTTTGTGCCCAGGGGTCCAAGGTGTAAGTTTGACCCGTTTCTTCCTACTGGAATGACGATTTCATCAACATAGTGAGATGAGTTCTTGCCAGGGTGAAATAGAGTGAGATCATAGTCGGCTTTTCGCTCTTTAACAACTGTTTTAGCGCCACTAATGTAGATGGCTTCACCTTCTCCAATTGCAGTTAATATATCAGTGGTAACACCATTTTCGTTCATGAAAGAGTAGACGCAACCAGAACTACTGTAAGTATTTGTGAGGTAAACAGGATCATTGGTGAGCCGATTTTCACAATTTTTTATTTCACAGGATGGTCCAATTGTTTCTATTTTTATTGGACATTCTTCCATCATGCTTCCACCTTCTCCGCCAGCTCCACCCATGCCACCAGTTTCCATACCACCTGCTCCACCCATGCCACCTGCACCGCCTGATCCTCCAACTCCTCCCATACCACCGGTTCCACCAGTGCCTCCGGTACCTCCAGAACCACCAGTCCCACTCATACAGTCAGAAGCACAGCTGACAGAGTCCTCTCCATCGAGAGTGTCGCAGACCGCATCTCCACAGAAAGACCCCTGCACGGTATGTGAAACACACATGGTGTCACAGTAAGTACATTGACTATTATAAGCTGCAGTACAAGGGGTATTGGTGTTAGACATTCCGTCATCACACTGTTCTGTTCCTTCCGGATTTCCATCACCGCAAACAGGTGCTTGAGGCACCTTTTTTGCCCACATGATTTGGTATTTGCCACCAATTTGTTCTGTGTACCAAAGCCCACCATTTGAGTCTAATCTAGGTGCATCAATAAAGTTGCCATTATTAATTGTTTGAGCAGTAGGAATGTTTATGTCCACACCCATTGACCCCATGGCAGTACCATTCCATGAATTTACTGTCACAACACCTCCCGGACCTCTAAATAATATCTCATTTCCATTCACAAAGAAGTCAGATTCGCTAATCGTGACGCTGCTAGCCCCAGGCACTTCAGAATAGCTCGTAAGTGCGGGACGAGATAATCGAACTATGTCAAAATTTCCATTTGCTGAATTCCATCTCGTAGAAAAAAGCGTATTTGCATCCGCACAGGTTGGAAGTGTGCCACCGCTTGTAAATAATCCTGGAACATCTGCACAACTAGACGGTTGAGTTAAAAACCCATTCCATGTGCAATAAATAGCTTTCCCATTTTCAGCATAGAAATATTGCCCATCAGAAACTACTGCATTCGTATCAGGATACTGAGAAGTAGTAAATTGGCTTGGAACACTCCAATTCTGTCCGCCATCAGTACTATTTACGTAGAAAATATCATAATTACCGAGGCGATCAGATGAAATAAGGACGTCAATCGCATTACCATTAATTTCAATAACATTAACAGCTTCATTTGCATTGATATCAGAAAAAGGCAAAGTTTGCGGTGCCTGCAAAGGCTCAATTGCCTCCGCATTCTGAGTTGTCAAAGTTGGCGCAACAAGGGCACTAGCAACCAAAGCTGCCTTTCCAAGATCATTTCTCAGTTTTGAAATCTGCTTCCCCAAAAAAGTTGAGGAGCTCACGGATTCAACATGGTTTTTATTTTTTGATCTTTCTGGATTTGAAGAAGAAAGAGACATAGGGAACTTTTACTAAGTAGTAAAGTGTCTCATTCTACCCTCAAAAGAGAAGAATCTCAATTGATTGACTTATCTAAGGATGACTTTTTGCTGAGAATTGGCAACCGGCTAGACGGTGAAAAGGGGATCGATATCAATGGCTCCTCCGTGAAACTCTTTTATCTGGCGAAGGAGTTTGGAGGGGTTTGGGCCACTGATGAGTATGTGCCAACGATATTTGTTGTGAAGCCTTGGGATGAGGGCCGGGAAGTAGTTGATTTCATAAGATGTTCCTTCGGGGAGACTGGCGTTGAGGCTTTCCAGCTCATGGAAGATTTTGAGCGCGTTGTTGAGGGCTTTTTTGTTGTCCGCGTGTTTGAATGTAATTTTGGCGAGTTTGTTAAAGGGAGGCTGTTGCAGTTCTTTGCGGAGAGCAATCTCTTTTTCATAGAATCCGTGATAGTCGTGACTGGCCGCTGCCTGAATGGCGTAGTGGTTTGGAAGATAGGTCTGGATAATGGCTTGACCCTCGTTTTCGCGCCCGGCGCGTCCGGCAACCTGGGTAATGAGCTGAAATGTTTTTTCGCTGCTGCGGAGATCGGGGATAGTCAGTCCTACATCGGCAAGAATGATTCCTACAAGATTAACGTTGGGAAAGTGAAGTCCAATAGCAACCATTTGGGTTCCAATAAGAATGTCGGCGTCACCTTTTTTGAATGATTCATACATCTGTTTAAACTGGTCGCGTTTTTGTGTGGTATCGCGGTCGGCACGTAAGGTTTTTGCTTGAGGGAAGAGCTTGTTGATCTCTTCTTCGACACGCTGGGTTCCCAGTCCAATATAGCGGATATAGGCGCTCTGGCACTTGGGGCATGCTTTTGGGGGATAATCCATATGTCCGCAATGGTGGCACACTAATCGTTCGGCATTATAGATGCCACCTTCGAGCGTCATTTTGCGGTGATACGTCATGGGTATGTCGCAGTTGGGACAGTTCACAACATAGCCACAGGTTCTACAAATAACAGCTGACGCGGCGCCCCGACGATTTAAGAAGAGAATGATCTGCTCTTTTGCAGATAGTTTTTGGTCGATCAGCTGCTGAAGATCTTCGCTGAAAACGGAGAAATTTCTTTTATGGATTTCAGCACGAAGATCGATAATTTTAGCTTTTGGCAGACTGAGATTGTCTTTGGTGGGACGCTGGGAAAGTTCAATCAGTTCGATTTTTCCGCTTTTTGCCTCGTGGTAGGTTTCCAGCGTGGGGGTGGCGCTTCCCATCACCACTTTTATATTGAGAAGATCGGCCATTTTTTTTGCGACCTCTTTGGCATCGTAGCGTGGTGACTGGTCTTGTTTGTAGCAGTTGTCGTGTTCTTCGTCGATGATGATTGAGCTTAAGTTTTGAAATGGAGCAAAGATAGCCGATCTGGATCCAATAATAATTTTTGCTTCACCCTGGTAAATATTTTGCCATGCCTCTTCTTTTTGTTTTGGAGTGAGCTGGCTGTGAATGGCGACTGTTTTCTCATTGAAGTGAGCCTGAAAGCGTTGGCACATTTGTGGGGTCAGTGAAATTTCCGGAATCAGGATCAAAACCTGTTTTCCGTTTTTGACTGCTTCCTCCACAATATGAAGATAAATTTCGGTTTTTCCCGAACCGGTTATACCGTGAACCAGACAGATTTTTTTATTGGAGGACTTGATGGTTTTGATGGCTTCCTGTTGTTCCTGGCTGAGGGTGTGTTTGAACTTGAGCTCCGGTTCCATGAGATCATTTTCATTGGGAGTGAGCGCTTTAAGTTTCTTTTTCCTTATAACTGTGGCTGGCAAAAAGAGCCGTAAGGATTTAAAAAGTGGAGCAAAATAGTAATCGGCGATCCAGTGCATGAGTTGTATCTGCCACTGGGCCAGGTGGGGGGCGTTGGGAATGATCCGTTGAATCTCTTTGGTGGGGTATGGCGGTTTTTTAGTGTGGATGTTGGTGATGATTCCTTTTTCGGTGCGGTTTCTAAGGGGGATTTCTACCAGCTGGCCAACTTGAAGATCTTTTAAGGATTCAGGAATTGTATAGGTGAGAGTTTTGTCTGTTGGGCCGATCTTCTTTGGGAGAAGAATTTCTGCATACTGATGTTGTGTCATTTTTTTCGGGATTTTTTGATGGTGGTATTGATTTTTTTGCAGAGTTTTTGTGGATCAATCCGATGAAGCACTGCTGCTTCAGCAATGCTGTCTCTGGTGGCTGCCTGACAGGAAAAGCAGTTAACGTTCATTTCGCGAAAAACTTCGGCAACTTCGGGGTAGACTTCAATAACATCTCCGACAATCATGTCTGGAGTTATTTCAATGATTTCGCCTTCCTGTAGCTCTATTTCGACAATTTTGTGGTTCATAATCTTATTGTACGGACATTTTAAAAATGTGTGAGCCTTAACCCTTGACGAATCTATTTAATTATGGTATAAATTTATGCTTTGTCAATTCTATCACATCCAAATATGCAGAATGAAAACCTCAAGCGGGCATTGGAAATCCTTAAAAAAGCGGTACAAAACCGTGAGGCTGTTGTAGTGGAGGGTTTTGTACAATTGGGGCCGGATGAGCTTCGCAAAGCTCTTGAGATTGAAGATGGAGAACGGTGGCAAGAGGTTTTTGATTATATGGTTCTTCATAAGGGGGTCATTAAACATTGTGTGCGAAAGTATATGGATTTTTTCTATGATTTTATGGTGGATCGTGGGCCGCTTGCCATCCGATCTGCTTTTGATATTGAAGATGCGAAATATGATGCTGTTTTTGAAGAGATTTTTGATCTTGTTGCTATTGGAAAAGGGGCACTTTATGACCATGTGAAAAAGAATATGCATGTGTATGTGATGTCTGTGCGGGATGGTAATGCTAATAGTTTGAGAAAAGAGCTTGGTCTTGCTGGCAAGCGGTATCAAAGAGTGTGGGAAGAGCTTTTGGGTGGATTTATGAATGCTGTTTGTGACAGTTTTTATGGTGAGCGGGATGTGGAGCAGGGGATTTTCCTTTTTGATGTTTTGATGAACAGCCTTCGTGAGCATCGATCTCTGCGTTCCAATGAGAAGATGTGGGTGTTTGAAGAGGCCATTTCATAAAGTGAAAAACCTCCCCGCGAGAAAAAAACGGGGAGGTTTTGCGTATTGGCCGAGTAGGTCTAGCGAATGTAGAAAACTACATCACGTCACCCCACTCTGGCACGGCACCCGGCGGAATCGGTGAAAAGTCGACCGTGCCGCCAGGCGGGGCCTGAGGGTTGTTGAAATCCGGAGGAGCGAGGGCATTCCCGAGACCGTTGAAGTACAGGAAATGCATCTCGTCCCAATTGTCCATGTCACCGTAGGCGCTCGCCCAGTGGAGGTGAGTGTGGTAGGTGGGGGCCAGGAGTTTGGCCATGTCTTCCGCTTGAGAGTGGAAGATTCCTTCCAGCACCCGATCCATAGCAACAGTGTCCACGCCCTGAGGAGCGAACTGTTGGGGCGTCTTGGGGACGCCGTTCTGCAGTGCTCCGAACATGGCGGGGTGCCATGCATCGTTCATTGCGCGGTAGTAGCGCAACGTTTCGATGACGTCTTTGACGTAGGACACGTTGAAATGTCCGCTGGTGGCGACATACCACGATGGCTGTTGGGTGGGACCGGCAAGCTCGCAATCGAGGCCGGTCACGGGGTCGGTCACGTCACACTCAAAGCCGGCCTCTCCAAGGAGAACCCGGTTGTTCATGACCACGCCGGCGGGAAAGCCGGCGACGGAGTTGCGCACGAATGACAGGCGCCCTTCCGTTCCAAGAGTATCGACGCTCATGTGCACTCCGTCGGGGGAGAAGAGCAGCGAATCGGCCGCAGAGTGGCCATGCTGAGTGGGAGTCAGGAGTCGGAAGGTCTTGCCTTCGAACTTGAACTTCCCGTTCATGCGGGAGGTGATGATCTCCCGGTTCCTCGGCAGGCGAGGGAGGTAAGGGTGATAGGTGCAGTTTGTTTTGGGGCTGGCGGTGGTGAAGTCGTAGCACGCGTCGTCACCAAGCGCAATAGCCAAGCGGTACTGGCGGACGTTGTCAGCTAGCTGCTTGCTCGTGATGATCCGAAGGCCGGGATAGCGGAACTTTAGACCCATCGAGTGGCCGACGTGGTCGGTGTGTGGATGACTGAGCACCAGCGCCTTGAGTGGCAAGTTGGTGTCGTAGTCACGTCCTCGGCTCTGAGCGATCATGCGCAGGCCGTTCTCTATGTTGGCAAGCTCTTGGCCGCCTTGTTGGAACTCGGGTCCGTTGGGACCCATGACGATGGGAATCTGTCCGGCGTTGGATCCGCCGCAGTCCATCATGAGGAGTCCATGATCCCCTGCGTAGACATATGATCCGAAGTCATTGTAGAACATGACGTAGGACCGGTCGTTCAACCGTTGGACATAGAGTCCGTGGTTGAGGTAGCTATCGACGTCCTTGGGATGACCGTTTTGGTCACGGATGTCGATGTATGTTCCGTATGGAAGTGGAACGGTTACAGATGCGGTCATCAATGGGACGTTGCGAAGCCCCTCGGAGGATTCGGACTTCGGCCCTGTAGGGGCTTCACATTCAAATGCCTCGATATCACCAGGTAGGAGTTGCTGGACAGCTTCTCCAATGGATGATTCGTTGATTTGATTCTCCTCCATGTCAGCACAAGCAATGAAGCTCATGGTGGTTGCGAGGAGTATCAGAAGGGCAAATTTGCTTTTGCTGTGTCGCATTATCTCAAACCCAAGTAGGGTTTTCCTTATTTGAGTCGCGGTTCCCTGGCAAAAATTTGGACAATTTATGCCGGATTTTCAAATGTCATCCCAAAAGGGTGACGATATAGTGACAAATAACTTCTGAGGTTGCTAATAAAATTCCTTGACGAAGGATGTAATTATTTTTTCACAATTGGAAATTGTTTATTTGTTGCCACTTATTCAAGGTTTTCCTTGAGTGTGATTTGAAAATAGTGGTCTTTTTTGGAACCGTCTTTGTGCTGAACTGTGATTTTATACGCTGCCACACGATCTGGTAAGTATTTGTAAAAGCAATAATCGACAACGTTGGTGTCATTGTCGTCGTTGAGGCGATCTTCGTTCAGGTGGTTGTCGCTGTCTTCACGTTCGCTGCGCTCAATAGCTTCGTACTCTTCTTTGGTGAGATCTTTCCATTCAGAGCTGCGGCTTTCATAAATTTCCCGGAGTTGATTCCAGTAGTCTTCAAGGGTTTCGGCTTGAATGTATTCTCCAGACATAGCGATGTTTTAGAGATGGTGCGCCAGGAGGGATTCGAACCCCCGACACCCGGTTCCGAAGACCGGTGCTCTATCCAGCTGAGCTACTGGCGCATGGGCTGTAAAAAGGATCGCCTTTCGGCAATCCTTTTTACCATTTTTTGTTCTCTATATCAATCCTCAATCTAACTTCTTTTTTTATGGTGGCGCTCCTGCCAGTCAACCAGGAGTGGTGTCGCCACGAAAATAGAAGAGTAGGTTCCTGATACGATTCCCACGAGGAGAGCAATCACAAAGAATTTGATGGTTGGGGCTCCAAGAAGGGCAAGGGCCAGAAGTACAATCAAGGTTGAAATTGAAGTGTTGAGGGATCGGGCCAGGGTTTCGTTAAGCGCGCGATTAGCGACTTCTGCAAACGTTTCATCACGTTTCTGGTGCTTCAGGTTTTCACGAAGGCGGTCGAATACAACAATGGTATCGTGAACGGAGAAGCCAAGCACGGTGAGCATGGCGGTGATGAAGAGCGCGTCCACCTCTACTCCCATAGTCATACCAAGATAGATGTAGACACCAATCATGATACCAAGATCGTGAACGAGCGCGGCAATGGCACAGAGTCCAAATCGCCATTTTCCGATTGATCGTGGAACTTTACGGAAGGCAAAGGCTACGTACAAAATAATCATCACTACGGCAGCCAGGACAGCTACGATAGCTTTTTGCTGAAGGCTTTGTCCGACTGTTGGACCAACAGTTGCAAAGCGGTTTTCTTCGAATGATCCAATGTGCTCTGTTAATTTGGCAATGAGCGCGTCGTGGTAGGCGGAGCTCATGTGTGGAGTCTTGATGATAAATCCATCATCGCTCTTCACAACGAGTGATTTTTCGAAATCAACTTTTTCTTCGGTATTCTGAATTGATGGTACAGCTGGTGATGAAGTTTCGGCAACATCTTCAGTTGATTCTTCAGTGTTTTCTTCGGTGGGATCCGCGACAGCAAGATTTTGACTGCTGGTAATAAGTCCTTCTTTTACCTGATCAATGGTGAGCTCTTTGTTTTCTGTTGAAATTTCAATGAGTGATCCACCGGTGAAGTCCAGTCCAAGTCTCAAACCAAAGACAGGCCATCCAATAAGGACTGCGGCAAGCATGATCCCAGAGAGCCAGTAGACCTTTTTCCGGTTGCTGACAATTTGAAGGAGTTTCTTTTCTTTCTTGTTTGCTCCGCCAAAGAGCCAGAGACTTTGTCCAAATCGTGTATTGGCTACGAATTGAAGAAGCGTTTTACTAATAGTGATAGCTGTAAACATGGAGACCAAAATTCCGGCTGCCAGGTTGAAGGCAAATCCTTGAATAATGGATGTTCCAAAGTAGAAAAGGATTCCACAGGTAATGAGTGATGAGAAGTTCGAATCACGAATACTATCCCACGCGCGGTCAAATCCAACTTCAATCGCGGCAGAGAGCTGCCTTCCATCTCTCAGTTCTTCTTTAATACGTTCAAAGATAAGAATGTTGGCATCCACTGCCATACCAATAGAAAGGATAATACCGGCGATACCGGCGAGCGTCATTACTACTGGAGTGCTCAGAATAAAGGCAATGAAGAAGAGGAGGAAACATGCCAGAATGGCTGCGATTGATTTTTCTGGTCCGGATTCACGACTCTTTAATATGTTCATGACCAGATAAACGAAGATTGCCACAGAGATAGCAAGAGCCCAGCTGATCGGCATAGCGATCTTAATAAGGAAGAGGAGGAATGCTGTATAAACCGCCAATGCAGTGACAGCAATGATTCCGGGCAGGCGATAAAGAAGAATCATAAATGCGGCCAGAATCATCAAACCAATAGCTCCTGCATAGAGGCTGCTTTGAAGTGCATCTTGTCCAAGGGTCGCTCCAATTGAATATTGTCCTGCTGGAGTTACTGGGGCGGGGATAGCACCGGTATTAAGGTCACGGGCAAGTTGTTCGGCTTCATCAACGGAGAACTGTCCGGTGATTTGGGCCCGTCCTCCAGAAATAACCTGATTAACATTTGGGGCTGAAACTGCAACTCCTCCAACAAAGATAGCAATCTGCTTGTTGATGTTTTTTCGGGTCAGCTCTTCAAAGATACGCGCACCTTCATCATCAAAGATGATAGAAACATATGGTTGAAGGGTGTTTTGTGCGAATTCTACGTCAGCACGAACAAAATGAGATCCATCCAGTTCTGTTTCCTGCCATGGATCTGGTGCTGCTGAGAAGTAAACGGCAATGTACTTCACTTGAGGTTCAGACTCAGTTGTCGAGGTGGCCTCGGTGATTTCATTGGCTTTGATAATGTGATATCCAAATGGACTTTCCACTGGCTGGGTTGTGATGTCTCCGGTTTTTTCAAAGGCGATAGCCGCGTCTTCGAACTCTTTTACATACGTACCGGAATCTTTGACGACTGGAGCATCCAGAACCCCACCGGTTTGTGCATTACTTTCATCGTCAGAGTACTCTTTGGCCAGATCTTCGAAAGATGCTCCTTCCTGAAGTTTTTGAATAACCTCTTCTGCGCGGGCTTTGGCTTCTTCTTCAGTTCGGGTGATGTTGTCACCAGGTTGTTGAGCATCTTTATGAGCGATGAGGATATGGCTTACTTTTACTTGTCTCGGGGTGTCGATTGTTCGTTCTTCTTCACGTTTTTCAGTTGTCTGAACAATATAGAATCCAGCCGGACTATCAACGATTTGTCCTTCGGCATCTACGGTCAGCTCTCCTGAGTTATCAAGGAGTGTGTCAGCAGTTTGTCCTGGTTCCAGCTCGAAAAGTTTTTCTGCAAAAGTTCCACGAACTTCATCTTTATATTTCCATTCAGTTTCTTCAGCATAGAAAACCGTGCTTGGATTTGCCTGAGTCTCTTCTTGTCCCAAAACACGCAAATCTCCTCCGGCAAGAACTTTATCCAGGAGCTGTTGAGCCTGTCCTTTTACTTCTGCCTCCAGTTCGGCGTTGTCGGGAGTTTCTTCTGCCTCTTCTTTAAATTCGAGTTGAATGGTTTTTCCAACAACAGCTTTCGCTTCTTCCAGGTCTTTCACACCAGCAAGTTCCACGATGATATGTTTTTCATCACCAATGTCAGAGGTGTAGATGTTTGGTTCGGCAACACCCAGGCTGTTGACGCGGCGGTTCATAACATCCAGAATCCCGGTGATAACCATTTTTTGGTCCGCTTCCGGTACTTTTCTCAGGTCTACCTTATAATCAAGTTGTGATCCTCCCTGAAGATCCAGTCCTAAATTGATTTCACTGTTTAGGATGACTTCTGGTGTAAATGGCGCTATTTCGAGCTGCTTGTCAGAAGGCAGATCAAAGAAAGCCAGGAAAAGACCTCCCAGAATAATAAGTCCGGTGTAGAGAAATGTTCGATTCTTCATAGCTGAATGTTGTAAGCGTTTTAAAAATTAATGTTTTATTGCTGCTTGGCAGCTTGTTGAGCTTCTTGGCTCAGTTTTTTGTCGAGGTCATGATCATTGCCGCGGTCAGGACGACCATAGTCGTCGGCCAGACGGACAATATCTTCAAGTTCATCGGTGGAAACTTCGAAAATCTGTGAATCTTCCAGGGCTTCCGGTCGATGAATAATATGCGGGAAAATATCAAGTTTGTCGCCGGGATTCATAATGATCTCTTCAAGAGACTCTTCACTTTCGCCAAGAGTCATTTTGATTTTTCCGCTCAAAATGTACATAGTTTCGGTCTTTTTTTCGTGGTACTGAAGTGAAAGTCTTTTCCCTTTTTTGATTTCAAGGATTTTGCCTGCGTAGCCTGCGGTGTTTGCGAACCAGATTTCCCGGCCCCAAGGCTTTTCTTTATATTGAATTGGTACCTGCTCAGGCATGAAAAAAGTATGTAAATTTCTGTCCGTCACCATAGATCAGCGACGACCGACTGTCAATGCAACCAGAGGCTGTTTTTTGCCTATTTTTTGTGCCCGAGGGCCTGATTAATCCTTGTGGATGAATCGGCCTTTTCTGTACCTCCGACTCCAAAGACCATTTGGATTTTGTACTCTTTGCAGACTTCGGTTTCCGGAATAGCCTTTTCTGAGTCCCGATCTCCACCATTGGCAAAGACGAGTTCATCGTTTGGATATTTCTTTGCGATGAGTTTGAGTGACTGAATGACGGTTGGGTCCTGGTCGATTGATATGATGGCTTCATCAACATCGCGGAGGGCCCGTATGAGCCGTATGCGGTTTTCTTCGGAAAGGATAACTTTGTCCTTTTTCATAACCTGCTGCACATCGTTATTCACGATCACGATTAATTTATCTCCCATTTTGGCAGCAGCTTCGATCATATCCAGATGTCCGCCATGAAGGGGGTTAAAGAATCCGCTAACGATGACTATTTTCATATCTTTTAAGTTATGAGCGATGTTCCGGTCATTTCCTGTGGTTGATCAATGTCCATAATATTGAGCACGGTTGGCGCAATATCTTTCAGTCCCTGATCTGCTTTGAGTGTAGCATTTTTATAGGTATTTGAAACCAGAATGAAGGGGACAGGATTTTCAGTATGGGATGGACATGGTTCGCCATTTTCTTCGTAGATCATGTATTCGGCGTTGCCATGGTCGGCGGTTATGATCAGATGGTAGCCATTTTTGAGGCAAGCCTCTGCGATACGCTCAACACATTCATCGATTACTTCGCAGGCTTCAATGGTTGCTTCCAGTTTGCCGCTGTGTCCGACAAGGTCAGGGTTGGCAAAATTTTGAATAATAAAATTGTTCGATTTTTTTTCTATTTCCTCAATAGCTCGGTCAGTAATTTCTCTGGCGCTCATGGCGGGGACCTGGTCAAACGATTCTGCTTTTGGAGAGGGGATCATAATACGATCTTCATGAGGGAGGGGATCTTCGACCTGGCTGTTAAAGAAATAGGTAACGTGCGCGTATTTTTCGGTTTCGGCGATATGGAGTTGTTTTGCTCCTGCGTTTTCCAGTGTTTCGGACAGGTTGTTTTTGATCTCATCCAGTGGGAAGACAATGGGAGCTGTTTCTGAATAGTCTCCAAAACAGACCATGTATGGATGAACCTCTTTTTGTGGCTGGAATCCAATTTTTGTTTCACCAGTTAATGCCTGGGTAAGCTGCCTTGGGCGATCTGTCCGGAAATTGAAGAAAATGACACTGTCTTCGTCGTGAAAGAGCCCATCTTTGTTGAGGATGATGGGTTTTATGTAGTAGTCGGTTTCTGCTCCTGTTGCGTAGGCATTGTCGATGGCTGTAAGGGGATCTGTCTCTGCTGTTCCGGCTCCAAGAGTGTAGAGGTTGTAGGCCTGTTCTGTGCGATCCCAGTTTTGATCGCGATCCATGGCATAGTAGCGTCCGACAATGGTGGCTATGCTGGCATGATCTTCCAGTCCAAGTTCAGTAATTTTGTCCTGGATCATAGCGATGTATTTTTTTGCTGATCGTTCAGCAACGTCCCGACCATCTGTTATCGCATGAATAAAGATGTTACTCACTTTGTGTTTTTTTGCGAGTTCTAAAAGTGCAAAGAGGTGATTTGTATGCGCATGAACACCTTCATCAGAGATAAGTCCCAAAAGGTGAAGTGATCCATTTTGTTCAATTTTTTTGATCGAATCAAGAAGGGGAACTTTATTATAAAAGGATCCATCCTTAATGCTTCGATTAATCATTTCAAGCGACTGGTAAACAATCCGTCCGGCACCAATGGTGTAGTGTCCGACCTCGGAGTTGCCAATAGTTCCTTCAGGTAAGCCAACTTCATTGCCTGCAGCTTTCAATGTTGTTGAAGGGTAATCTTTTTTGAATCGATCAATGTTTGGAGTGTTGGCTTTATCAATGGCATTGCCTTCATATTTTTTTCCTTCGCCAAAACCATCAATAATCATGAGATAGACTTTTTCGTTGTTCATGCCTTAGATCGTCAGGTTTGAGAGGTAGAGGTTCATCAGATCCTGTCCGAAGAAGATGGTGATGATGGCCCCCAGTACGAGAAATGGACCAAACGGGATAGCGGTTTTTTTTGTTGCTTTCTTTGTAGCCAAAAGGGCAATTCCTATAATGGCACCGAGGAAGTAACTGATGACAATGTTGGTGACAAAGAGCTCCCATCCAAAAATAATGGCAAGTGCGAGAGCAAGATAGAAATCACCTTCGCCGAGCCATTTTCCTTTGGACACAACAATCTGTCCTCCAAAAAAGACGGCTGCGATGGCAAGTGCCAAGAGCACGCTCACAAAGGATGGGGTTCCGAGGGTGAGGGTTCCCACGGCTGTAAAAAGAATGAGTGGGAAGAGGAAAACGTCCGGAATTTTTTTAGTTTTCAGGTCATAGAAAAAGATCGCTGCGAAGAAACTGGTGTAGATCGCGAAGAATGTGAATGAGATGAGAAGGGGAGTGGAAAGGGTTGCACTTTCAAGGCTGGCGCTTTCCAAAAATGGGTACCGGAAATAGAGAGAAAGAAACATTAACCCGGTAACGATTTCTATAAACAGGTACAATGGTGAGATTTTGGTTCCGCACTGGCCGCATTTTCCTCTAAGCATGAGGTAGCTGACGATTGGGACTAGATCCCGTGAGCGAAGTCTCTTTTTGCATGAAGGGCAGAAGGAGTGTCCAAAGATGATGCCGGATTTTTTTTTCTCAATCCGATAGACTACCACGCTTAAAAAGCTTCCAACACTCGCTCCCAAGAAGAAGATGAGGATTGAAAGGAGAAGGGTCGCCATGCTTAAAAAGGTTTACTGGGATAAGAGGTCAACTTTAAGACTAGAATAGTCGAATTGGTCGGAATTGCCAATGAGTTTGTTGTACATGTCCGCTGCGGCTGTGGAGATAGAGTTGCCGCCTCCGAGTTCGTAGGCTTTTTTGTAGAAGGCGAGGGCGGTCTGGTTGTCTCCGCGGCGTTGGTAGAGTGTTCCAAAGTTGAGGTAGACGGCATCCAGTTCTGGATCAAGGGAAGCAGCTTTTTCCAGGTCCTGTTTTGCCTCCACCAGGTCTCCGGTTGCTATTTTTGCCCATCCTAAAAGGTTGTAGCTCATGGCTTGGTCCGGGTGGGTTTGGAGGGCGAGATTGGCGAGGGTGACAGCTTTTTCCGGTTGGTTCAGTTTTTCAATGTAAACCCACATTGGTTTAATGAAGTAGTTGATTTCCTGGCTGTTAAGGCTCAAAACCTCTTCATATTTGTCGGTCGCGGCTTCGTAGTCTTCAAGGATGAGATAGATCTCTGCGAGTTTTTGGTCGACCTGAACTTGTGGCTGGAATCCGTTACTCTTTGCCAATTCCAGGAAGGCTGCGGCTTGCTCATAATCTTCCAGGCCAAAGTATCCCAATCCCAAAAAGAAGAGTGTCTCTGGTTTTTGAGGATCGAGTTTTCGCGCTTCTTCCAGTGCTTCAACAGCATCCTGATATTTTTGTGTGCTCAGATAACTATGCCCCAAAATAATCCAGGCATCGCGGTAATCCTTCTTTTCCCGAATCACTTCAAAAAGAAGAGGAATAGCCATTTCGTACTCCCCAACCTGATCATAGCTGCGGGCCAAAAGTGTGTAGAGATGAACGGCTGGACCTCCCTGGTTAGCGTCAAATTCGTCGTAAGCTGCCAGGAAGTTCTGAGCTCCGGCGGTGATGTTTTGATCACCACCAATGTTGATGGCTTCGCGGAAAGCAGTTTTAGCGCCTTCATGATCGCCAACATAAGCATGAGTCATAGCCTGGTAGAATTTTGAAAGCTGGTTGTGGACAGAGATTCCATCAAAGAGGATTTTTGCTTCGGTAATTTCACGATCCTGAATGAGAGTTTTTCCAAGGTAAATGGTCGCTTCAAGATTTGAAGGGTTGAGCTTGAGGGCTTCTTCAAAGCTGAGTTTTGCCTTAATGGTGTCGCCTGAATCCAGATGGATCTTTCCAATGGCAATGAGTGGACTCGGGTTGGTTGGGGCCTGGTCGGCTGCGGCCTCGAACTCTGCGACAGCAAG
>CALMAI010000015.1 GCA_937858825.1 uncultured Candidatus Peregrinibacteria bacterium
GCCATATCACTGGGTGCCACGCTCGGGGTCATTGCCATGATGACCGACTCAGTTGCTGTTCTTCCCCTCATTGGCTTTGTTTTTGTTATCGAAACCCTTTCTGTCATCATTCAGATCACATCCAAAAAACTGTTCGGCAAAAAAGTGTTCCTCATCGCTCCAATCCATCACCACTTCGAAAAGAAAGGATGGTCTGAGCCGAACATCGTTATGCGTTTCTGGATCATTGGGGCATTCACCGCAAGCCTTGGACTGATTCTTGGACTTCTTGGTGCTGCCGGCGCTTAATTCCCAATCCACGAACCACCTTCTTCCTCCTCTTCTTCAACATTCGCGGTCGCTTCTTGAGGGATCATAACAATCGCATCAAATCCAGCCTCATTTCCAAGGCTAGGCGCAATAAACGAAACCTGATACTCTTTCGCGAGCAACTTTCCAACCGCCGGATCAATCAAATCCTCAATTGAAGCATCCTCCCCAACAACATAAGAATCATACAGATCTTTCACTTCCAAAAGCACATCATCAGACACATAGTCCGGATTCTGCTCCAACGCGATCAGGAACTTCCGAAGTGTATCATCCCGAACCTGCTTCACCTCATCTCTAAATCCACTCTCATCATTCTGAAGTTCCAATGATTGCTCAATGGAAGTCATCACCTTCATATGTGTGGCCTGTTTTCCAATAAGAGACACGAACAATTCCCGAAGCTCTTCTTCATTCTGATCAGCAACATTAAGAGAGAACCCATTTGTCCGTTCATGGTATCGATTCAAAAGCTCAGCTGCCTGCTCCGTATCTCCAGCCTTCAAAAGATCCTGCATCTCCAAAAGTGCGTCCTCTGCCTGTGCCAGTTGAACACCAACTTTATCAATATCAGTTGGAGCCAAAGCCAATGATGTCTCTTGAAGTACTTCTTTTGCTTTGTACAAAGCATCTCCAGGTCCAAAAGTTGCTAAGTCTTTCAATTGTACGTCAATCTTATCCTGTAAAGCATCACGCACAACTTGTGCATACAATGGATCCTTCTCTTCCAAACCTGGCAATGAATCAAGAATATCCTGAATTCGGGCTTTAAAATCTTCTAACTGCTCTCCACCTTTCTCCGCATCTCCATTTACCAACTGCTCCTCTGCTTCCATCAAAGCCTTATAAGCTTCCTGAACCTTCCCCTTTGCAGCAACAACATCTTCATCCAACTCCTCTCCTTCAACATTATCCGCAATCAACAGTTCATCTTTTTGATTCTTCACAGCCTCCTCTTTTCCGGCAATAAGCTGGGTCTGATACTCAGCATCATGCGTTAAGTTCTCCGCCACCCAAACTTTGTCATCTTCCGAGTCCTGAATCTTTTCAACCACAACATCAGCATCTGGAGCAGAAGCCACCACGGCTGCTTTGTATCCGGCAATAACAACCTTCGCAGGCTTCTTGGTTGTCACCGTTTTTGTTTCAATCTCAACCACATTGTCATACACTGCCAATTCTGTTTTATCTTCATTTGCCTTCAGATCGAACGCACCCTTTTTCGCAACCTCCGCATTCACTGTTGTCGTATCAACAGAGAATTTAGAATCCTGAGCAAGATTCCATGCCCGAACCCACACACGCCCTTCATCCACCTCAACCGCCACTTCTGTTTTAGAAGGACGATCCGGCTCTTTTCTCAGTTTCTTCACCTGCACACTGGTCTTTTCCGCCAATCGCGTCACACTATCATCAAAAAAGTGAATGGTCGCAATACCTCCTTCCTCTGTTAACACCAAATCCCCCTCTTCCAGCTGCATCAATGGCTTTGCCTTGATAACAACAGACTTTCGCACAACTTTCACCTCACCTGAAATCTGATCCAGATAGGTCGTCTTAGCCAACACCCGTGTCACACGGAAAGGCACAACCACCACAGCTGTAAAAGCAAAAATAAAAAGTAAAAAAACTGCCACACTAGTCCTCAAAAAATTTCCGGTCTTCTGAATAATCTGACTTTCACGCCATTCAACAGAAGATTCCACATAATCCATAATCCTCTCTTTCATCATAAAAGCGTTCCAGTCAGAAACATGAACACCTTTGGTAGCATTCTTCAATTTTTCAATAAATTCACGCGTTGAATGTGGAACATATTCATGCTCTGCAGCTTCACCAGCTTTAATTTGAGAAATAAGACGATTCTTCAACTCTTCCCGTTCAGAAACCTTTAAACTCGGTTTTTCCAGTCCAGAAAGGAGTCTTTCCATCTTTTGAATATCCTTATTTTTCTTAAAATTGAACATAGGTCATTAATTTGCACGTTTTACAACGGCCGGGAAAATAGTTTGTTACGCTTTCTTAAGGGTTTACTCCCATATCTTTCAAAATCTGCTTCAACGATTTCAACGCCCGGAACTTCAAAATTCTCAAATTTCCTTCCGTACGTTTCATAATCCGGGCAATTTCACGATTACTCAGATCATTCACGTACTTTAAAATAATCACTTCTCGATACTTTTCCTTCAGCTGGGAAACAGCCTTCATTAAAACATCATTGTTTAGTTTATTTTCAGTCAATTTCATAGGATCCTGCTCCTTATCTTCCATTGGAATTTCATACGAAAGTTCCACCGTCTCTTTCGTCAGACGATAGTGATCCACCACTATATTGTGCGCGATTCTATAAACCCAAGGTGAAAAATACTTCTTCCCCGTTTTATATGACCCAATATTCTCCCAGACCTTTAAAAATACTGTTTCACAAAGATCCAATGCATCCTCTTTATTGGTTCGATAATAGATGTATCGATAAATCTTATCCACAAAAGCATTATAGAGCTTCTCAAAAGCCTCCGTCTTCCCCTGTTGAGCGTCCTTTACAAGCGCATCAAGCTGCTCTGGTGTGTATTCTTGCTTTTTCATGTTCCTAATCTATAACGATTTTCCCACATAAAAATTACGATAAACAGTACAACAAAAGAGGATTTGTTGTATCACACCCAGCCCCAAAATACAATGAATCCTTTAGTTTGAAGCCCAAAAACAGGACCGCACCATCTCTATCTCCTCCCTCGATCCTACAAAAAACGGTGCCCTCTGATGGTACTCCTGAAGCTCAATATCCAGAATATTCTGATTGTTTGACACGGCTTCACCTCCGGCACGCTCAACAAGAAGCGCCAATGGCGCACATTCATAGGCCAGACGTAGCTTTCCCTGGGGTTTTTCCGCCGATCCAGGATATGTAAAAATCCCTCCCCCTTTCAATAAAATCTGATTCACGTCTGCAACCATCCCGCCAGAGTACCGGACAGCATGACCGCTCTGAATCATCTTTTCCAAAAATTTGCTATATGCAGACCCCGACTCTACCGCAGCAGTATTCCCAAATCCCCAGATTTTCCCTTTTTCATGGAGTCGAATATTTTCATGCTGAAGCACAAACTCATCATTTCCCGGATGAAAAACAAATGCATCCACTGTATCGCTACAAGTAAGAGTCATAGTTAATTGAGGTCCATAAACAAAAATCATACTCGCAATCTGATCCCGACCGGTCTTTCCTAAAAATCCCCCCTCATCATAAATCCCAATAATCGTACCAGTCGACAAATTCACATCCACAACAGAAGATCCATCAAGAGGATCAAACACCACGCTCAAGCCATCTTTCCCTGTTTCCATTGGCACCTCCAACTCCTCCGAACCCACATAGCCAACCGCCCCATTTTCTCTTAAAATTTTCACCAATATGTCATTCGAGACCACATCCATTCCAACCTGTTGATCCCCCGTTGCATTCATCTTCCCTCCAGAACCTTCTACACCGCTTTGCAAAGCAGAAAAAATCTCTTTCCCGGCCTTAAGAAGATCATCAAAAACCGACGCCAATTCTGGAGAAACAGCTTTATCTTTTATATAATGGGAAAAAGTTACTGCCATCAAATCCTTTGACATAGTAAGAGATGAGTTGCGTAAAAAGCCAATTTAGTATACAATATAAGGAATAAAAAACAAAAAAAACATCGCGATGAACCCAGGCAATAGTGGTAAGACCCTGTTTCACAAAGCATTGAAACCCATAATTGGGATCAGCGCATTAGCGCTTATTTCAATTGTTTCTCTCTTTTCTTTCAGCACAAGCTACGCTGCAGATCCAGTTCCATGGGTCACAACAGCATCTGTTGGATGTCCCGGACAGAGCAGTTACTCCCAAATGGTTGACCTGGATGGAATCATCTATTTCCACCCAAGCAACGGTGTAACTTTCTGGAGATTTGATACATCAACAGAGACCTGTAGCCAACTGGCGAATATGCCAACAGGAGAAGGAAAACGAGACCTTGTTGCTGCAGATAGCGACACAATCCTTCTTTATCAATACGACTCTCAACAGCCAGAGGGATACTTCGACATTTATAAAATTTCTGAGAATCGATGGTATGCCAAGACAGAAACCCTCTTTGACGATAATAGTAAAATTGCTGCGGCAACCGGAACTCAGGGAGACGGAGCAAAAATTCTTGCCGATCCCTCAAGTGGCTACCTCTATATTCTCAATGGTGGGACAACCACAACTTTTCAACGATTCGACCCAGGTACCAACACCTGGACCACTCTCACCGCCACCCCATCAACTATAGATGATGGTGCTGCCATGACCATTATTGGAAGCACTATATATGTTCTTGGCGGGAACGGAACAACCAATTTCTGGAGTTATGACATTACCGGAAACAGCTGGAACACTGGACTCTCTCCGGCACCAGACACCGTTGCAGCAGGAGGAGCCCTCACAACAGACGGAACAGATCTTTACGCCTTCCGGGGCGCAAATCTCCGCGATTTTTGGAAATACACCGTTGGTACCAATACCTGGTCCAGCCTTGCCGATGCGCCTGGATACGTCCGCGCCGGTGGATCACTCGCCCGGGTTGGAAACAACATTTATGCCTTCCAGGGAAACGACACCAAAGTTTTCTGGCGGTATGACATTACCGGTAATACATGGGACAAAACACTTGCCCAGGCACCTGCATTCATTACAGCAGGAGGATCGCTCACAACAGATGGAACAAATCTCTACGCCACACGT
>CALMAI010000016.1 GCA_937858825.1 uncultured Candidatus Peregrinibacteria bacterium
ATGGGTCGAACTCCCGACACTCGGTCTCCGCGTCGAGGCCACGAACGGCACGTTGAAACCCCTCGCGGCTCCAGGGTACGTCCCCTGGCTCTACGTCTATCCCTCCGGACGTTGCGACGTGGTGGGTCGAGCAGTCAGGCGTGGGCGCCCCGGAGGCTGGCTTCGGCACTCTCCCCATGCACACGAGGCTCGACCTCGGTAGAACGTCGACCTGCAGAGATCCGGCGGAATGTACAGCGCCCTTCGCGCAAAACGTTGTCTACCTGGGGTCGACGGCCGTATCTCGAGGCCACTTTTCTTTCGTCGCGCGGTCCGTCGTCGGCTCACGCCCCCGACGGCAATTTCGTGACAAGTTACTGAAATTAAAGGGGTGTTGTCGGCGCACGTCCAATCGGACCGCGCGAAGAAGTCTCCTCTACTTCCACAGCTCCGTGAAGTAGACGGACCCAAGTACCGAGAATTATGGTATTCTCAAGAAATAAATATGTCGAAACTTGCTACAGAAACCAGGGGATCTGCGGCAATCCAAGCGTTGGAGGCCGCGTGGAGCAAGCTTCGGGAGCCAGACCCTGATCTCCGCAAGCTCGACATGGTGCTGGCCGCCGAACGCCAGGGGAACCTTGGCCACTTCGCTCGCTCTCGGTGGCGAGGGCCCGGGCGCGGCCGAGGTCACGAAGTCGCGGTGTCCCCCGTGTTGTTCGGAGCACCGGAAGAGGTTCTTGCAACACTGCTCCATGAGGCCGTGCATATCCTGCTGTGGCCTGGCGAGCACGCCGGCGTGAGCGATGACGGACGCTATCATCGCACCAGTTTCCGCGACCAGTGCCTGGAGTTCGGCCTTGCGTGTGATTGGTGGAATAGTCGACACGGGTGGGCGAAGACCTATTGGCCGACGAACCGGGCGATTCCAAGCGAGTTCCGTGAAGTGCTCGAGTGCCTCAAACGCGAGCTTCCGCTTGGTCTGAAGGGGCCGCAACGCTTCATCGGTCATCGATCCCGTCGCGCATTGCCGAAGTCGGGTCACACACGACTTCAGTGTTCATGCCCGCGACCACGCTCCGTCTATGTAGCCCAATCAGTGGTGGATGCTGGCGGAGTGGTTTGCGTATTGTGCGGCTCTGTCTTCAAGAAGCCCTCACAATGAGCCGATTTCAGTCTTCCGCAGTGAGCATCACGGTGATCACGGGTTCTCCCGTGTCGCCGGGCTCGATGACCGCCCTGAGCGGCACGGTCACCTGTTGACCACCGCGGATCACCAGCACGTCGAACAGCACCTCGGAGGCCGACGTGCGACAAGCGCGGTGACGAAGTACCCAGAGAATGTCCCACAAGCGCCCCTCGGCGCTTTGGCCGTGAGCACGGTCCAGTTCGGTGGGCACCACGACGTCGAGCCAGACCGCGGAGGTCACCGCGACGGGGCAACTGAAGCCAGCTTCGCGCGCTGTGTCGCTCACGTCCGCCAGCACGCCATGACGGAGCGCCTCTGCGCGGCTGTAGGAGGCTGCAAGTTGCCAGTTCTCTCCGGCGTCGGTTTGCTGATCCAGGTCACGCATCATGGTGTGGTTACATTTTGCCCAAGTGTACCAATAGGTACGTAGGGCTGCCACACCTTGGCCTTGACGGATCTCGCGCCTGGTGGCTGACTGCGGGCATCAGAGGGCGATGAGCGAGGTGCGCACCGGGGTCGTTCGCTGCCAGCGTGCTGATGGCGGAAGCCACCACACGTCGTTGACGAACACGTTCTCCGTTGCCCGGAGTGCGTCGAGTTCGGCGAACACGCACATGGTGTTGGTGTTGGGCGCCGCCGACTGAATGTACTGAGCATTGCGTTTGGTTGTGACGACGAGTACTTGGAACCCACCAACGTAGCCATACGCCCGTTCGAACGCCCACCACGTTGGGTGGAGTCGGCGGCTCGTATTAAAAGCCTTGAATTTTTCGAGCTTGCCGGCAAGGCTTCGTGCGCGGGCTCCTTCGGCTCCGGGGTTGATGGTCGCTGTTTCGTGAACGAGCTCGATGAAGAAGACCTTCAAGCGACCCTTGATGTGCACCAGGACCGTGCCGTCGGGGATCAACCGGGGCAGGTTGTGGGGCGAGAGATCGGCGCGGAACTGTCGGTCGCGCACGCGCTCGAGGATGGTGACCGAGGGCGTCGTTGCAGCATGCGCCTCGAGCAGAGCACCCACCTCGCCGATCGCCAGTGAGTGCCACGGGTTTCGCCCGATCCCATGGAACAGACTGTTGGATTTCGGGATGTCCGCCACGGACGCTACGAGGTCGGCCGCCCGCCGACGAAGGTGGTACGCGTACGGCTTCTGGCCGCGGCCCGTGTCGGGGATGGGGCGGCGACCGAGGTACCCCGCGTTCCACATGGCCCTCAGCTCCCGCCGGCACTCCTTCGCGTTCAGGTAGGGTTCGGCAAACGTCAGACTGGCGCGGAGGACGTCATTCACAGTCAGAGGAGCCCAGGCGTTTAGAAGGCTGATGACATCGGAGTATCGTTGCTTCACGGAGGAACGGATTGACAGATTGTGCACAAGAATTGCACAATTAGAGCACTAATGTCAATTTCCTATGGTGGACAAGCTGGCCACGAAGTGGCTGGATGCAAACGAGATTAAGGCGAACCTCAGCATCGAGCGCGTGCTCGATCACTATGGGGTGCTGGCATCGATGCGGCGCAGTGGGAACACTCTTCGCGGGCTCTCACCCTTTCGCGAAGAACGCGTCCCGTCGTTTTCGGTGAACGTGAGCCGGAATGTCTGGAACGACCATCCACGACCAACAATTGCGGGTGAGGTCGTCAAGGGCAACGTCATCGGCCTTGTCCAGTCCTTCGAGCAATGCTCGTTCCGCGAGGCGCTCGAAAGAGCGTATGAGATCGCCGGGGTTGAGCCGGACCAAGCCACTCCGCGCCGCCACACGACGACCAACGCGCAGCGAGAGACACGAGCAAGGGTCGAAGCCGTCGTTGGCGACGAGCCGCCAGCGGCCAACGAGGTGTTCGGCAAGACGCTCAAGCTGAAGCACGACCATCCCTACCTCGCCACCCGTGGTCTCCCGCCGAAGCGGGCGAAGTACTGGGGCATCGGGTGGGTGCCACGTGGCCTCTTGCGCAGTCGCATCGGCGTGCCGATTCGCAACCGCGACGGCGACATCGTCGCCTACATGGGTCGGACGCTGAAGGAGGACGATCCGAGCGGCAAGTGGCGGTTTCCCAACGGGTTTCAAAAACGCCTCGAGTTGTTCAACGTCGACCGCGTCGCACAGGACGAGGAGACGCGCACCGCTGTCGCCCAGCACGGCATCATCGTCACCGAAGGATGCTTCGATGCCGTCTGGCTGTCGGAGCATGGTTTCAAGAACGTCGTCTCCACCATGGGCTCCGACGTGAGCGACGTGCAGTGCAAGATGTTGGTTGACCGCGAGCTCAACCCCACGCGGAGGGTCACCATCTTCTTCGACGCTGATGAGGCCGGACGCCGAGGCCGCAAGGATCTCTGCGGCAAGCTCGTCTACGATGCCTTCGTCCGCTACGTCGACCTGCGCCGCGTGAACACGGAGGGCCGCTCTGATCCCGACCAGTTTACGAAGGAGGAGCTGACCCGACTTCTGAGCTGACTCGGCGCGACGAAGACCGGCTTGATTGGGCAACCACCATTCCCTACACTTGGAAGTGTGCACGAGAGTGTTCCAGGTGCCTACACCACGCCCTGGGCTTGACGACGCTTTCGAGTGCGCCTTCACGGAGAGCCGAGCCGAACTCGAGAGTGGCTCGGGGGCAAACCCCCGATGGCGTTCCCGGCGTACAAGCGCACCCGTTGTGCGAAGCACCCCCGTGATCCACTGGTCGTTCTTCTCCCAGCACCCACTGGACGTCTGGAGAACGCCACCGCGGCGCTCGGTAGTCGATGGGTACGGCTCCAGCGCCGTTTTTCCCGTACTCCCGTTTTCGACGTTGAAGCCCGTTCCACACGTTGGTGCCCGTTCAGGCCCGGCGACGCGGAGCGGCGCCCACCCGCGGCGGCTTGTCCGTGCGTGGGTGGGCGCCGGTCGATAGCCGGCAGTCCGGGCCTGTCTCTGAACCCGTTGGTGACCTTGCTTGAGCCAATTCTTCGTGGACACGGGTACGGTCACGGGTCCGCCCTCTGGGAGCGCGACTTGTGCAATCCGTGACCGTGTTCAATTTCGCGATAGCTAATGACGTATCAGTAGTCGATCCACTGGTCGTCTTCACGCTTCATCCCCTTGGATCTCGCTTGCACATCCTCTCCTTCGATCTCGACTTGAATCGCGGTCTCGATGACTCGGCGAAGACGCTCAGCGGCGTCGTCGCCTTCATGATGTGGTGCCCACTCACCCATACCGAGCTAGTATACCACACCGTCGTCATAGTGGGTGGCGTTGCGCGGCTTCGTTTTGGGCCTTCCCAGGGCCTCCAGCCACCTATTGTTAGATTGTGATGACAGCGCTCCGACATGGTTGAGGAGCGGTTCAAAATCTGAGGCATCTCCCCCACCAACATCTAAAGTAGCAGGTTCAAGCAGAGTCGCGATGGAGATGGCGATACTCGCTTTGGATGCCTAACTGTCTCTTGTCATATGGTTTGGAGCTTGGTAGGGTGGCTCTCTTATCATTAAGATTATCAACTTGGTTGATCGGCTTTCCTCGAACCCAACGGAACAACTGGTACAACGAGATGTTATTACCAGCACACAACTAAGAAAGCGCTTTTCGACAGTGCTTAATTCTGTGCGTGATGGACAGCATCTTAAAATTTCTTTTCATGGCAGATTGATCGCGTTACTGGATCCTTCTGCAGAGGTGGAAACGGTTCGGACACTATCCCGTTCGAAAGTGCTTCAAACACTTCAAGAGTTTATGCTTAACCTTCACCAGAAAGGTCCAGCTCTGGTGATTGATGAGCGGAATCCTGATGATGCAGGAGTGGCTATTTCTGCATCACCGCAGAAGGAGTTGAGGTTGAGGGAAAATCTTTCTGCTGAGATCAGGCAATTTCTTGAAATAGTAGAAGGGCGAACCCCTGAAGAGGTGGCCAGTGCTTTGCGGCTGTGGGATATGTCACAGACTTTGCGTGACCGTCTTCCGCGCGAGGAGCCGACTTCACCAGATATTACTCCTTCACCATCCGACTTTATTCGTCTTAGCAAAGCAGAAAGAGAAGTATGTGAATTACTCCTTAAGGGTTGGTCATATAAGGAGATTGCAAAATCTTTGGGCCGGTCGATAACAACAATACGTGGCGCGGCAACCAGGGCATTCCAAAAGCTTGGTGTTCGTAATAAATCGGAATTTTATATCCACTACATCAATGTTCGGGAGTCCCAGACGGAATCTCCTAGTAAGTTGAAATAGAGATGTTGATGAGGCCGTTTTGATAGACTTTAATCCAGAAGTGGGCAATTTTGTTGTCGGTGCTTTGGAATTCTGAATTGAATGTGAAGATGTCTGAAAATCCTTTTCTATCAACTCCTTGTTGATTATTCCAACGTCGTACAGCTTCAAAGACCTGCTCTATGTTCTGGTATGGAATGTTTTCCAATAGTTCTCCCAGTTCTGGATTCTTTTCTATTACTTCTACAAGAAAATCTCTTTTTTCTGGATCCTGATCGAGTCCAAAAATCAAATCTTCCCAGTTCTGTGATCCTAAGGTTTCCATAGTAGGCCTCTTAAATAATATAAGAGGTGACTATAATTATATTTTTTATTTTGTCAATATTTTATCACTTGTGATCCATTCAGCCAGAGAATTTATTGTTATTCATAACGGAGAGCATCAACGGGACTGAGCTCGCTGGCTTTGCGGGCCGGATAGAGCCCAAAGAGAATTCCAAATGTGATAGCCGATGCAAAGCCAATAAGAATAGCATCAATGGTGATAGTCATGTCGAAGTCGAATCCCTGGAGCTGGCTGACAATGTCGATGATTATAATTATGGCGGATCCAAGGACAATTCCCATAATGCCTCCAAGAGCTGTGATGAGAATGGCCTCCACCAGGAACTGTAGCTGAATCGTGCCGTTTGCGGCGCCAATAGCTTTGCGCAAACCAATTTCGCGGGTCCGCTCCACAACGGAAAGGTACATAATATTCATGATCCCAACGCCCCCTACCACAAGTGAAATTCCGGCAATAGCCAGGACCAGCAAAGTCATTCCAAAGGTAACGGTTCCCACAATTTCCAGCGCTTCCTGCATGCTGGTGACGCGGAAATCGTCTTTGTCCGGATCGTTCGGTGGGAGTCCGTGGCGGCGACGCAGAAGTGAATTTAGATCTGCGACGGTTTCGTCGGCGCGGGTGGTGTCATCCATACTCAAAAATCCAAACATGACATGATCGACTCCCAAAAGCTGCTTTTGGCCGGTGTTGAGCGGTACGTAAATCATTTCGTCGTAATTGAAAAAGGCAGATCCTCCTCGCGGTTCCACCACGCCAATGACTTTAAAACTGATCTGGTTCATTTTAATGGTCTGACCCACTGGATTTTCTCCATCAAAAAGAGATTTTTTCACCTCTGAACCCAGTACCGCCACTCGTGCCTGTCCGCTGTTTTCCCGCTCGGTAAAAAAGCGGCCTTCCTCCAGCTTTAGCTCTTTGTCAATGTTCACGACTGAAGGGGAAATGGCATAAACCATGCTGCGGTCTGTTCTTTCTTTGTAGACACTTTTGTATTGGCCAAGAAGGGCAGCGTAATAGTTTGCCACGTTTGGCAGGTCTTTCATGGCTTCAAAATCGTCTATTGTAAGGGTGGTGACCTCAGCTCCGCCAATGATACTTGCGGCCATTTCTGTGTCGGAAACGCTGGGGATTTTTACTTCCACTTCAATCGTATCGGCACCAAATGTCTCGATCTCTTTTAAGATGAATTTTTCCAATCCGCGTCCGGCAGTAAGGACAATCACAATGGTGGCGATTCCAATCATGATCCCAATAGTGGTAAGGATTGTCCGTCCTTTGTTGGTTCTGAGTCCCTGGACGGCAATGCTGAAGATGAGTTTTATTTTTTGAAGATTCATTTATTCGTAGCGAAGAGCTGCTATTGCCGTGAGTTCGGCGGCTTTTTTGGCTGGAGCGTAGCCGAATATTATGCCTATTCCCATAATGATGACTGAGGCATAGAGAATGGAGTCAGCGGTGACGATGAAGTCCCAGGAGTATCCCAAATACTGGATGACTGTGGCGATAGCAAAGGAGACCATCACGCCAATGGCAATGCCGACAAATCCACCAATAGCTGTGATAACAACTGCTTCGGTCAGGAACTGGCTCAGGATGTCTTTTCGCTTGGCGCCGATAGCTTTGCGCAAACCGATTTCGTTGATGCGTTCGGTGACGGCAATGTACATGACGTTCATAATTCCGATTCCTCCAACAATGAGGGCAATGGCAGCAATGGCAGCCAGGAAGAGTTTGATGCTGCCGGTCACATTGGAGAGGGTCGATAGGCCCTGCGCCTGGCTTCTGGCAGTAAAATCGTCGTTGGATGGGTCGGTGATTCCATGTCTGGATCGAAGAATAGCTTTTACCTCTTCCAGTGCCGGTGCCACGTTTTCCGCGGTGTCGACTTTGATGCGGGCCATGGCGATGTGATTGATTCCCAGCACCAGCTTATGCATAGTTTGTGAAGGGATGTAGACGTTGGAATCGTCGTTGGAAAATCCGGAAACTCCACGTTCTTCAAAGACTCCTATTACCCGAAAGCTGTGGTTATGAATTTTGATCTGTTTTCCGATTGGATCCTGATCCCCAAACAGGTCCTGAGCGATGGCACTTCCCAGAACAACGACTTTGGTTAAACTTGAATCTTCTGCTTCCGTAAAGAAACGGCCTTTTTCGACGAGAGCGTCTTCTACCTCCGGATAGCTGGCAAACACGCCGTTGATAGTGGATTCGACGCTCTGGTTCTGGTAGACGATGGGTTCCACGGTATTGTTGTATCCAGAGACAGCCACCACCCCTGGAATATCTTTGAGGGCAAGAACATCATCACTTTTGAGTGTAGTTATGACGCTTCCAAAAAGGGCGCTCGGTGGTTCCCCTTCTTCGCTGCCGCCGGGGAGAACTCCAATGAGATTGGTTCCTACCGAGGTGATCTGGTTCACGATCAGCGATTCCGCGCCGTTCCCAACTGACACAATCACAATGATTCCAGACACGCCAATGATAACGCCCAGCGTGGTGAGGAGCGCCCGGATTTTATTGGACAAAAGCCCACGAATGGCAATTTTTATTGTGAGGAGGAAATTCATTTTTTGCGCTTAGAGACCAATCCATCTTTCATCCATATAATGCGGTCGGCATGGGAGGCTACATCGTCTTCGTGGGTGACGATGAGAATGGTGTGATCCTCTTTGTGGAGCTGATCGAACAGTTCCATAATTTCGCTGGTGGAGGCGCCGTCCAGGTTCCCTGTTGGTTCGTCGGCAAGGATAAGCGATGGTTTGTTGGCCAAAGCACGGGCCACGGCGACACGTTGTTGCTCACCACCGGACAGCTCGTTCGAAAGATTATTCAGGCGATGGCCCAGTCCTACTTTTTCCAGGAGTTCTGTTGCTCGTTTGATCTGGTAGTCCTCTTTTTGGCCCGCATACATCATGGGGAGCCGTACGTTTTCGATTGCGGAGGTTCGGGGCAACAGGTTGAATGCCTGAAAAACGAATCCGATTT
>CALMAI010000017.1 GCA_937858825.1 uncultured Candidatus Peregrinibacteria bacterium
CTCAATGTGACCTTTGGGCAGGTCGAAATGGCCGCTGGGGTAATGGAGGATTAGGTACTCTCGTTGTTCATTTGTCTCTTTAAAAAGGACGACCCCGGCAGAATGTTCTTGCCTGATTTTCATAGGTTCTTTAATATGTTTCCTCTGCATTGTAACGCACGAAAACATGACCGGACAAGGAACTCCTCAAAAAAGATTTCAACAACGGTTTCAACGCGGGCTCCGTAAGGGGTTTCCCACGGGAGTGAAGCGCACCGTTGTGGTTCATAGTGGGAAAGGTGGTGTCGGGAAGACATTTGTGGCAGTGAATATTGCCCGGGCACTGGCGGATAATGGTTTGAAGGTTGGCCTTTTGGATGCGGATATTGATTGTCCGAATGCGTTGAAGACTTTAGAGATGGATGGCGATCTTATTGCGAATGCTGAGAAAAAAATTATCCCTCTGGAGAAAGATGGATTGAAAGCGGTTTCGATGGCGCCACTTTTAGGCGGTGAACATGAGGCGCTTTTGTGGCGTGGGCCGCGGCTTTCACGGGCGGTTGAACAGTTGGTGCATGATACAGATTGGGGTGAATTGGATTTTTTAATTGTAGATGCGCCGCCAGGGACCAGTGACGTGCCACTTTCAATTTTGCAGGTTTTGGAAGGAGCAGAGATGTTGCTGGTTACCACTCCGCAAGACACGGCAGTGATGGATGCGATGCGATCGGCAAAGATGGCGCAGCGTTTGAAAATTGATGTGATTGGTGTGATTGAAAATATGGCTGGTGTTGTTTTTGGTGAAGGTGGCGGGGAACGTCTGGCCAAGGAACTGGGGGTGCCGCTTCTGGCCAGTATTTTGTTGAAGGCAGAGTTTGCGAAAGGGGCTCGACCTGAATCGATTTCAAATATGGCGAATCAGAATATTTTTCAGTAATCTGGCAATACTTTTTAAGGTAGCGCGTTGCTATAATAAAGCGGTTTTTATACTGTTTTATCTTTTTACTTCAACCTGCCATGATGAAAATGCTTCAGCGCGCGGGGGTCGTCAGCTTACTCCTTTCCATGGTAGCTGTTTCGGCTCAGGCGCAGACTACGGGCCCTTTTCCGGATGTGGACTCATCCCATCCACAAGTACAATCTATCCAGTTTATGAAGGATAGTGGTGTTTTTGAGGGGTATCCCGATGGGACGTATCAGCCGGATCGTGTTTTGAACCGGGCTGAACAATTGAAAGTGTATATGCTCCTGCATGGACTTAATCCATCAGCAGATGATTATAAAAACTGTTTCCCCGATGTTGGGACTGAATGGTTCGCGCGGTTTGTGTGCTATGCCAAGTCTCAGAGATGGGTTCAGGGCTATCCAGATGGAAATTTTCGACCGGCACAAGAGGTGAATAAGGTTGAAGCCCTGAAAATGCTGGGAGAGATTCAGGGATGGGATCTGCCAACTGTGAGTAGTGCCCCTTTTGATGATACTCCAACTGGTGAGTGGTATACCCCGTATGTTCAGTTTGCGAAAGATGCCAATTTGATCGTTGAGAAATCTGGAAACTTTAATCCTGCAGAAGGTCTCACCCGTGCTATGACTGCGGAAGTTCTGTTCCGATCATTAGCTGTATACGCGCTCGGAGAAGAGGCTGGATACGATCCAACTCTTGATAGTCAGATTTTGGCAATTGATGTTTCGACTTTGCCACCGCCAACGGCTCATGTGGCTGGGCCTGATTTTGGAGATGCTCCGGAAAGTGGGCCAGCCGGTTATGCCGGGAGTTATGCCACTGTTCAGGCATCGTTCCCTACTCTTCTTAATACCGATAATGTTGTGAATTATGGGGCTCATACTCTGGATTCCAGCATGGAATGGCTTGGAGCGAATGTGAGTATTGAAGATGACGCAGACGATCTGGTGAACGATAGTGACGGATTGATGAACCTTGTGAATAACGATGCTTTTGATGATGGAGTGAAAGGATTGAATGTTTCTCTTGTGAGTATTCCGCCTCCGGCAACGTTGACGTTTGATGTGTCGGTTGCCAATGGCGCGCCACAGGTTCCACGGTATGTGAACGCGGTTGTGGATTTGAATATGGATGGTGAATGGAGCGGTGAAGCTGCCGGTGGTGAAAAAGAGTGGGTAGTGAAAAATATGGCTGTAAATGTGACTCCGGGAACAACGAAGACGTTTACTTCTGATCCGTTTGCTTATTCGAATGGATGGATTTTAACGCCAACCTCATGGATGCGAGTTGTTGTGAGTCGTGAACCGATTGATGAGGCTTCTTTTGGTGTGGATGGATGGGATGGAAGCGGACAGTTTGAATATGGAGAGGTTGAAGATTACTACATTCAATTACCCGACTGGGATGATGGCAATGGGGGAAGTGGTGGCGGACCGGGTGGTCCTGGAGCCGGAGGACGTGGACTTGTTTGGGGCAAGCCTGCTCCAGTGATGCAGTGTCCTCCAAAGGTACGATTCCGAAAGGATTCTGATGTCGTGTGGTTTGCGTGTACGATCGCAAACTATGGTGGAAAGGGTGATGCGCAATTTGATCTCTGGGAGATTGTTCCTGGTGTTGCCGTGACTCCTGTTACCGGCGTGTTGACATTGCCAACTGCTCCTCCTGGATTCCCTCCTTTTGGAGTTGTTGGAAATCCACAGTTCCAATGGTTTAAGGGAGAAAAGGGAACCACTCCTTCCACCTGGGGTTACACCGTGGTTGGGATCGATCCTGAATCAACTGTAGAAGACAGTGTTATTGACCTTGGACTCGTCCCTGGAGATTTGGATGAAGGTTATGAAGCTGATGCTGACATTGACGACTTGGTGGCCTGGACTGAAAATCTTAACGACTACTTCCTCTTTGGAGGCGGGCATCAGGGACCAATGATTGTAGGCGCAACTTTCTCGCAAATGAATGATGAGAATTATGATTACCACATTGAAGCCGTGCCACCTGTGACGTGGCCGGGAGCTTCAAGCGATTTGGCTTATGTCTGGTCTTCGCCGAGTGCTTGTGGAAATCTGGATTGGGATGGGGTGACTGGGGTTGCCGACTGGACGTTTAGCAATGAAGAGGCTGCTGAGTGTTTTGAGGGTAGTCTTGAACTGTTGGTCGCGGATGGTGTGCATTCGAATGAAGTGAGCTTTGATGGTGCTTTCGTTGATGCTGATTTTCCGGTGAATGATCCTCCTGCTTTTACGTACAGCGGCATGGAGAAGTTGACCCAAGACACGGATGACCCTCAAGAGTTTATTGTTGAGGTGTTCGCGAACGATCCTGAAGGTGACGAGTTGACGTTTAACTTCTTGGGAGTGGATTGTGGAACGCTTTCAAATGCTGTCGATAACAGCGTTCACTGGGAGTTTCCATTGGCCGATTTTGACTCGTGCTCACCTTCAACGTTGAGTGTTGAAGTGAGTGACGGAGAGTTCACGGTTGAGGATACTTTCGATTTGGATCCGGTGTTCTAGTGTTGAGTAAATAGAAGAGTAAAACTCCCCTTAAAAATTTGAGGGGAGTTTTTGCATATGATCTTTATTCTTATTGAAATTGCTCCTGTTGGGCGGTATGCTCTTATTCGCATTTGGGCGGGTGGCGGAACTGGTAGACGCGCTACGTTCAGGTCGTAGTGGCCGCAAGGCCGTGGAGGTTCAAGTCCTCTCTCGCCTACCAATAAGAGACATAAAAAAAGCGGATGCCGTTATGGCGACCCGCTTTTTTTGTGGCGTTCACGGCGCGGTATCACGGACAGCTAACGTATAGCAGAGGAGCATTCTTGCAAAAAGTTAGATATTCTGCGATCTTATCTATGATTAATTCTTATCAATCTCTTTATGACTACGTTATCTCAATCAGATTCATTACATCAGGACGTATTGGACGGTGAGAAGCTCGGGGAATTTACAGACATCCTGGATACGCATGGGGCAGAATCCCCGCAGGCGCTGGAGTTTCGTCAAGCGCATCCGGAATTGGAGTCCAGGCTTGATAGGGTTGAATCGCTCAAGGCGCTTCTCAAACGGGATCCCGTTCCAGAAGATTTGATTCAGGCAGATCTCATAGCGGTGAAACAGTCGATTACATTGAAGGTGCGGGCGCAGGGTGATAAAGCCCTCAAGGACTGAGTCTTGGTCCACAATGAGCATGGGTTCAATACAAAAATTATTTATGAAAAAACGGCAATTTTTTTCATAACAGCAGTGACCCTCATCGTAGGACCATTTTTAAAGAAGATTCACATAAGTAGATAATTCATATGAAAGAAAAAATTTCACCAAGCGATATTTTCGTTTCATTCTTTCTTATTATTGGGAGCTTAGCCCTTTTTATCGGAATTCTAGCCTTTTTGCCTATTGTCATTTTTCTCAAAGAGACCGACGTTACGTGGTGGTCCACGCAGGTTGAGTGTGATGGAATGATAGCATATTCGACTACTAGTTTTTCCTTTCTGACTGGGACTTATAACATCCCTACGGCGATGGCGGTTAGTCACATGGGCAGGGATTATTGGGAGCGTTTACCAGCTACCCTGCTTTTTCACGCGGATGAATGGAGTAAGGTTTCTGACGTGCGGCAACTTCAAGATTCGATTGAAAATTATTGTTCTTCTCATGACTCTTTTATTCAGATTCTGAAGACCGAAAACCGGACGGACCATGAGCTGAAGCGTTGGTGGTATAAGAGCTACCAGGATTTTGACGTGGTTGAAAAACGTCATTCGTGTGAAGAAGTGGAAACGGTTTTTGAAAATCTGGAACTACCGGCTACGACTGGAGGACAGATTTTTCTGCTTGCTGAAATGACAAATTTTCAATGCCACAAGGACAAGCAGTTTCAGACGTATAATTAGTCTGGCAGTTCCAGGATGTCGGCGATTTCGTTGAGGGTTTCTAATGTTATGTTTCTCTCAATATGACCTAAAATGGCACTAACAAAGGCTTTTCCTTTTCCGTATGGTGGGAATTCTTCTTTTCCGAACCACTTGGGGCCTTTCTGTATTAGTGTTCTGCGATTGATTACCCCTTTTCGCTCTAATGCTTGTCTTTGCGTTTCACGTTCTTTTTCTAATACTTCTTCATCAACTTCTGGTAATTCTAATATATCAGCTATTTCGTTCAGGATTTCTAGCGTCATGATTTTTAT
>CALMAI010000018.1 GCA_937858825.1 uncultured Candidatus Peregrinibacteria bacterium
TGTACGCAAAACAGACGCCAGCGTATCATCTTCAGGATTAGGTAGGCTTAGCGCGTAAGCATTTCCCATGTTCATAATCACCTGTTCACGAACCTCTTCACGCGCGGATTCATAATATTTCCAAAAATCCTCCTGCAGATCCTGCGGGACAATCGAACCTTTCGTCACAATTCTGTGAACCTTGTCATCAAACGACTCTTTCTGCGGCTGTTCCTGAGTCACATCTTTTTCCTCCCCACCAAGGACCTCTTCATGTTTTGGTCCTTTTATAGCCATATTAACGTGTTGTTTCTAAAGGAGTTTTGGATCGGATTTCAAACTGCGGAATTTCCAGCCGCCCTACAATGTCTTTCACCCATTCATTGTTTTCAGTGTACCAGTCGAACGTTTTCGCGATTCCTTCCTGGAACGTCACCGACGGCTTCCATCCCAGCTCTCGTCCAATCTTGGTCGGATCCATCGCATACCGACGATCATGCGCTTTCCGGTCATTTACAAAAGTGATCAAACTCTCATCCTTGCCCAAAAAGTCCAGAATAAACTTGGTGATCTCAAGGTTGTTGTACTCATTGTGCCCACCAATATTGTAAACCTCTCCATACTTATCGCTCTGCACAATCAGGTCAATCGCCCGGCAGTGATCCACCACATACAACCAGTCGCGAACGTTCTTCCCATCGCCATATACTGGCACCTCTTTGTCCTGCGAAGCCAGATTGAAAAAGAAGGGGATCAACTTCTCCGGGAACTGATACGGCCCGTAGTTATTGCTGCATCGGCTGATCGTAATCGGCATGCCGTACGTCTCTTCATAGCTTAAACAAAGGATATCCGCCGCCGCCTTGGTGGCTGCGTACGGGCAGTTTGGTTTAATCGGAGTGTCTTCAGTAAAATAATCCTTTGAACCCGTTCCCAGGTCGCCATACACTTCATCGGTCGAAATCTGATGGTACCGCTTCACATTATTGTGCCGCGACGCCTCCAAAAGATTGTACGTCCCATTCACATTGGTATACAGGAAAGGATTCGGATCCTTAATCGACCGATCCACATGCGTTTCCGCCGCAAAATTGATCACCGTATCAAACTTCTCCGTCTCAAAAAGGCTGTTAATATAGTCCACATCGCTAATATCGCCCTGCAGAAAGGTAATAGCATCCTTTTCCAGCAGCGATTTCAAATTATTCTTATTCCCCGCGTACGTCAGCTTATCCAGCACAAACACATGATCCTGCGGATACTTCTCTACATGATAATACGCGTAGTTGGAGCCAATAAACCCGGCTCCACCCGTCACAAGCACCTTCTTGCCGCCCTTTGTAAGACCGGCCGCACCAGATTGTATTGTTGAGTGTTCTCGCATAATTCTGCAATACTTTGTATTAATTAGGGGGATTTGTCAATATACTGTGATGGAATCAGATTTTGCCGAAACTCCTGACCTTAGGGTACACTGTTACATATTTACATTGAGTCTATGAAAAACAAATACGCCAGCGCACTTTTGAATATAGCATTGAATATATCTCCTCATGCATCCAATCTACGAGATAAAATTTACTCGAATTTGGTTCTTTGGACTCTACACATTGAGGACAGAGAATTAAGCCTAAAAGAAATAAAAAAAGGATGTGCCAAAATTTTAAACAAGAAAAATTTACCGGAGGAAGCCATTGAGTCGGGTATTGAATTACTTTCAGGCGATAAATCAATCATTCAAAAAGGTAACAAATGGATGCTAAACCCTTCAACTAAAAATGACATCAGCAGAAAATTAGAATTCAATGAGAAGAATTACGGAAAAATCCTTAAACTTTTTCCATCAAGGATATCTCTAGAAAAAAAGAAAAAGTGGTTTTTAGAAGCATGCAAGGACTATTTTAGTGCAGACGCAGATAAGTTAGTAGCACGCATCAACAAGAAACAAACACCAGTTGTAAATGTTGCAGCAACTCTCAAAAGAAGCATTTCACAATTTGGATTAGCTCAATATGAAAAAGAACTAGTGCAAGGATTCATCGAATTTTTAACGAGTGAAGATAGAGACATTGAAGATAAAGTAATGAACAGTATGAATTCAATCCTTTCAGCAACATTGGTAGCGGCCAACATCAGCCCAGATTTACTTAGAATAGATAATTACAGAGGATGTAATATTATTTTGGATACAAATATTTTGTTTCCGCTAGTTTTTTCTGAAGATACAAGGATTGTTGAAGCCTTTGAAGCTCTGGGCGATATTGTCCAAAAATTTGGAATCAAGCTTTACGTTGCAGAATTTACACTTGAAGAATATGAAAGAGTAAAGGAAAGAACAAGAAATGAGTTCAAGGAAATTTTTAAAAACTATCCTAGGCAAGCAATAAACAGCATGAGTAGAAATAGCGGCTTTGCAAGAACTGTTTTAGACACAAAGTGCAAAACAGAAGAAGATATAGATCGTTGCTTTAACACTACAATGGAAGCTCCATCAACAATTGGAGAAGCAAAAATCTCTAAACTCACGGGGGATGAGCTTAGTGGAAGCACCTACAACATATCTAAAGATAAAACACTTTACTCAAAAGTAGCTAGTGCATGGTTGAAGCACAGAAATGGGAAAAAACCAGATCAAACTGTCATTCACGATGTAAGGTTAATGAAATTAGTAGAAGAAATGAATAAAAAAGGGAAGACATTTGTACTCACAATGGACACTACAATGGAAGCCTTGGCACTTGAACAAATAAGCGAAAAGGAAGATCCATTGTGGCAGAGTTTATATAGCCTAATCCAAATTCTAGCTCTTAATGCTGGTGGAACTGATTTTGATCCCACAGATATAGCACCTCTAATTAGAATCTTTGTAGAGTTTGAAGAACTAGGAAAATCTTTCAAGTATGACAGGCGAGACATGCTATTGCTAAGTGAAAAGAAAGAGAGAATTAGGGAGCTCCCTCCTTCAACAATTATTCACCTGTTAAATAAATACCATAAGGCAAGGATGACACAAACTGACGTCGCTCAATTAAAAGAAATCGAATTAGAAATTGATAGAGCACTTATTCGTACAAGCTCCGACCATGATCAAACAATTCAAGAAAAAGATGAGGAGATTAATAGGCTCCAAAAAGAAAATATTGAAAAGGATACAACTATTAGGGATGGAGAAGTTTTAAAACTTTGGATCCTGTTTTCGCTAAAGACGTTTTTTGCGTTTTTTATATCAATATTTCTTTATCTGCTGTTTAACGGTGAGATACACGAGGCAATAAGGCTCGATCAAAGATTTTTACTCTTTCAGATGTTAATAGAGATAGGTGCACCAGCCATCTATATTTGGAAAAGTTTTTTTAAGACAATTGATTCTATAAAGAAACTCAACTAAAAAGAGCTGTATTTATACCCAGCCACAGCCCCCTATCTAAGAGCCAAAAACTCCTCCAAATCATAAATATACTTGTCCGGCTCATAGTTGAGCGAAGAAACCGCCATCAGCACCGATCCTTCTGAAAAATCGGTGAATTCACGCCAGCACATCCCTTCCATTTGGAGCGCTTCGCCAGGGCCATTCAGCTCAAACTCCTGCCATTTTTCGCCATCGTGGATGCGCGCTTTGCACGATCCCTGCATGCACACATAAATCTTCTTTTCGCCGCGCACCGCATGCCCGCCCCGATCCAACTTGGTATCGGTGACGTAGTAAATGCGCTTCACATCCCAGTCGATAAAATCCTTCAACTCAAGAACCGTGAGCTTTCCACGCTCATCTTCATGGGTTGGCAACTGAATGCGTTTAATTTTCTCCATAGTTACAGTGTTCGAACACGTTGTTCGGTCTTGTAGGCCTCAAGAACATCACCCTCTTCCAACTTCAATTCACCCTGGAACATAATTCCACATTCCTGATTTTCCGCTACCTCATGCACATTTTCATCACCTTTTCGTAGCGCCCCAACTCGACCTTCACCAATCAACTCCTCATTGCGGAACACGCGCACCTTCACCTTCTCCATATGCCCGGACTCCACCTTACACCCAACAATCATCTCTTTCTTTTTGGTCATGAACACCTGCTTCACCTTGGCCTTCCCAAGAATCACCTCTACATCTTCCGGCTCCAGCATCCCGTTCAAAATGTTGCGGATGTCTTCCAGCAGTTTGTAAATAATGTCGTAGTGGAGGATCTCTACATTCTCACGTTCGGCCACACGCTTCACCTGGATATTCGCGTCCACATGGAAGCCCATCACAATTCCTCCTCCGGCCGCAGCCATCATTACGTCCGATTCAGTCACGTTTCCAACTCCGGAAAGGATGATTCGCACGCCAACATCTTCATGTTTGATCTCTGCCAGCGACTCTTTGAGCGCTTCCAATGATCCTTTGGTGTCAGCCTTCAAAACGAGCTTCAACTGTTTGAGCTGACCGGAACTAATTTGTGAAATAATCTGTCCCACACCACGCTTGGACAGGATCTCTGCCTGCTGCAAAGTGTGAACGTGTTGCGCCTGCGTTCGCGCCGCTTTTTCACCAGCCACCACCTGGAAAATATCTCCACTGTGTGGCGCTGCTTCCAATCCGGCAATAAAAATCGGGGTCGATGGCCCCGCCTTCTTCAAATTCTTTCCAGTGTGATCTTTCATCACCTTAATTTTTCCAAACGTGCTCCCAACCACAATATTGTCCATAATGTTGAGCGTTCCACTGTTCACAATCACGGTGGCAACCGGCCCAAGACTCTTGTCCAGGTGCGCCTCGATCACCGTTCCAACAGCGGTTCTATCCGGATTGGCCTTCAGGTCTTCCAGATCTGCCACCAGCAAAATCATATCCAAAAGATGATCCATGCCCTGACCGGTTTTCGCCGAAACAGGAGCCATAATCGTCTTTCCACCCCACTCCTCCGGTACCAGATCGTATTCACCCAGTTCACCCTTTACACGGTCTGGATCCGCTCCCTGTTTGTCCATTTTGTTGATCGCCACAATAATCGGCACGCCAGCTTCCTGCGCGTGCTGAATCGCTTCAATAGTTTGTGGTTTTACGCCTTCATCGGCCGCCACCACCAAAATGGCAATGTCGGTCACCTTGGCTCCACGCGCGCGCATAGCGGTAAACGCTTCGTGCCCGGGAGTGTCCAGGAAGGTGATTTTTCGGTCATTTTTTTCAACCTGATACGCCGCAATGTGCTGCGTGATTCCTCCAGACTCTCCAGAAACAACGTTCGCCTCACGAATGTAGTCCAAAAGGGATGTTTTTCCGTGGTCAACGTGTCCCATCACCACCACAATTGGCGGACGTTCCTTCAAATCTTCTGCTGCCTCTTCTTTCAAAAGCGCGTCCAGATCTCCTTTAAACACATCTTCCGCGCTCGCTTCAGACTGTTTCTTTTTCAATGTTACACCTAAATCCTGCGCGATAATCTGCGCGGTTTCAAAATCGATCTGCTGATTAATGTTGGCCAAAACACCATTTTTCATCAGCTCACCAATCACTTTCGCCGCCCCGATTCCGGTCTTTTCAGAAAACTCTTTAACAGAAATAACCTCTGCAATCTCGACCGCTCGGTCCGTCACCGGACCTCGCTTAACATCTTCGTGATGCCTCTTTTTCTTGTTATCCTTTCCGGCTGTTTTCTTTCGTTGACTCTTCACAATTTCGCGCTGCATTTCCTGTGCGATCATCTCATCGTACAGTTCGGCCTCATCCCGCGGTGCATCTTCCAGTTGCCCAAAAAGTTCCGCGTCGTTTTGCGTTTCTTCTGTTGTTGCTTTTTCTGCCTCTTTCTTTGGCGTTTCCTTCACAGCTTTTGGAGCTGCTTTCTTGGCCGGAGCTTTTTTGGCTGCAGCCTTCTTTGAAGAAGCGCTCTTGCTAGCAGTTTTCTTCCCAGGGGATGACCTGTCGGCCCTCGGAGCAGCTTTCTTGGTTGTAGACTTTGTCGCCTTTTTGGTCGTCGTAGCTTTTTTCGGCAAAGGTAGGGGATTAAGGCTTTGAGCGTATGCAGTGTATTGAATTCACCTGCAAAAGTCAACGATAAATCCGCCTATTAAAGCCAAAACTTAAGGTTCAGGCATAATTCCTACGCATCCAGATTAGGCTTGTCGAGGCTCAAGACGTCTTGTACTTCTCCGCCTGCTTTACCATCGGTAATCTTATATACGTCCTTATCAATCTTACGGAACTCACCATACGATTGATTGTACATAGAGACCGTTGTCGCCAAATGTCCTCCCATTTTCTGGAGCTTCTCTTCATGGGATTTCAGATGCTTGGCAAGCTGAACCACATTTTTCTGAATCTCTTTGAATCCTTCTGCCATTTTCATCTGATTCAGGCCTTGTAAAACGGTCTGCAGATACGCCACAAATGAAGAAGGGGACACAATAATAACCTTTTTGGAAAAGGCGTACTCAATCAGGTTTTGCGTATTCACAGAAGACCCAACAGTATTATTGAGCAGGTGGTGATACACTCCTTCCGCCGGAATATACATAAAGGCAAAATCCATAGTCTGCTCTTCGGGGCGCACGTATTTAGAGGTTTCATCAATACGCTTTTTAACATCACTCCTAAAATTCTTTTCCAAAGCCTCTCTCTTGGAAGGATCATTCTCTTGTGTCATTTCATTAAAATTCTCAAGTGAAAACTTGGAATCAATCGGAATAATCTGCTCTCCCAAAAAAATCACGGCATCCACAATTTCGCCATTCGCAAACTTATACTGCATTTTATACTGCGCCGGCGTGAAAATTGCGCTCAACATCGACTCCAGAAAATACTCACCCAAAAGACCACGTTGCTTTGGATTCTTCAGAATATTCTCCAGACTTCTCATCTGCTCCGCGAATCCCACCACCTGTTTATTGGTCTCATCCAGTTTAGTCAGTTTTTGAGTAACCTCCTCAATAATCTTGGCACTCTGGCCAAACTGTTTTTGCATAGTCTGCAAGCTCTGATGCTGCTGTTTGTTCAGCGCCTCTGTAATTTTATCAAACCGGTCTTGAATCGTTTTTTGACTTTTCTGATCCCCCTCTACGACAGATTTTCGCAGATTTTCCACTACCTCCAACATCAGCTTTTGCGTTCCATCATCCTTTGGCTGGGCATTCGACTTCAACAAAATAATCGCATAAATAAGGGCACCCAACAGCGCCAATCCCAAAGCAACAATCAAAATATCCATATCAATAAAGTCAAAAAGTATGCGTTAATTATATGGTGAGCATATACTCACCGTCAAGATCAGTTTTTATGTATTCTTCTGCGCCAGCTGCCCGCACGCCGCATCAATATCCTGCCCCATTGTCACACGCACCGTCACCTTTAATCCATACTCCTGCAAAATGTCCCGAAACCGGTAAATATTCTCTTTGGTGGTACAAGAAAACTGGCTTCCCGTAGGGTTGTAAGGGATCAGATTAATGTGACACAGATGATCTTTCACCAGCTCTCCCAGCATGTGCGCCTGCGCTTCAGTGTCATTCACATCCTTCAGCATCACATACTCATAAGAGATTCGTCGCCGCGTCTTGTCCAGATACGTCTCAACCGCATCCATCAGCACGGTAATCGGCCACCTTTTGGCAATCGGCATGATCTTTTCACGAGTCTCCTGGTCTGGAGCGTGCAGCGAAAGTGCCAGATTATACTGTTTTGGCTCATCTGCCATCTTCAAAATTCCCGGAACCACGCCAGAAGTGGAAATGGTAATCCGCCTGGCTCCAAGCCCCAAATAGTCAGGATCACTCAGCAGATTCGCCGCCTCAATCACGCTGTCATAGTTCATAAACGGCTCACCCATACCCATAAAAACAATGTTCGTCAGCACCGCATTCTCTTTCTTCAGCAGTTGCGCGTAATACAAAGCCTGATCAAAAATCTCTTCATAGTTCAGATGTTTCAGCAGGCCCATCGTCCCCGTCGCGCAAAACCGGCACCCCATCTGACACCCTGATTGGCACGAAATACACAAAGAGTTCCGCCCATCCTGAAACCGCATCAACACCGACTCAATTTTCTGTCCGTCCATCGTCTCAAACAGCGTTTTATACGTATCTTTCCGGATAGAAACCTGTGTCCGAATCGGCTTAATACTCAAAATCGGAGCCCGCTCAGAAAGCGTGTCCCGCAAATCCTTGGGCAAATCAGTGCACTCCTGATAATCATCCAGAAGGTTGTGACACACATTCTTCACAATCTGCCGGAGCCGGTAGTCAGGCAAGCCAAGATCAGAAAGGATCTCCTGTAAGTCATGAATCGTTTTCATAGTAGACAGTTATGCTGCGGCATGGCATAGTACGCGATATTCGCAAAAACCGCAATGGAAACCCGGAGTCGGCTTCATGTCCGATGTTTTCATATCTTCCACCACTTCTAACAGTTCTGCCTTTACTTCGGCCAGATCTTTTTCCGTTCTTTCTGTGGACGCCTTTGAAGCATCTTCCAAATAGTAGAGACTCAATTGAGAGATCGGAATGCGGAAAATCTCTTTGCAGGCCAGTGCGTACAGAGACAACTGCAGATCTTTCTTTAAATTGATATTCCGCTTGGATGTTCCGGTTTTATAGTCGATTACCTCATATGTTCCATCTTCAAGCTGATCAATACGGTCAATTCGTCCGCTAAAGACCACGTTTCCCAACTTCAACCGGAATCCACGCTCCAAAAATGCCGGTACTTTAAATCCGGCCTCCTCTTCTTTGGTATAAAAATTCTGCAAGGTCTCCCAACCCATCTTTTTTCGCGCGGCCTCATGTCCCCGGCTTTCATAACCGGCTCCAATCCAGTGCTCTTCGTAGAGCTCTTTCAAACCATCCAACCCTACCTCTTTTCCGCCTTTTCGCTGCTCATAAAAAGCATTCACAGTGTTATGGATGCTGGATCCAAAATTGGCCGCATGCGGTTGAGGAGTCGGAATTTTAAAATAGTAGCGAAACTTATACTTTAACGGACAGGTCTCAAAAGCCGCCACTTTACTGTAACTCAACTGCCGTACATCAATCTCCGGCACAGTCAGAATTTTTTTGATCATAGGAGTTTCAACCTCTTCATGCTTGGTTAAAGAACCATGAACTCGATCCGCTGTCGCCTCTTCAGCATTTTCGGTATGATCGATCTCCCGGGTCGAAGCACACTCAAGCGCCTCCAGCACAAACGGCGAAACTTTCCATTTCTTCTTCCCTTCATACGCGTCGCTATAACTCAGAAAAAGTCGCTGTTTTGCCCTGGTACAAGCCACATAAAAAAGTCGTCTTTCTTCATTGATGTGCAAATCGTCGCCCGGCAACTCCTCCATAATCAGCTCTTCTGGAATCGGCAGAGGATCTTTCCGATTAATCCCCGGAAACCGATGGTTTACCAGTGTTGGCACAAAAACATACCCAAACTCCAACCCCTTGGACCCATGCACACTTAAAATAGAAACCGCGTCTCTTTCAATCTCTGTTGTAGACGGAATCGCCCCCAGCGCCTCCTGCAGCGAATCCAGATATTCCAGAAATGCCAAAGCAGGACGTTCCTGCTGCCCATCGGCCTCAAACTCCTTCACCATCTCCAAAAACTCGGCAATATGTTGAATTTTCTCAGCATTTTCGTCGATCTCTTCTGCCATCAGCCGTCGCACATACCCAGACAGATCCAAAAACTGCCCAAGTGTGCGGTAAACATCGTGATTTCTGCTAAACTCCAATACCTCCTGACTCAACTTTAGAACCTCTTCAAAAGGAGACTCTTCCTCCAAACCAGGCAAAGTCTGCTCGTTCTTCTTGATCGATTTCTGAAGATAGTAAAAAAGAGGACTGAAGCCGGCCTTTTTAGCTCCATCAATCGCTTCCAGAATAGTCCCCATATCAATGCCAAACATAGGAAAACTCATCATTCGAAAGTAAGCAACGTCATCTTGTGGTTTGGCCAAAAATCGCAGAACCGCAACCAGATCTTTAATCTCCTCAAACCGCAAAAGTCCTTGCGTGTCCCGCACCGTAAAAGGAATTTCCGCATCCTTCATGGCTTCAATAAACGGCGCGGCATGCTGGTTTGCCCGAACCAGAATGGCAACATCTTTGTACGATGCTCCATCTGCCACTGCTTTGTTGATCCCCTCAATCACATGTTTTACCTCTTCTGAATAATGTAAAAAATGATGAACTTCTACCGGTTCACCAGCATCTTCATACCCTTTGGCAATCAGCTTTTTATCGATCTGCGCTTCATGTTCCAGCCGAAAAGGATTGTTTTTCTGAACCACATCATAAGCAGTATCCAGAATTGTTTGTGTGGACCGATAATTCTCGGTCAAAACCACCTTTTTGGCCTCGGGAAAACGCTCTTCAAACTGCCGGATATTGCTGAGCGACGCCCCTCGCCACTTATAAATAGCCTGATCATCATCCCCAACCACCACCAGATTCTTGTGTTCATTCGCCAACATCATGACCAGTTTATTCTGAGCCAGATTCGTGTCCTGAAACTCATCCACCATAATGTATCGAAACCGTTGCTGCATTTCCTTTAGTACGGACGGGCGCTTTTCAAAAAGCCGCAGCGCGTAAAACTGCAAATCTCCAAAATCCAGACAGTTCTGCTCTGCCATCAACCGTTGATACGTCGCGTAGGCCTTGGCCACCTCCAGCATTTTCTGTCCCTCCTCTTTTTCCACATCGTCAACAGCATCCGCAATCATTTTTTCCGCATGTTCCACATATCTTTCAGGCAAAATATCCTCATCCTTCAGGCGGCTGAAATGTCCCAGCAATGTGTGCAAAAATTTATAAGGATTCCCAAGCGGCCGGTAAAAATCCAGTTCAAACGCAAACAAATTCTGTTTCAGCATCAACCACTGTTGCGCCGGAGTCAGTAAACTGTAGCCAGGATCGATCCCGATCTCCATGCCACGTTCACGCAAAATCGCGTCACAAAACCCATGAAACGTCTTGATCGTAATCTCTTCATAGGAAAGAGGCATCATTTCATCAACCCGGGCCTGCATCTCTTCTGTGGCTTTCTCCGTAAAAGTCAGCGCCAAAATCTGGGAAGATGGCACTTTCACGTCCAGCATCAAATGCAAAATTCTGGATGTAATAACACGGGTCTTCCCCGTTCCGGCACCGGCAATAATCAAAAGCGGCCCGTCAGTGTGCTCTGCAGCCTCCCGTTGAGCCCGATTCAAATTTTCCGTCACAGTCATACTCATATTTTTACTCTACAAGGTTTAGAAAACTCTGCCAATACATCTTCAAAAAAGCGCCATTTTATGCTAAAATATGAAGATTAATTGAACTCGAATGTCATTCAAAAAAATCATAGCAAATTTTTCAGCGGAGCTCTTCAAGCCAGCACGCCTGGTTTTTGACGCAGAAAAGCCAAAAAGTGACGTAGAAAGCGCAGAAAAACCAAAAGAGGCAGGAATTCCCATCAACACCGAAGCCAGAGACGTAGCAGCCTCAAAGGAAAAGGAAAGTTATGCCGACTGGGAAAAAAAGATCAAAGAAAAGTACGGTGGATCAATTTACAAATTCAAAGATCTGGACAAAAACCTAGAAGGAACCAAAAGCGAGGTCTATATCGACGCTCCGGACATGGAGGACGAAAAATACAAAGGAAAGAAGCCTGAAGTAGTGATGTATTTTCATGGAAATGGAGGACAAAACTACGGCGAAGGCGAAAACAAAAAAATTCTGGAAGAGGTTGCGCGAAGACGCGCCGCCGGTGAACCGATCACCCTGATTATGGCCCAGGACAAAGCCGGACACTGGAAAGATTTCGACAATCCAAAATCGTTTAACGCGATCATTGACCACGCCGAAGAACTGACAGGAAAGAAGTTTGGATCCATTAATCTTGCTTCTTTTAGCGGTGGATACGGCGGAATCGGAAAACTCCTCCACGGTCTTGAAACCTCCAACGATCCACGGAGCAAAGAGCTCTACAAAGGAATCAAAAACATCGGATTCATGGACTCTCTCTATGCAACCGAAAAATACGTAGAATCAGTAGCAAACTGGGCCGCCTCTGACGAAAGCAACAATCTTTCACTTTACTGGACCGATGCAGCCAAAAAAGGAAAAGAGATGCTGGAAGCAAAGCTGGAGAAAAAATTCAGCGCGCTGGATCGAAAAATGAAAAACATCGACATTCAGCAGGAACGGTACGGTGGCGGCCACGGCGTTGACCGTAAATTTTTTAGTGAATTCCTGGATCGCGCGCCGGAAATGTTGGATGAAGGTGGAGATTATGGACTCAAATTCCGCGAACGCACACCGGAAGCCATGAGCAAGGAACAGCTTATCTCCGCGCTGGAAGAATGTGAAACCCCGGAACAACGCGATGAACTGATCCTCAAACAGGTTCTTGCCGGAAACATCCCTGAAGGTTTTAAGAAACCAACTATTTGGGAAACAGAGGTTACCAACAAAGAAGGAAAAAAGGTAAAAGTGAAAGTTCCACTCTACGGCATGTTAAAACTTGGACCGCCAGGCGACGAAATCATCATCAATGCCAGCGGACAGGGAGCACAGGCCATTGCCAAAGCATTGGGAGCACACCTTCCACCCGGCGATTTTTACAACATGCTCTACAAAGACCCAAGTATCCAAAGAGCACCATTCTGGTATGGAGGAGACCTGGAAAAGGTTGCCGCAAAATACGCAAAAAGCCACCTTCCATACCACACAGGCGATGGAAAAGTGAGCGGATCTGCTCTACAATCCATGGCATACACCGCCGCCGCAAGCGAACGCTACTACGAATGGTGCAAACTGAACGGTGTTGATCCAAACAGTTTCACCCTTGGTCATGGAAAAACAGTCTTCATGCCCGTAAAAGAGGGGCAACACGGACTCACATTCGGAGGTGGCCTTCACGACGCGCCTATCCAGACAGCCGATGGTGGTCGCAACTGGAAAGTAAGTAATCAACCAGTTCAGGTAAGCGGAAACGGTGACGTTAACTACACCGCCCACGAACAAAACTGGTGGAGTATGGCCGTCACCAATGAGTTCATGGGTGATCCAGTCATCGAAATCGATGGGAAAGAACAGAGAATTCCTCTTCAGGACCTCCTCCACAAAGAGGAGTACGCATTCCTTAGGCCAATGTTCTTTGGAAACAAAAAGTACGAAAAAATTCCAGAGTACAACATTCCCGCCCGACTGAGCAGTGTCCTGAAAGACACAGGCACAGACGTTGAACGGAGCTATAACGGCGTAGAAGTCGTACGAAATAAATCCAACATTGAAATAACACCAACATCCAGTGGAATCCCAATCTCTGCCGGTGAAGGCGGAAGCCATTACGGCAGCGGATTTAGTGGTGGTGGTTCATTTGGAGGAGGAGGGGAGTACATGCCGGCAAGTTTCTCATCCGGTCCGGATCAACCTCTCGAAAGTCGCGAAGTTCCACGAAAAGGAAAAGTTTTTGCCATTGGAGATTCTCTCTCTCACGGATTTGTTCCAGGGTTGAAAGATTTGGATGTCACTCACATTCATCCACAGTCACGACTCAATGAAAAATACCCGTCAAGCGGGCAACATACAGGAACCATGATCGAAACACTCCGCTACATGCTCAACAACTATGACTGTGAAGGAGCTACACTCCTGATTGTTGGAGGAAGCAACGATCTGTTTCTTCGTGACGAAAAAGATCCACTTTCAATCAAGAAAATTACCGACAACCTGACCCAAATCTATAAAATGGCACGAGCAGCCGGCATGAAGGTGGTAACATCCACACTTCCACCGGTAGCATATTCGCCACAATATTCTGGCAGACATGGAGCTCGCTATGCCAAGGAACATAAAAACCTGGACAGTGCTGAACAGTACAACGAAGAGCTCGTTAAGAAATGGCAGGCTCTGAATAAGTGGATTGTCGACCACGAAGGTTCTCCAGAGGGGCCGGACAAGGTCGTTCAGGTTCATAAAGAGTTTGAAGATCCAACCACTCCCGGAAAACTTCGCCCGGACCTTTATGGTAAAGGCGACGGTGTTCATCTGGTGAACTACAGTGAAATGTCTCAAAAATTGCAGGAGGGACTCAAAGAGGTTCTCCCAACCGAACAGGAAATTAAAGACGACGGCTATGAAAAGCTGAATTCCGACCAAATGGCTCAAAACACCAAATGGCGCCAGGGATTTACGGGAAAACCGGCCAATCACAGACTGGTTGGAGAGAAAGCCATGCAGATTCTTGGCGACTCAAGCGTAAAACTTGGTGATAAAGTGGAGTTTGAGATGGATGGGAAAAAGTATGTGGCGCTCAAAGAGTGGCACCCCGGAAACGGACCACACAAAAACGTTCATAAAGGTGTAAGCGTTGTAGAAAAGCCAGACCAGGACAATGCCTGATCCGGCTTTCTTAAATCTTCAAAACTTTAGGCTGTCTCTTCCGCGGTCTCTTCTTCGGCTTCTTCAGAAGCTTCTGCTTCAGCAACGTCGTCTTCATCTTTCTTTTTTACAGATTTTTTCTTCTCTGTAAGAGCCTTGATAGAAAGACCAACACGATGCTCTTCCGGTTCAACAGCAATAACCTTTGCTTTCACAACATCTCCAATCTTCAAAACTTCTGCCGGATCAGAAATAGCATCTTCAGAGATTTCTGACACATGAATAAGACCATTAATCTCATCGTTCAACTTCACGAATGCTCCAAACGGTGTCATTCGATTTACTTCACCTTCAACAAGAGATCCAATCTTATACTTCTTGGTCGCTTCAAGCCATGGATCAGGGATAAGTCGCTTCATAGAGAGCGAAATCTTGTCTCCATCAATACCAATAACCTGTACTTCCACTTGATCCCCAAGTTTTCCGTAGTCAGAAGGATTCTTAACGTGCCCCCATGCAATTTCAGAAATATGCACAAGACCTTCAAGACCTTCAAAAGCCACGAAAATACCAAACTTCACAATACCGCTAATCTTACCTTTCACCACAGAACCAACAACAAGATCCTTAAGAGCCTTTCGTCGTTCTTCTTCCATTGCGGCACGCTCAGAAAGAATCAATTTTCCGTTATCTTTATCAATGTTGATAATCTTCACACCAAACTCAAGACCAACAAGCTTTTGGAGTCGGGCAAGAATTTGGTTTGCATCAGCGTCATTAACACGTGGATAGTGCATTGGTGCCAATTGTGAAACAGGAATAAATCCCTTAATACCATTAATTTCAAGAAGGAGGCCTCCCTTGTTGGCTTCATTGGTCTTCACTTTCACCACTTCACCAGTTTCATAAGCATCCAAAAATTTCTTCCAGGTCTTTTCCTGGGTCGCTTTTCGAAGAGAAAGGACAATATAACCATCCTCATTTTCGTCTTCAATAACATATGCGGCGATTTCATCACCAGGTTGAGCGTTCTTGAGCGTATCCTCAGAATCTTTCGCCTCCCGTCCGCTAATAATACCGGTGGTAACACCTTCAATATCCACCAAAATTTTATTTGGTAGAACAGTGATAACCTTTCCTTCAATCAATTGCCCGGGTTTCGGCAACTGAATTTCAGCCATCTTTTCAACAATGGCATCCATTGGGTGTGCTGCTGTAGCCATAAATAAACTGCCTCGGCAAAGTTTTTAATTATTATATCTTCTTGGAGGAGCCAACCTTGCCGGGTCTTGAAAAAAGCCCCTACCGCGAAGCCAAATAATACTATTCAAAAGTGGGAAATATGTCAACACCAACAACAAAAAAGCCCCAAGAGTGGAATCCACTATCAGGGCTTTTGAAGTCGTTCAATAACTATTTCTTTGCGACTGCTTCAGTTTTTGATTTAGGGGCAGACTTTGCTTTTTGCCCTTTCTGAAGCTTTACGCCATCTTTACTCTTCACAATCTTCACAAGATCCCCGTCCTTAAAGTCTCCATCAAGATAGCGTTGAGTCAGCTCATCTTCTACCAGTTCCTGCACCTTTCTGCGCACAGGCCGCGCTCCAAAGTGCGGATCATAGCTGAGTTTTGCAAGCTGCTCCAATCCACCATTGGTAAGTTCGATAGAAATATCCTTCTTCTTAAGCCGATCTTCAAGATATCCAACATGCATCTTCACAATCTTCTTAATGTGATCGTGTGTCAGCGGTCGGAACATCACAATTTTATCAATACGGTTCAGGAATTCAGGCCGGAAGTGTTGTTTTAGATCTTCCATAACGCCTTCCTTAATGTGATCAAAATTCTTTTCAGCCTGATCCAGCTCTTTATCATTCACCTGGAATCCAATTGGCGCTGCACCATCAGTCAGACGTTTCGCACCAATGTTAGAGGTCATCACAATGATAGTGTTCTTGAAATCAACACGACGCCCCTTGCTGTCAGTAAGCTCTCCATCTTCAAGAATCTGGAGAAGGAGATTAAAGACATCTGGATGAGCTTTTTCAATCTCATCGAAGAGAATCACAGAATAAGGCTTTCGACGAACCGCTTCAGTAAGCTGTCCACCATCTTCGTATCCAACATAACCGGCAGTCGCGCCGACCAATCGGGAAGTATTGTGTCGTTCCATGAACTCACTCATATCAATCTTAATGAGCGCGTCACGATCATTATAAATCTCCTGGGCAAGGGCACGAACAAGCTCGGTTTTACCAACACCGGTTGGTCCCATAAAGATAAAAGATCCAATTGGACGTCGGTGATCCGCAAATCCGGTTCGTGATCGTTGAATAGCCTTGGAAACGGCCTGGATAGCTTCATCCTGACCGACAACACGGTTTTCAAGCACAGTGCCAAGTTTCTTGAGTCGTGCAATGTCAGCTTTTACAAGCCGGGTAACAGGGATTCCAGTTGCGCGGGACACAACATGCGCAATATCATCCTGCTCAATAATTTCACGTTTTTCACGTGGAATCTTAACGGTTCGGGTTGCTTCAATCTCCTTCAAAAGTTCCAGTTCCCGATTTCGAAGCTCTGCTGCATGCTCATAATCCTGAGCAGAAACAGACTCTTCTTTTTTCTTGATGATTTTGCTGAGCTCTTTTTGAAGCTTTCGAACACGATCCAGATTTCCCTTGCTCTTAATTCGCCGGTTAGAACACGCTTCATCAAGCAGATCAATCGCCTTATCCGGCAAAAATCGATCATGAATATACCGCTTTGAAAGGGCAATAGACGACTCAAGCGCTTCATCAGAAATCACCAGGCTGTGGTGGTCTTCAAAGCTTTCACGAATCCCTTTCAGAATTTCAAGAGCATCCGGTTCAGACGGCTCATTAACCATGACCGGTTGAAAGCGTCGTTCAAGCGCAGTATCACTTTCAATATATTTTCGATATTCAGTGGTTGTTGTCGCACCAATAACCTGAACCTGCCCCCGTGAGAGCGCCGGTTTCAAAATATTGGCAGCATCCAGACTTCCTTCCGCGCTTCCCGCACCAATAACACTGTGAAGTTCATCAATAAAGAGAATCACATTAGGTTGCGAAGAGGCTTCATCAATAATCTGTTTAATCCGCTCTTCAAACTCACCGCGGTACTTGGTCCCGGCCACGACAGAGGTCATAGACAAAGACAAAATTCGCTTGTCGAGCATAATATCCGGTACTTTTTCAGAAACAATGGCATGTGCAAGACCTTCAACAACAGCAGTCTTACCAACACCAGGCTCTCCAATAAGAACAGGATTGTTCTTGGTTTTTCGGCAGAGGATACTGATCATCCGTTCAATCTCTTTCTTCCGGCCAATAACAGGACCAAGCTTTCCTTGCCGACACTCATTGGTCATGTCGGTGGTAAAGTAGTTCAACGCCGGAGTTTTTGGCGGCTTCTCTCCTTTCTGTTTCTGAGGAGGAAGATTCCCTTGCTTGCTTGGATCTTTAAACTGCTCCTTGTCACCCTGCTGCATATTCCCGGTCAGCACACCATGAAGTCCACTCAAGAAGAACTCAATTGGATTCAAAGCTGCTGCAGATTGAGGATCGTTCATAGCCCCACCACCCTGTTTGGTAGCCTCCTTACTCTTTTCAAAAGCCTGAATGATCTGTTCACGGATATCAGTCGGATTCACCTTCATATTTTCAAGAATAACAGTTGCAGCTGTATTTTCCTGAGTTACAAGAGCATACAAAAGGTGCTCAGTCCCAACATATGAGTGGTTGAATTCATGAGCGGAAAGAACAGCCTGTTCAATAACCTTTTTGGCAAATCCGCTCAAACCACCCCATCCCTTTTGTGAGCTTGCTGGAGTTGTACTCATGCGCCCAACCGTCTTAAGAACAAGATGAACGTTTTCCAGAGATACTCCAAAATTCATAAGAATAGCTGCACCAAGAGAGTTGGTTTGGGTCAAAATTCCAATAAGAATGTGCTCAGTCCCAACATAATTCAATTTTGAACTTCGTGCTTTTTCCTGTGCCACAACAAGAGCCTGCTTGGCTTCTTTGGTAAACTTTTCAAATCGATTATCAGTCATGTGGAGAAAGTAAAATTATGAATTCAATGCATTATAGCATAGCTATGCCCCGAAACATAGATTGTACAAATAATTTAGACTTTACGTGCTTAATGTTTATTATCTGGCATAACACCAACAGTTTCGTTAAAACTATTAGCACTCAAAATTATAGAGTGCTAATTCATTCAAGTCAACCACAAGATGAACGCTTATTCGCTTACACTTGCAGCCATATTAATGAGTGTCTGCTGCATATTTTTTGGCCCGCTAAAACGGAAATATCGACCATTGCCTTTATAAACAACATCAACAGTTCCGCCTTTGTCATTGAATCCCAGACTCTTTCCATCAGCAGTAACAGTAGAGGTGGAAGGATCAGAAGACATCACACTCATAGTCACAAGCGCTGATCCACCTTCATCAAACGACTCATCCCCAAAATTATAAACCTGAGAAACGCCGGATTCACTACTGTTAGATCCCTCAAAATACCAACTCTTAGGATATTGAAGGGAAAAACCGACGGTATCACTCTCAAACGATTCATAGTTGCTCAAATCAACAGTATAGACCTGAGGCTGAGTAGATGCCTCCCCGGAATGGACAGAGTCAACATCCAGTGTGCGTGACTCCATAAGCGAATTATCCATTTCTTCAAAACCTTCCGGGACATCTCCCTTCAAATCAAAGGAGCCAAGCATTTCATAAAAAAGATTTTCATGCTTCAGAGCATTTTCATGATCGCTTACTTCAAACGACAACTCGAAAAAATTATTTTCTCCTTCAACATAAAAAGTCACAACTCCATCCTCTTCCTTCTTCAGAGCGTCCAGATTCAAAACACCAACCTTGCTGCGGGCAAGTCCGGCTGGCAAAAGGTGTTCAGCTCCATCACTCTCTAATCCTAAATAGCCCAACAAATCCTCATCTTCCTCCTTTGGGGCATAGAAAATAGTGAAAATATCTTCCATTGGCTCGTCGGAAGGTTCAGCATCCTCATCTTCGGGCTCAATTGCCAAGGTAAAAGTAACCTCTCCATCTGACTTTTCCATTTCAAAATCATCTCTGTACCGGATAGAGAAGAGCGATCCATCGTACTCAGTCCATTGAGCAGCTTTGGTATCTTCAATCACATAGTCTTCCAGAACATCAATATTGGTAACCTCCATAAGAGGCTTGTTACCTTTGGTATAAGTAATCACCCCACGAACCTCAACTCCAACATCACTATACTTGTCATCATCAAGGTTAATGGCAGCACTTTGAAGCAAAATAGTATCGCCATCATCAAGTCGCAATCGATGCGTCCCAACAGTGTCATCATTATCAAGCTCTTCAATCACACCAATCCTCCGATCCTGTGGCATTTCATCCACCACAATGCCATTTTCATCCAAGTCTGACCCCTGCGATCCACATCCACCAAGAAAAGCCAGGCTGGTGACAAGCATAAAAGTGAGAGCAATCGGTCGTTTCAACATAAGAATAAAATTAGAAATTACGTAAGGGAGGGGAGTCGAGCCCCAGATGTTCATAAGCCTTGAGCGTTACCTGTCGCCCGCGGGGAGTTCGTTCCAAAAAGCCAAGTTTAAGCAGATAAGGTTCATAAATATCTTCAACAGTGTTTTCTTCTTCAGAAATAGAGGCCGCGATAGTATTAAGCCCAACCGGGCCGCCCTGGTAGTTTTCGATAATAGTCTGAAGAATCGTCCGGTCAATTTTATCCAACCCTAAAGGATCAATCCCCATAGCCTCCAGGGCCATATGGACCACCTCCGCATCAACAGCATTTTTTTCATAAAAGTCAGCATAGTCACGCACCCGCTTTAGGAGTCGATTGGCAATTCGGGGCGTCTGCCTGGCGCATCCCGCTAACAGATGAGCCGCGTCATTCTCAATCTGGCACTCCAGAAGTTCCGCGCTCCGCTCAATAATCTGACGGATACTCTCCTGAGTATAAAACTGAAGGCGGACAATATGTCCAAACCGGTCCCGCAGTGGAGATGAGAGCATACTCAGCTTCGTTGTCGCTCCAATGAGTGTAAACCTTGGTAATTTTAAGCGCATCGTTCGGGCAGATGGTCCTTTCCCGATAACCAGATCCAATCCAAAATCTTCCATAGCTGTATACAAAACCTCTTCCACTGCCGGCCTCAGCCGATGAATCTCATCAATAAAAAGAATATCCCGCTCGCGCAGATTAGAAATAATCGAAGCCAGGTCTCCCTGCTTCTCCAGAGCCGGCCCCGAGGTAACACGAATATTCACACCCATCTCCCTGGCCATAATGTGCGCCAAAGTGGTTTTTCCCAGACCGGGAGGTCCATGAATAAGCGTATGCTCCAAACTCTCATCCCGTTTCTTTGCCGCGGCAAGAGCAATTCCCAGGTTTTTTTTAATATCTTCCTGGCCAATGTAATCCTTCAGCATATGCGGACGAAGCCCCTGTTCTATCTGCTGAGTCTCCTCATTACTGTCTTCGGGTGACAGTGGCCGCGTCTCCGACGGTTTCCCTCGTTTGATCATGCACAGTGGTATTTAAACTTTCGCCTCTTATTCTATGTGGTTTTAAGCTGAGATGGTAGATAAAATGTTTAATCCCTTCAGGATCGGGAGCATTCGGAAAGTGGATCGTTGTACGGGTAGAAGCTGTTTCAAGAGTAAAATCTCCATAATCAAAAGCCTTTAACTTGGCAATGAGCCCCTTTTCATTGGTTTCTATGTCCTGAATATCCACCAGTTCGGCCTCATGCTCTGTATTGCTCAGTGCTCCATTCCAATCAATGTATAAAATCCGGCGATTCGTTATAACAAGACGATCCAGATAGTACAAAATTCCATCATAAGTGAGCGCTGCAATAATTCCAGCGGTAACGGCAAAATAGACCCAAAACATCTGTTGAGGATCCACATTCATACGGAAAAACCAGGCAACAAGATAGAAAGGAAGCCCGGCAACAACAATATTTACCCCCCGGATAATACGGGCAGTAATATGGTGATGAAAAACCTTAACAATCTGTTCCCCCTCCTGTAAATGCATACTTCATCATTCACAATGTAAGTATGTATTTTAAAACATATCTTGCCGGAAAATGCAAGTTTTTCTGTAGGGAGGAAGAAATTCCTAACCCTTCCAGCCACTAACTTCTGGCAATTTCTTAAAATCCTCCCACTCTTTTGTCAGTCGGGAAACATGCTCTGTGTGGAATCCATAAAACTTATCAGCGTTTTGAGCATTCCGAACATACTTCTGAGCATGATCAAAAGCCGCTCGCCGATGCGGTAAATAGATCGGATTTGGATCCTCAAACAGCTCCCGGGCGTAAACAATAGCCATCCGCGCCAGCTTTACATAAACCAGTGATGCAAGCTGCGCAAACTCTTCGGTCAATTTTGAAACATCCTTCCCTTCAAACCGCTCTTTTTGAATAGCAAAAAAGGTTTCATGAACAACCTGTTTGGCCGGATTCGAATAAATAGCCATATCCGGCATAATTTTTTGTGGCCGATCAAATCCTTTCATATGATCGTTGCTGAAAGCATAAGCCCCAAAATCGGGAATAACATGCTCAGAACCAAGGTATCCGGTATAAAGTTCCTGATGGCTCATGTTCAAAAGCCCAGGACCCATAAGCTCTGTAGCAACCCGTCGAAGTTTATTCAAAGGATCTTTTGGCATTACGCGCTCATAAGCAGCCTTCCGTTCATCTTCCGGCAAGAGCTGGGCGCCAGCCACAACACGCTCTACAGGTTTACCATCAATAGTCATTGACCCAAGTTCATAATCTTCGCCACCTGGCCAATAACGTTCATTAGTGAAGCTTCCTCCATCATAGCCGGCAGCCATATTGATCCCCAAAATAGCAGAATTAACTGCCAGTGATTGCCCATGCTTGCTAAGGAACTTGTCACCGCTTTGATCAAGCAGAGCTTCATTGGTTCCATAAGTATTGGGAGCGATAGCCGCATTCCCCAAATCAACAAGTGCTGTAACTAATCCACTTTCCTTAAATTGCCCAAGGGCCTTTCGGTATTCACTATGCCTCCGGCGCACCATCTGCTGATTCTTTGTGGCAAAAGATGTCTCCATAACCGGACCTCCATGCTCAGCAACCTCTCCCTGAAAACCTTTACCTAAATTCCAGGGTTTCATAGGGATCGAAAAAGAGACCTTGGCTCCACGATTTTGAAGCTCCTTCAAAAGAGCTTCAGTATCGGCAATAAGACTGTTAATCGGAGTCTGTGACCAAAATAGAGTTGGATCAAAGTTCAAAGTGGCAAAATCAACATTACCACTATAGTTCTTTAGGGCCGCAAGGCAGTCTTTTGGAGTGTTGCCGCCAACATAGTCAACTTGAGCTCCACGAAAACCTTCAGCAATTTGCTTGCTACTTTTTCCACCAAGAGCCAGGATCTTTTTCCCCTCAACCATAAGCTCTGGCTGTTCAATAAGAGAAGGACGGGCAATGGCCACACGCTGGTCTGCTGATTTTCGTTTCCATGCCTCCACGCTCATCGCGTGATTGGATGCAATCTCCGCTGAATGTTGCCGCAAATACGCTTCACGCTGCTCTTTTGGAATTCGTCGGTACTCCATCTGGCTCTTAAATGAAAGATGTTTCCACTTTGGCAGTTTGTCTGGATGAACTGGCGCAGTAGGGTGGTACTTATGTTTGTCATACATCTGTGATTCCCAAACTTCCGGATGCTCCAAAACCTCCTTTGCCTTTGGATTGAGTTTGGCAAGTTCAACATCAACAGGAACCCCTTTGGGGCTGTTCTTCATCTTCTCTGGCTCCTGCGCAGGTTGATCCAGGTGATCCTGCTCAAAACCCTTTGCGTGATGAAACGCAAATCGTCTTGAGAAAAGCCCTATTTCTGGATTTTTTTGTGGATCAGTCATCCAATTATTATACCACAAAAAAGCCCATTATTGAAGGATATCGAGCGAAATATGTTGTTGAGAGGACAATCTGCAACGAGCGAAGCGAGTGAAGCCTGTACTCGAGGCAATCATATTGAGCAACAGTGGTACGCCCGGGAGGATTCGAACCTCCGACCTTCGCCTTAGAAGGGCGCTGCTCTATCCAGCTGAGCTACGGGCGCATAAAATACCCTGGAACTATACCAGAAACCCCTGGAAGAAAAAAAGGCAAGCCTCTCTTCCTAGTTAAAGAATCTTGTTATATCAGTTTCAGAAACCTGAATTCCGCTGGAATACTGTTCTGCTCCACTAACTTTAAGAACAATCAAACGATAAATCAGATCTGCAACCTCTGCGCGAGTCATACCGGATTCAGGGTGAAACAGCCCACCATCATGAGCAATCAGATTCTTATCCTTTGCAAACTTCACATACGGCGCAAACCAGGCGTCATGCGGAACATCCGCATAAACATCACGGGTAACAGTAGCATCAAGATCCACATCCATGGCAAGAAGAAGCATTTTTAGGAATTCAACCTTATTAACGGTATTGGCAGGCCTGAATGTGCTATCAGGGTAACCTTCAACAATCGACCGGTCATACGCTGTCGCAACAAAACCGGAATACCATTCACGGGCAGATGTATCAGAAAAAGGAAGATCAGTAGCGCTCAAAAGATCAGAATTGATTCCATTCAAAATGAACTTGAGAGCTTCCACTCGGCTCACAACATTATTGGGTTTAAATGAACCATCCGGATACCCTCCAATCACGCCGTGCTCTTTCAAAAAGCTTACCGATTCAAAGTATGCAGAATTGGCTGAAACATCATGAAACATAGCGCCATTCATAGGGTCGGATTCTCCAGAAATGGTTCCATCGGTCACAAACAGTTTCAGCGGAGCATCCGAAGTTGGAGTTACCGTAAACTGGGCCTCTCCACTAGAAAAACCAACGCGGGAAATCAAATCAGGAACGTCGGCATTTCCAGAAAGGAGTTGAATCTGAACATCCCCCGCCGGCTTATAAGTCTTAACCACATCGCCATCAGCGTTTACCGCTCGTACACGAATCTTTTGACTTTCACCCTTGGTAAAGACATCTGAACTTTCAAACGCAAAAGCCACAGCTCCATGAGTCGAAATATCTGTTTCAACCTCCTCGGCCAGCGGTTCCTCTGATTGAGTTTCGATCTCTACCTCTGGAGAAGGAGGAAGCTCTGTTGGAGCTGTTTCCTCTGGTTGGGAATCTGAAGGCGTTGGATTTGAAGGCGTCGACGAAGTCGATACAGCGCCTAAATGCTTTTGTACAAAAAGCATCGGGTTAATCGTTGTATCAAGAGCTTGTTGTTGATGAAATCCAGTGTTAATCGCAGATGTGAAATCAAGTCCGGCATCACTAGCTTCCTGAAAAGTAAATGGCCAGGGAGCGCTACTATTATCAATTTGAAAATGCAAGTGAGGAGTTGTAGCCGTTCCGGTCTCTCCGGATTTTCCAATAAGTTGACCTCGGAGAACAACATCTCCTTCCTCCACCAAGACCTGACTCAGATGGTTGTAAGACGAATAGTATGTTTCAGTTCCGGATCCTTCAAAAGAAGGAACATTATCATGACGGACAACAATATGGTTTCCAAAACCGGTTGTCTGCGTTGAAGCCTTGGTCACTACACCATTGGCAATAGCGTAAATTGGCGTATTCATTGGGATTTTAATGTCGATCGCCAGGTGGCTTCCTCTATACTCCTGTCCATCAAGCTTATAGTTCCCCATGTAAGGGACGCTAAAAGTGATTTTCGCGTTTCGAATAGCCAGGTCAGCAGGATCGCTCCATCCAAGTTGGTCGTTTGAAATCTTCAACTCATTCGGATTATAAGTTGGCAAAATTTGCATTTTGCTCACTGGAATCTGGTCGTAACTCTGGTCCCATTCTTCGGAAGAGAGTTCAGTCCATTTTGGGGCTTTTTCAATCGGAAGAGCTGTTCCATCAAAAGCTGGCGCCGGAGTGGAGATCACACTTACACGAAAATCTGCTAAATTCTGTTGCAGGAGAAAAGATGATCCAGTCACGACAATAATAGCTAAAACCCAATGTCGTCGCCAAAAAAGAAGAAAGGACTGAAGAAATGAACGTGGAGTAGAGGACGAGCTCGACATAATGTTAGAATGACAAATGTAAGAAGATTCTCTAAGTTGAATGAAATCTTATTATTATAGCAGAATAGAGCCTCTGAATCAATGAACAGATCTATCACCACAACATCACCGGAGCAAACCCAGGATATAGCCCGATCCTTGGCAGAAGCCACAAAATCCCCTGCAATTATCTGTTTGTACGGCGATCTTGGAGCAGGGAAAACAACCTTCACCAAAGGATTTGCCAGCCACTTTGGCCTTGAAGAAAAAGAGATAAAAAGCCCAACCTATACTTTTGTCCGTGAATACGAAGTTGGAAAATCAAAACTCTTTCACTTTGATTTTTACCGTATCGAAGCCGTCGACGAGCTTATCCAGCACGATCTGGAAGAAATTTTCACAAGAAAAGATGCGATCATTCTGGTGGAGTGGCCTGAGCGAATAGAGAACATTCTCCCTTCAAAGAGAACGAATGTGTGGCTCGAACATGTCGGCGACAATCAGAGGAGCATCAAAATTATGCCTCCTGACGAGTTGTCTTAAGTCGATCACTTTCAAGCCGCGCGCCAACAATACTGTTGAGCTTGCTCCGGGTAATTGGACCGAAAATACCGGCACCGTTTGATTCTTTATCTCCAACAAGTTTTTGCGACTGTTGAAATTTGAAGACCGCATGCTCAGTTACCTTTCCATAATATCCGGTCGGTTCAATCCCAAGAAGATTCACTTTTCGGAGTTCCTCCTGAAGCTGACGAACATCCTCCCCACTGTCACCAAACTTTAAATTGGTATTAAAGACATCAGACAGGGCGACTACATCAGCTTTTGCATGAGCAGCGGAACTGACATTCTTGCTGGCAAGTTTCGCTATGGTTTTTGGGCCAACATACCCAGAACCATATTGGTGTCGGGTTCCGATAATACTTTCTGAAAGTTGAAAGTTCGACACTGCCTCATAGGTGGCGGTATCAAAAGTCCCGTGAGCTTCACCATTGTAGTGTCCGAGCTCTTTAAGCATATTTTGAAGTTTTGATACGTCTTCTCCAGAACTTCCGAGTGAAAGGTCTCGAGAGAAAATATCTGTATGAACAACCGGAGTCGATGCAATCACGGGTGTCGATGTTTCTTCAACATAAAGCGAGTCTTCATCTGGGCCTCCTATATTAGGATCAAGCCACTCGGGCGTGGTAACTCCTTTGCTTGGACTATACCCGGCCAGCTCAACACGCTCCTGAACCGATGGGTCAACTCCATAAACAACAACATCAACAGTTCGCTTCCCCCACTGCAAAGCACGCTGCAATCCATCATCCCCATAACCCATCCATACATCCAGACGGTCATGAGCATTCCCTCGCTCACCACTGGTCACAATAGCCCCACCTCGGTCATGCACTGCCACGGTTCCAATTCCAGGAATATGCATCTTGGTTCCAAAGTCATACGTTTTTGGAGCGGCAATCATTCCGGGGTAAACAGGCGTTCCGTCTGCCCCATGAGTTCCATTTCCATTTAAACGGATGTCACCGGCATAAGAGCCGGTCACATATTTTTGTTGATCCGGAAGGGGAGAGTAGTAGGCAGAAATAATAAAGGTTCTGTTTTCAGCGGCATGAGCAATCTGCTCGGCGCCTTGAACAAAGAGGCTAAGACCAACACTAACCCCAATACTAACCAGGAGCAAAAGTGCTGCACGGAGTCCCACACGAAAAACCTGATTGTTTGCAGATGAGAACATTGTTGTGTTTGTTTTTATTTGTATTTCTTTTTTGATACGACATTTTTTTTGCGTATCATAAAAGTTTATCACAACAAGAAGGCATGAATAGTACTTATTGTTGCAATAATTGCAAGATGTTTTCTGATTTTTTCTCGAAATTTCTTAGAAAACAGCCCCGACCCGACGCAAAATTTCCCGATCCACAAACTCTTTATCACGTCCATACTTCAAACGCGAAAGCTGTTTAAAGGCTTCTGCAGCCTCATGATCACCCTTCTCCAAATAAACATTTGGACACGCAATACTGAACGGTTTACTTGGTTGTGTGTCGATCGAAAGCTTCATAACAGCCTTATACTTATCAATATTAATAAGGTCTTGATCTGTAAAGACCGGAGCAAACTCTTTGGCCAAATACTCCGCATCCTGCGCACCAACCTTCAAAGACATAATCGTTCCCACGTTACCAAACACAGCATCTTTCACCTTGGACTTCCCATCCGCGCCCTCAAGCTGAGCAATATATTGGTGTGCCATGTTAAGGCTCAGACGATACTTACGAGCCTCAGACAGAATCACTTCAATACTGTCGGTAATATAGTTTTGGAACTCATCAATATAAAGGAAGAAATCCCGCAGTTGTTCCTTTGGTAGTTTCTGCCTGGCCAGCGCTCCCATTTGAAGCTTGGAAACAACAATCAAACCGAGGAGCTTGGAATTAATCTCTCCCACGCTTCCCTTCGAAAGATTAATAAGAAGGATCTTTCCCTCGTTCATGACATCGGCAAAATCAAACGCGGACTTGGTCTGACCAATAATGTTTCGCATCATCGTATTGGTCACAAACTGTCCAAACTTCGCGGCAAAATACGGAATCATCTCCTGCTTTTCCCGGGCACCGGTCTTCGCCATCTGATGCTCCCAGAACGAACGGACAATCGGATTCGTCACATGCTCTACCTTTAGTTTCTGGAAGTCGTCATCAGTAAAGAGTCGGACAATGTCGGTAATAGCTCCACCTTCTGGATCGGACATCAATGTTAAACATCCATTTCGGAAATAGTCCTGAATACGAGGACCAAAAATCTCTTCATTAAAAAGTTTCACCATAATGTTCATGGCCTCAAGCGCCACATACTCTTTCTCTTCCCACGTGTCGCCCTCAAGCAAATTCAGTCCCATCGGACGATCCATATCCGCAGGATTGAAATAAATAACATCATCTGCGCGCTCCCTTGGAATAAACGGCAAAATATCTTCAATAAGAGATCCATGGGGATCCACAATGGCAAGGCCATCGCCATTCCGCAGATCCTGCCGAATCATCCCCTGAAGCATAGACGACTTACCAGTACCGGTTTGTCCAATCACATAAAAGTGTCGGAAACGATCCTCCCGCTTCATGTGAATAGCAGTCTTCTCTCCACGATACGAGTTATAGCCCAGAAACAGTCCTTCCTTTGGAATATTATGAGGAGCCGGCGCAATCTTAAAGTTTTGCCATTTAATAGTCGGAGCCTTATTGAACCGATTATTTGGCAGATGATAAAGACTGGCAATCTCCTCTGCCGAAAGAATATCGTAGTGACGTTTAAGCGTATGTCCCAAAGGTCTGGAAAGCGATCTCATGATAAAAGATTTCACCACGGCTTTCTCAGACTGGATCTTTGGAGTGGAAAAGCCATTCGCGTGAGGGCTGCTATACTGGGCAAAAGCACTAAGAATATTGCTTAAATGACCACGAGCCTCACGCTCACTTGAAGAGGATGTTACAACCCGGGTAACAACCTCATACCCAACCTTGGAGTTTTTTTGTTCCAGAGCCTTTACCTCTTCATCAGTCATTGGAGTTGTCCGACCTCCACCACCTTCATCGCCGCCACTTCCACCAATCTCTCCTTTAATAAGGATTTCAAAAAAGGTAGCAATCCAGGAGAGGGGATTCCACGAAAATTTTGAACTCTTCTTTTGGCTGAAAATATTCTTTGCCTCTTCACGCCCGCGCTTTTGCCAACCATCCTTCTTGGGTCGCAGTACAAACTGAATAGCAGCACCATCATCATAACTAAGTTTGGACAGCGCATTGGTTAAATTATTCAGAGGATCAGAATTCATGTACTCAGCTGTGCGAATCGGGAAAATATAATCCTTTGAAAGCTGTAATGTGGCAGCAGCATACTTTCCACCTTCCTGGAAGAGATTATAGTCCTCAACTTCATCGACATAAGCATCCGAATAAGTAGCTGTTACCTGTTTTTCAATTAGTGATTTCAAGTCACGCGGCGCCACAATATAAAAAGAGATCTGATTTTCAATTGCAGCATACTCAAGTGAAAAGAAATCCTGTCCAATAAAATAAGTCTTCAGCTTTCCACTATAAATACTATGCAAAGACTCAAATAGCTGCGAGGCAATCCCAATAACTTCTTTGAAATCTCCACCTCTTGACCCCTGCTCATCCTGTTGATCTTCCTTGGACTCTTTTTTAGGAACCATAATCCGCAAAAAAACCATATTAAGCATACGATCTTTATCGGCAGCGTTGCGAGTAAAGCGAACGAGCACCAGAAACGCCACATAAAGCAGCAGCGCAACACCAATGGACCCAAGGATGTTCAAAAATGTTCCCATACTAAAATTATAGCGCAAATAAGGGCTAGAGGCGACCCAAAAGCCTTATTCCGGGACAATAATTTTTACATGAGCCTCAGCAACCTGATCCGCTGGCATTTCTGATGGCGCAGAGAGCATAAGATCGCGGGCTTTTTGATCTTTCGGGAAGGCAATCACCTCACGAATGTTTGGCTCATCCTGCATAACCATAATCAGACGATCCAACCCCCAGGCAATTCCACCATGTGGAGGCGCGCCATAAGTAAAGGCATGCAAAATATGTCCAAACCTTTTTTGGGCGTCTTCAGGACTAATACCAAGAAGCTCAAAAATCTTTGCCTGTAACTTTGGATCATGAATTCTAATACTTCCACCACCAACCTCATTGCCATTTACGGCTAAATCATAAGCACGCGCCCTAACATTTTCCGGTTCAGAATCCAATTTATCTACATCCTCCATTTTTGGAGAGGTAAACGGATGGTGTGAAGCATTCAGCCGCTGTTCTTCCTTACTCCACTCAAAAAGAGGGAAGTCGGTCACCCAACAAAATGCGAATACATTTGAATCCCGCAATTCAAACCGGTCACCACATTTCAATCGAACGTAGCCCAGTGTATTGCAGACAACTTCAAATTCATCAGCGCCAAAGAATACAATATCCCCGGTCTTGGCACCGGTTTTCTCAATGATCTTTGAAACCACACTCTCATCCAAAAACTTTAAAATAGGGGATTTTGGCCCTTCCTCTGCCATTTGTAAATAAGCCAAACCTTTGGCTCCAAACACCTTCACCTCTTCAGTTAAATCATCAATCTCTTTTCGGGTCATCACATTTCCACCTTCAACCCGCAGCGCCCGCACCTTCCCTCCATTTTTCACCACATCGGCAAAAACCTTAAATCCACAATCTTTCACCTCGTCACAAATGTCTACAATCGGCATATCGAAACGAAGATCCGGCTTGTCGCTTCCGTACTTATCCATCGCTTCCTGCCAGGTCAGCCTCGGGAATGGCTTTTCCTTAATCTTTTTATGAGGAACACAGCGCTCAACGACAGCAATCATTGCTTTTTCATTCACAGCAATCACATCTTCCTCTTCCACAAAAGACATCTCAACATCCAACTGCGTAAATTCCGGTTGTCGGTCTCCACGCTGATCTTCATCCCGGAAACATCGTGCAATCTGGAAATACCGATCCATCCCCGCTACCATCAAAAGCTGCTTGAGCTGTTGGGGTGATTGAGGCAAAACATAAAACTGCCCCGGATACAAACGCGCCGGCACAAGATATTCACGACTTCCTTCTGGAGTCCCCTTAATAAGGATAGGTGTTTCGATTTCCAAAAAATTCTCAGCATCAAACATTTCCCGAATAATCTTAATCGCCTTATAGCGCATTTCAACATTTTTGCGCATTCGCTCACGTCGAAGATCCAGATAACGATACTTCAGCCGGAGCTCTTCATTAACATCTTTATCCTGATCGATCTCGAATGGAGGAGTTTGAGACTCATTCAAAACCGTGAACTCATTGATCAAAACTTCAATCTCTCCCGTTTCCATATTCTCATTGCGCATACCTTCAGGACGAGCCCGCACCACACCTTTAATCTGAATCACATATTCTGACCGGACTCCTTCCGCAATTTTGTGACATTCCTCTGATTCAGCCGGATCCGAAACCACTTGCGTCAAACCAAATCGATCCCGAAGATCAATAAAAATAAGACCACCATGATCGCGCCGCCGGTGAACCCAGCCACAAAGCGTGACCTCCTGGCCAATGTCTGCAGAAGTTAACTCGTTACATGTATGAGATCGAAGCATAGCAAAAAGGTTAGTGCGCATCACATCTTACGGGCGCTACATGCAGAAAGCAAGAGTCCAGAGAAAAGAAAACTACTGGAGAATCGCTTTAATTTGACGCTCCAGTTCGCTGGTTAGAGCAATGCCAAAAGGGATTTTTATCCGCTGCATCTGGCCATTCTTCGGAAGATGGATCTCAACTTTTCGTTCGCCCTGATTCTCAAGAAGCAAACTCTTTAAGCGCTGCAAAGTCTCAGTAGTAGCCGATTCAGGCAGTTCAATAATAAAAGGATCTTCCTTCCAGTCGTCACTTTCTGGTTGAGGTAAACTTTTTTTTGGCTCCTCAATAACCACTGGTTTTTTGTCTGTAGTCAGGCTCTTCTGCTTCCGAAGAACATTTTCTTTTTCATCAAACACCCCAGCCTCTTTCGCATTTTCAATCATACTATCAAGTGAAACCGACTTTACGCTGTTCACAGCAAACTGAATCTGATCCCTTCTCATATCCAGCTTCCCATCCATAATGACAATATTATCATCGGTCAAAAACTGCTGATACTGAACAAAAGTCCGCGGAAAAACCACAAACTCAATGCGCCCGGTTGGATCTTCCATCTCTCCATACATCATATAACTCCCGGACTTGGTAAAGACCTTCTTCGTCTTTGTAAGGAGCCCCCCAAGTTTCACGGTTTTTCCAATATTCTTTTCAGTCAAAGAGTCAATAAGTGTCACTTTGCGTGACAAATACTGCTTCAATCCTTTTAAAGGATGCCCCGAAACATAAAGCCCAAGGTAATCCTTTTCCCACTTTAATCGCTCCATATTCGTGGCCGGAGTCACTTTTGGAAGATTAAGAGGAGCAGCCTCTCCCTGTTCACCGGCAAAAAGACTCGATTGCCCCTGAGCACTCATTTCCTGATTGGTTTTGGCATAGCTACTCATCATATCGGTGCCTTGAGCCAATCTTTTTCTTTCACCTAAATCATCCAAAGCTCCAGAAAGAGCCAAAGCCTCGATAGTTTTCTTATTCATCAGTTTGGCAGGAACCCGTTGCAGCAGGTTTTCTAGCGAGGAAAATGGTCCACCTTCTTCACGGACACCCAAGATTTCATCAACCGTTCCCTGCCCAAGTCCTTTAATAGCACTCAATCCAAAACGGATGGTCGAATCGTTGACAACAGTAAAGCTGGAATAGGAATCATTAATAGAAGGAGACAAAACAGAAATCCCCATCGTCTCACATTCCATAATCTCCATAACAACCCTGTCAGTATTATCTGCATCGGCAGAAAGCAGGGCAGCCATAAACTCCGTAGGATAGTTGGCCTTAAGATAAGCCGTCCTATAAGAGATCATGGCATAGCAGGCCGCGTGAGATTTATTGAAACCATAACCGGCAAAAGGCTCAATAACTTTTTCAAATACTTCCTGGGCAAATTTTTCATCATGCCCATTACTCACAGCTCCTTTCAAGAACTTCTCTTTTTGTTCATTTAAGAGGGATCCAATCTTTTTCCCCACAGCCTTACGCAAAATATCCGCTTCCCCAAGCGTAAAGCCGGCAAAATCACGGGCAATCTGCAGGATCTGTTCCTGATAAATCGCCACACCATTCGTCTCTTTCAAAATTGGTTCAAAAGAGGCATGGAGGTATCGGACAGTTTCTGGATTGTGCTGCGCCTCAATATACCCCGGTATCCACTCCATTGGCCCCGGTCGATACAAGGCCCCCATAGCAATAATGTCCTCAAAACGGGTTGGCACTAAGTCCTTAAGGTACCGCCGCATACCACCCGATTCAAACTGAAAAACCCCAGTAGTATCACCACGTTGCAAAAGCTCATATGTCTTTTGATTATCCATTGGCAGGGCAGAAATGTCGATATCGACGCCCTGTGTTCGCTTGAGAATCTGAAGAGTATTTTCAATAATAGTAAGGTTTTTAAGTCCCAAAAAGTCCATTTTCAAAAGACCGATTTCTTCGCAAACATGCATGTCGAACTGCGTAATCACATCTTCTCCACCACCAGTTGAACGTTGAAGAGGGATGTATTCCACAAGGGGCTTTTCCGACATCACAACAGCACAGGCATGAGTTCCGGCATGCCGAACCGTCCCTTCCAGTTTCACCGCATTATCTAAAAGCTCCTGGGTTCGGGGTTCCGATGTATAAATCCTATGCAATTCGGGATCCTCTTTAATCGATCGTTCCAAAGGGATGTGTTTCCCTTGAATAGGAGGAGGGATAAGTTTGGCGATTCTATCCACTTCCGCATAAGGATAAGCCATTGCGCGGCCGACATCACGGACAGCAGCACGCGCCGCCATCGTTCCAAACGTAATAATCTGAGCCACATTTTCCTGGCCATATTTATCGCGGACATACGCCAAAACTTCGTCGCGGCGGGTATCGGCAAAATCGATATCCACATCGGGCATACTCACACGCTCCGGATTCAAAAATCGTTCAAAAAGAAGCCCATATTTAAGTGGATCCAAATCAGTAATGCCCAAACAGTAGGTAATAAGCGAACCAGCTGCCGAACCACGCCCCGGACCTACAATAATGCCATTATCCTTCGCAAACTTCACAAAATCCCACACAATCAAAAAGTAGTCGCTAAATCCCATTTTCAAAACAATGCCCAACTCATACTCCAACCGCTCAAGCGCCTCATTACTTGGATTTTCACCATAGCGCATCTTCAGTCCTTCCTGACAAAGCTGCGTAAGATAAACATGCGCCTCTTCACTATTTGGAGTTTTAAAAACCGGAATCAGGTTCTGCCCAAATTTCATATTGATGTCTACACGCTCTGCAATCTTTAAACTATTCTCAATAGCCTCCGACACATGAGAAAAGGCCTGTTTCATATCTTCTGGCGTGCGCAATGAAAAATCCCCATCAAACTTCATCCTATCCTCCTGATCAAGAGTTGCTTGAGTCTGGATACACAACAAAATATCCTGCGCCTTCTTATCTTCCGGCTTAATATAGTGGGAATCATGCGTGGCCACCAACGGAACATTATGCTGTTTTGAAATCTCAATAATGCGATCATTCAGAATCTTTTGCTCATCAATCAAAGGATGGTCCTGAAGCTCCAGGTAAAAATTCTCTTTTCCAAAAATATCCTGATAAAGCTTCACAACTTCCAGCTGCTGCTCTGGAGTTCCTCCATCCACAGACCTTGCAAGCTCTCCCGCAAGACATCCACTCAAAGCCAGAAGCCCCTCACTATGAGCCTTCATCAAGCCATGATCCACCCTTGGCTTATAATAAAATCCTTCTAAATGTGCTTTGGATACCAACAGCATCAGATTCTGATACCCCACATCATTCAGCGCCAGAAGAGTCAGGTGATAAGGCTTGTTCTGAGGACCCGGAGTTTTATCAAACCGTGATTGAGGCGCCACATAGATCTCACACCCAATAATCGGCTTAATACCATACTCCTTGGCAGCCTTATAGAATTCCACAACACCGTACATTGTCCCATGATCCGTTAACGCGATAGCAGGCGAACCTTGTTCATGGGCCTGCCTGGCAATATCCTTCGGCGTACCAAAGCCATCCAGAAGGCTATAATGCGAATGTACGTGCAGATGGACAAAAGACATAAACGAGCTTGAAAAAGTGGTACCGGGGAGAGGGCTCGAACCTCCACGCCTTGTGGGCACTAGCTCCTAAGGCTAGCGTGTCTACCAATTCCACCACCCCGGCACGCTTGAACATACTAGCAAAAAAAGAAAAACATGAAAGAGATTCTTTTTTGGCTCAAACATACGAGAAAACCATTACAAATTAGATGTTGACAAAACTGCTAAATTAGGATTATTATTCATTCCTTTTACAGGAGAGCTTAATAAAACATGTTTGCTAGAAGATCAAATTTCTTGCTTGACATCACAATTGATTCTGAATAAGCTTGCACCACAAACCAACATTTAGTCCCTTATGAAGCGGTCATGGACAATCAATTCTCACAAACCACAGCAAATTCTGCGCTCCAAGTTGAAAAAATGAATCTCACCGAGATTATTGAGGATATGTTTCTGGTACTGACATCAAAAGAGAAAGAGGTTATCATCAAACGATTCAGCCTGGACAACAAACCAAAGCAGACTTTGGAGAAGATTGGACAGTCATTTTCTGTGACTCGTGAAAGAATCCGACAGATTGAAAAGATCGCACTTGGAAAACTCCGACGAACAGTCGACAACTCAAAACTCAGCCATATTAACAAAATCGCCCGTGAAATTCTTGAATCGAATGGTGGACTTTTGATTGAGAAAAAGCTCGTTTCAGAAATTTTGAATAAAATACTCAGTAGTGCCCCGGCAGATGCTAACATCATCAAGCTGGCACTTAATATCAATCCAGACATTATAAAGATGGATAAAACAAACGTATTCAAACCGTTCTGGCGGCTTCAACACATTCCACTTGATACTGTTAAGAAGATCATCACAAAGGGAATCTCGCTTCTTAATAAGCACAGCGACGTAATGACCGACTCACAGATTACGTCTGAATTAAAAGAAACTATCAAAGAGCAAAACGCAGATCCGGAATTGATTCTTTCTGCATTGGAAGTTGATAAGCGTGTAAAACGAGTAAAAGAAGGATTTGGACTTATGTCATGGCGACACATCAACCCACGAAGTATCCGTGACAAGGCATACATTGTTTTGAAGAAAGAAACATCGCCACTCCATTTCGTGGATATCGCGAACAGAATTTCAGAAGCTGGATTCGACAAGAAAGTCGTAACCACTCAGGCCGTTCACAACGAGCTCATCCGCTACGACCAGTTCGTTTTGGTTGGACGTGGACTTTATGCTTTGAAAGAATGGGGCTTCAAGAAAGGAACAGTTGCTGACGTCATTGAAGATCTTCTCAAGAAGAAGAGCCCAATGACCAAGCAGGAAATCATTGAAGGTGTTCTTAAACAACGACAGGTAAAGAAGGGAACTATCTCACTCAACCTTCAAAAGAATCCAAAGTTTGTCCGTGTCGGACGTGCGGTCTACAAACTTTCAGCTTAGTTGGAAGTTCCTTTTATAAACTTTTGCCACAAGTTTTTCACTCCCTCGCTCGTTGCGTGGGCAAGTTGAGAAAGGATACTTCGCAAATAACGAATCCGGGAAATCAGAATATTCAATTGAAACGGTTCAGCTTTGGACGGATTTCGCATAATCTTATTCGCTTTCTTTTCGAGTTCAGCAATCTCCTGTTTTACCCTGGTTGAAACCTGAACCCTCATCACATCCACGCTCGGAAGCGAAATGGTTTTTGCAGTAACCGCAGCACCATCATCATAAACCTTCTTCGCCCCAGTACCTTGTGAGGTTGGAGCCTTTTTTTTATCCTCTCCAATAGTCTCGGCAATATTGCCTTCAACAAATTCCGCAACCTCAGAGCCCTGAAGCGCCTCTTGAATCTCAACAGATTCCTGCTGCTTCTCAGCCTGTTTTTCAGCTGAGCTCTCAATTCCCTTACCAAGATTTTTTTCTGGATTTGGATTCATACAATACTCTACATATTATATTAATTTAACCAAAATTACGCACTTTTGTCAATTAGCTCTAGCCCTCGCACAAGGTAATATCCCTATAACAATGTAGAAATCTATGCTATAACTGGCAAGCACATTATCGAAAACTATGAAAGAAATCGACAAAGCCTACGAGCCCCAGAAGCACGAAGTGACAATCTACAAAAAATGGGAAGAGGAAGGATCTTTTCACGCAGAAGTAGACTCAAAGAAAAAGCCATACACTATTTCCATGCCTCCTCCGAATGCGACTGGAACTTTGCATTTGGGACACGCAACAATGCTTGCTATCCAGGATATTCTTATCCGGCAAAAACGGATGCAGGGATATTCCTCTTTGTGGGTTCCGGGAACAGATCATGCAGCCATCGCCACACAAAGTGTTGTAGAAAAAAAACTCCAAAATAGCGGAGTTCAAAATCCACGTCATGATTTAGGACGAGAGAAGCTTTTAGAAGAGATCCGCAAGTTTGTGGCCGATTCAAAAGATACCATCCGCACACAGGTAAGAAAAATGGGGGCAAGTTGCGATTGGGATCGGGAAAAATACACACTGGACGAAGATCTTAACCACGCGGTGAACACCTTCTTCGAGCGTATGCACAAAGATGGAATCATCTATCACGGAGATCGCATCGTAAACTGGGATCCCAACATGCAAACCACGGTTGCCGACGATGAGCAGGAATACAAAGAAGAACCAACCAAATTTTACTACTTCCAGTATGGTCCGGTTGTGATTGGTACAGCCCGCCCGGAAACCAAATTTGCAGACAAGATTATTGTCGTCCACCCGGACGATGAGCGGTACAAGGATCTCCACGGAAAAGAGTTCGAAGTAGAATGGATTAATGGGCCGATCAAAGCCAGAGTTATTGCTGACGAATGTATCGACCCGGAAATGGGAACCGGAGCCATGACTATTACTCCCGCGCACTCTCATGTTGACTTTGAACTGGCCGAAAAATACGATTTGGAGAAACCTCAAATTATTGACTTTGATGGAAAACTTTTGCCAGTAGCAGAGGAGTTTGCCGGCATGCATATTGATGAAGCGCGCGAAAAAATAGTTGAAAAACTGGACAAAAAAGGCCTGCTCGTAAAAATTGACGAAAATTACGTTCATAACATTGCCGTTAACTATCGGGGTAAAGGTGTCGTGGAACCACAAATCATGAAACAGTGGTTTATTGACGTAAACAAAAAAGTCATCGACTGGAAAGGGGGAAAAATGAGTATCAAAGAGGTTCTCCAGGATGTTGTCCGGTCAGAGATGATCAAAATTCTTCCAGATCGATTTGAAAAAACATATTTCCACTGGATCGACAACCTTCGCGACTGGTGCATTAGCCGCCAGATCTGGTGGGGACATCGCATTCCAATGTGGTACAAAGTTTCAGAAAAGGACAAAAAGAAGTGGGATCAACACCCCGACTCTTCCAGCTACCTTCTCCAGACCATGGGAATAACAATTGAAGACACGGTTTTTGGGGAAATAGCTCCCAAAGAGGGACATTGGATCCAGGATCCCGATACGCTCGATACATGGTTTTCATCGGCACTCTGGACTTTTTCAACGCTCGGCTGGCCGGAACAAACCAAAGAACTGGAATACTTCCACCCCACAGCAGTCCTGGAAACAGGATACGATATTCTCTTTTTCTGGGTGGCGCGTATGATTCTGGCTTCAACCTACTGTTTGCGTTCAGATGGTTTGCCGGAAGAAAAATGTATTCCTTTTAAAGAGGTCTATCTCCACGGAATGATCCGCGATATTAATGGGCAGAAAATGTCTAAATCGCGTCCGGAAACCTGTATCGATCCATTGGACATGATTGAAAAGTACGGAACAGACGCCGTTCGCCTGAGCCTTGTAGTGGGGAACACACCAGGAAATGACATGCGCCTCTACGAAGAAAAAATCGCCGGGTACCGTAACTTTGTAAACAAAATCTGGAACGCCTCACGTTTCGCTCTCATGAATGTTGATGACACAACAATCTCCACAGAGAACATCCATGAACATGTGGAAAGCCGAGCCGATATGTGGGTTCTCACCAAGCTCAACGAACTCATCCAGGAGGTAGATGGAGATCTTGAAAAATATCGATTCTCCGACGCGGCCACAAAAATCTATGAATTCACATGGGAAAAATACTGTGACTGGTATCTTGAAATTTCAAAAGGGGAGCACCTTAATCCAACGGTTCTACTCTACGTACTTAAAACACTTCTCAAGCTGCTTCATCCATTCGTTCCATTCGTAACAGAAGTACTCTGGAGCAAACTGGATCAGCCAACAATGATCATTCATGAGAAATGGCCGGAATACGATGAAAGAACAGTATACCAGGCAGAATCTGAAGAAATGGAGACCATCAACGCCATCATATCAGGCATCCGCAGCCTTCGGTCAGAAAGAGGAGTGGAGCCGGCAAAGAAAATCAAAGCCACTATTTATGGCGGACTTTGGACAGAGATAATTGAAGAGAAACGGGAACCAATTATGCGGCTTGCCAGGCTGGAAGAACTTATAGTAGAAACAGAAGGTGAAAAAATCAATAATGCTGCATGGCAATACATTAATGGTGTTGACATCTATCTCCCACTTGGAGATATGATTAATATTGAACAGGAAAAAGCCCGGCTCAACAAAAAGCTCCAGCAAACAGAGCAAAAAATGGAAAGTCTCAGTAAACGGCTTCAAAACGAAGGGTTTTTACGAAGCGCCCCAGAAGATGTTATAAATAAAGAGAAGACCCTTATGGCGGAATTGGAAAAGGAGCTGGCGAATATCCAGGAAAAACTCAAAGAAATCGAAGAAGTAGCACAATAATACTTTCAGTATGGCACAGGACGAATCAACAACAATTCTAAAAGAGGCAATTCAAAGAATTAAAAACCTCATTGAGCACGAAAAGTGGCAGGAAGCGCATCGTGCATGCTTGGAAATTTTGCGTTACGATCCAGAAAATCTCCAAGTTATCCGGCTTAAGAATAAAATTGAAAAGGCTGTTCAAAAAGTAAACAAGCGGGCAATTAATGAAGATATTCAAAAACTTAAGCCACTCTGGAAAGAGAAAAATTTTCAAAAACTTCTGGATCATTTAAAAGAACTTCGTCCATACCGAAAGCAGCACAAAGCACTGGATCACTTTATTAGCAAAGTTGATAAAGCCTATGCCAAGGCTTATGCCGAAAACCAGAAAGAGTATTTTGAAGCAGAAATGAAGAACATTCAAAAACTTTTGGAGCAGAAAGAATATCAGAAAGCCATTCTGGCAGCACAAAAACTTCGCATCACCAAGTACCATGAAAAAGATGTAAAAAGACTCATCTTAAAAATTAAAAACGAATGGATAGCGCACGAAATTGCAGATAATAAAAAATTACTCGAAAGCGACAAATATGAAGACGCGCTCCTCAAAGCCCAACAGATTAAAAAAATCGACCCTGAATCAGAAAAAATTAAACACCTCATCAAAACAACAAAAGATAAATATCAGCGACACAAAGTTGTGGAACAACGAGACTTTATTTACAAAGGCCTGGAAAAAACACGGACCCTCATGCAACTCAAAAAATTTGATAAAGCCCTTCAGGCCGCATCAGAAATTCTTGATGTAGATCCTGAAAACAAAAAAGCCCAATACATGTTCCAGGTTGCAAAAAGGAAAGCACTAAAAAATGACAATAGAGCGCTCCGCAGACAAATGAAAAAATCCAAAAAAGAACTCAAAGAAGAGTACAAGAAAGATAAATCAAAGTTTATTAAAATCTAAACGCCCTACTTCTTAAGGGTGTACCGTTTCCGTCCCACACGAACAAACTGGGACTTGTTTTTCAAATTGAGAATAATGGTGATTGGCTTCACCTGGCGTTGCTCCAATACAGCATCAATAATTTCATCTTCAGACATCTGTTCCTTTCCTTTTAAGATTGCTTCAATAATGTCGGCAACCGTACCAGAGCTAAACCCCCACTCTTTTAGCGCATAAATACCACGTCCAATAAGAATAAAATCTCCATAGCGGATAAGTTCATTGTGAACAGCCTGCAAATTAACACTCTTTTGGTCAAAATTGGCATCTGTGATGGCATTGGCAATAGCAACAAAATGCATAGGATCCTTTCCCCGGCGCAGAACATAATAAATCTTATCTCTTAGGGTTCGCGGATGAATATGTTTCCATGAAACAAGGCCAACACTTCCATCATCCAAAACTTTAAACCCTTTATGAATTTCAAAAAGAGCTGAAAGCCCTGTAACTGAAAACTTCTCCAGGTCAGCATTTTTTTCGCATATGTTTTTCTGAACCTCGGCAACACTCATAACATCACCAACTTTCTTCAAAAGTTTCATCCCGGCGTCGGTTGCCTGCTGAACATCCGCATTGGAAAATCCGGTAAGTCGGAAATAAGGCTTAAAAGCGATAGTATTAGTAAACCGATTAAACCGTTTATCCAGGCTTAAAACAAACAAAAGTGCATGACTCTGATAACCAGTATCCTTCATAAGAAGTTTGGAAATCATTCGATCCTCACTCAAAAGTCCGCCATGTGCCTGCAAAATATCAAAAGCCACATGATTTACTTCAAAAATATCAAAATTATTAATATTTCGAGTCAGCTTTTGCATCGCGTTTTTTTCGATCTGACGCACCCGTTCACGCGTTACATCAAAATGTTGCCCGATCTCTTCAAGAGTTGATCGATCCGGCGCGTTCAGGGCAAAACGCTTCTCAATAACAAAACGCTCCCTCTCTGAAAGAAGCATCAGAATCTGATCCATTTGATCTTTCATATTTGAAAAAATTGAATCAAGCCCCATTATTTGAGGGGAAAAATTCTGAGCTAGTGGAAGAGAGTCATTCATATCAGGAGGGTTGCTACATTTGAAAATTATAGCAGTATTTCCTTTGAAGAAAAGTTTATTTCATAAAAATTAATTAAAACCGTTTAATTAAGCCAAAAAATAACCTTTGCAAGGCACAGTATGGATATACCTTTCGGAAGTAAAACTGGAAATCTTCTTTCTCAATTGACTCACATGAACATCAACAGTGTTCGTTAAAATATCGGCATTCCGATCCCAAACATTTTCAAGAATTTCACTGCGGCTTAAAACTTTGCCTTTATGAACCATGAGGTAGTGGAGTAAAGCAAACTCCTTGTTACGAAGATGCAGACTCTGTTTTCGGCACTGCACGCGGTGAGACATTAAATCCAGCTCCAAGTCTCTCACCACAAAAGAGCTCTCCTCTACATGTTCTTTCACCATAAAAATAAGCATTTTCATCTCTGCCGCAATACGCCGAAAAGAGAAGGGGCGAACAAACAGCAAAACATCATGATTCTCAACAAACTCATTCAACTCAGCAGAATTTCTCTGAGCAAGAATGATGAAAGGCATAGATCCGCCAGTCAAATTTTTACAAAACTCAAAACTCTTCTGAAGACGATCCATATCATGAAAAAGAAATAAAATGCCATCGGCAAAAGGGAGTTCCTGTTCAAGTCCATCAAAGTCATTAGAGCTATAGATATCACAAGAAAGATGCTCATAGTAAAGACCTTTCTTAATGAATTCGGCTTGGCGGAGGTTGTCTGTAACAATAGAACAGTGCATGGGAAAAACAAATAATGATAAGGAAGATGTAATACAAAAGATAAAGTAAAAACGTCAACTAGCCTCAGCTGCCGTTCCTGAGAAAAAGGCTTAATAAAAAGGAAAAGCGCCATCAAAATGCTGTTGTTGCTCTTCCGACAACAGCCAGGGGCGAATCACCTTTTCCCAAGACGACTGATCCTGTATTATGCGCTTGTATTTTCTAATTATTCGACATGGCAGATCAACCAAAGACGAATCAAAACTCAATCCAGGTAAAAGTGGACCCGGAAACAGAACAGGGAACATACTCAAACGCTGTTTCAGTTCACGTCAACAAAAATGAGGTTATCCTTGATTTTGGGTATATTCTCCCAAATATGAAACCAACAACCATAAAGCTTGTTGACCGGGTGAATCTCTCACATGCGACAGCAGAGTCATTCATGAAAGTGCTCTCAAATGCGATGCTTGACTGGCGCAATAAGCAAAAAGAGGCAAACAACGGAGGCGGAGAAAATGCTTAAATGAGAATGTCATGAGAGCAGTGATCCAGAGAGTCAAAAGGGCTCATGTCAGCGTGAATGAAAAGATCATTGGAAGCATTGACCATGGATTAGTGGTGCTCCTTGGAATTGGGAAAGAAGACACATCGCAAGACAAGGATTGGATTGTTGAAAAAGTTACAAAGCTGAGAATCTTTGAAGGGGAAACCGGAAAAATGGACTTTTCAGTCCAGGATGCCAACGGCGAACTACTCATTGTTTCTCAGTTTACGCTCTATGGAAAATGCGATAAAGGAAGAAGGCCGGATTTCACAGAGGCCGCACCAATCGCGGAAGCAAAAGAGCTCTACCATGAAACAATAAAAGCGTTTGAACAAACAGGAATTCCCATTCAACAAGGAGAATTTCAGGCATATATGCAGGTTGAACTCCAGAATGATGGTCCGGTAACGTTAATACTTGAATCACCTCAAAAGAAATGACACAAACTACTGACGCAACCATGGAAAAGATCGTTTCCCTTTGTAAACAAAGAGGATTCATCTTTCCCGGATCAGAAATTTATGGAGGACTCGCCAACACATGGGACTACGGTCCGCTTGGCGTGGAACTAAAGAACAACATCCAACAGGAATGGTGGAAATTTTTCGTTCAGCAAAGACAAAACATTGTTGGACTGGATGCTGCCATTCTTATGAATCCAAAAGTATGGGAAGCCAGCGGCCACGTGGCAGAGTTCAACGACGCCCAGGTTGATTGTAAAGAATGTAAAGCGAGGCATAGAGCCGATCATCTGATTGAAGATGCCGTAGAGGGTATAAAAGTTGAAGGACTCTCAACTGCAGATCTTGATAAACTGATTCAGGAAAACAATATTAAGTGTCCAAACTGCGGAAAGCAGAACTTTACCAACGCACGAGTCTTCAACCTCCTTTTCCGCACACAGATCGGAGCAGTGGAAGAAGGAACAGACGAAATTTATCTTCGTGGAGAGTTGGCACAGTCTATGTTTACCAACTTCAAAAACATCCTCAACACATCACGAAAAAAGATCCCGTTCGGAATTGCTCAGGTTGGAAAATGTTTTCGGAACGAAATCACTCCAGGAAACTTCATCTTCCGCACACTCGAATTCGATCTTATGGAATTTGAATACTTCATTCACGAAAAAGAATGGGAGGAAACATTTGAATTCTGGCTCGGCGAAATGAAAAAATGGGTCGAACACGTTGGTATCGATCCGGAAAGAACCCGTGTCCGCGAACATACCCAGGATGAACTTTCGCACTATTCAAAGAAAACTGTTGATATTGAGTTCAACACACCATTCGGGTGGAAAGAACTTTATGGTTTGGCCTACCGGACAAATTTCGATCTCAAAAACCATACGGAGAAAAGCGGAACCGACCTTTCTTATATGGATCCATATACTAATGAAAAATATATTCCGCACGCCGTTGAGCCAACTTTTGGATTAAGCCGTTCAGTTCTCATGGTTTTACTAAGTGCATACACAGAGGAAACTATAAAAACTGACAAAGGCGAAGAAACCAGAATCGTTTTAAAGCTGAAGAAAAACATCGCGCCATTCAGTGCTGCAGTGCTTCCACTGGTCAACAAACTCACAGACGAAGCCAACAAAGTATGGGAAATCCTGAAAGACGACTTCAACATCGACTTTGATACAACCGGATCAATCGGAAAGCGCTACCGACGGCAGGATGAAATTGGAACCCCATACTGCATCACTATCGACTTTGACACTGTAGAAAAAGACAAATCCGTAACCATTCGCGACCGCGACACCATGGAACAGGAACGCGTTAAAGTTGACAGTCTGGTTCAATACCTCAACGATCACCTAAAAATTTAGGTTCCCTTCATATCCATTCATTACTATGTGGTCAAATAAGAATGATCACATGAAACCACGCGAAAAAATTCAGCTTCACGGGCCACAGAAGCTTGAAGATTATGAGTTGATAGCCTTAATGCTTGGAAGAGGAACCAGGAAAGAAAACATTTTTCAGCTTTCCAAGCGGATACTTCAAGGCTTTGACCGGGAAGAACTTTTACATGAAAAAGACTATCAGGAGTTCAAAAAGCGATTCCGATTGGGAACAGTTTCAGCATCACAACTTATGGCGGCCGTGGAATTTGGACGTCGGTTTTTTGAGCAGGTAAGTATAAAAAAACGTATCACCTCGACCGAAGATATCTATGAAGTAACCAAAAATATGCAATATCTCAAAAAGGAGTATGTACGGGGAATTTATCTCAACACCAGAAATCAGATCATCCACAATGAAATTATCACTATCGGAAGCCTGGATGCCAATATTCTTCATCCAAGAGAAATCTTCCGTCCGGCTATAGAGCATGGAGCTTACGCCCTCATCATGATCCATAATCATCCTTCAGGAGATCCCAGCCCTTCAACAGCAGACCAGATAACAACCCAAAAAATACAAAAAGCCTCGAAAATACTTAAAATTCCGCTACTGGATCACATAATCATTGGTGAAAACAGTTATTTTAGTTTCCACAGAGATGGGAATCTAAATCATCATGAATAAGTCCCAACTTTATTGAAAAAAAAGCCAAAATCTGCTAATATAAAGAGATACAAAAATAAAAAAAAACAATGAATTCAGGCAGCGTGGGATTCTTGGAGCAATTTGGACGGTGGGTTATCGAAAACCCATTATGGTTTTTGGGCATAACGGCGACAATCATCGCATTTGTTGTAGTAGGACTTCGGATTTCGAACTATCTCTACATCGTCCTTTACGCATCAAAGAAATTTGTACACATGCGAGTGTCTTTGCCTCGTGAAGAGTCTCCCAAAGACAAAGAAAAGTCCGAAGAAAAAGATTTTAAAGAGAAAATTGCTGTGATGGAGCAGTTCTTTCGAAACATCCATGAGTTAAGCGAACTAAGTCTTAAAAATATTTTACAAACAAGGTTTCTTAAAGATGATCTTGTCAGTTTTGAGTACATTGCCAAAGACAAAGTTGTAGATTTCTATGTTGTCATGCACGAGCGGTACCGGGATCTGATTGATAAACAGATCACATCGTACTATCCGCATGCAGACATACAAATTGTGGATCCAATAAATATTCAGCCTCAAGGAAACGAGTTGAAATGCTACTTCGCATATCAAAACAACCCTTTCTACTTTCCGATCAAAACATATAAAACACTGGAAAACGACCCACTTAACGATCTCACTAATATCTTCTCCAAGTTTGAAGAGACTGATGTAGCCAGTATTCAAATTGTAGTCCGGCCAAAAGCTGCGAAAAAGTGGA
>CALMAI010000019.1 GCA_937858825.1 uncultured Candidatus Peregrinibacteria bacterium
TTCTTCCACATCACGGGTGTATTTGAGGCGCCCAAACCCGAATGGATTCTTTCGGTTGACGATAAACTCTTTAAAAGTGTCACGATCAAAACATTCCGGATGATTGGTAAATACCTCGGTAACGTTGGCAGCAAGCGGACTGTCTACGTAGATTGGAATGTCTGGAATTTTATTCTCCTGCCATAAAACATTCAGGTGATACACAATCTCTTGTGTTCGTTCCACGGAGAAAGCAGGAATAAGGATTTTTCCTCCTCTTTTAGCCGTCTTTTTCACCACCTCTTCAAGACGTTTTCCGGCGTCCAGCATGGACTCGTGGAAGCGGTCACCGTAAGTACTTTCGGTGATGAGATAGTCTGTTGGAGGGAGATCCTGTGGGTCGCGGAGAATTGGAAGATTTTTCCGGCCAAGATCTCCGGTGAAGGCAAGTGTGTATCGTTCATTTTTTTCTTTGTCGTCGATAATCAAATGCGTTAGCGCTGAGCCAAGGATGTGCCCGGCATCGTAGAATGAGCAAACGACACCATCGGTTACAACAAAAGCTTTTTCGTAAGAAACGCCGTAGAACTGTTCCAGTGTTTTGACCGCGTCGTCCGTGGTGTAGAGCGGCTCTACCAGCGGTTCTCCTTTTTTCTTGAGTTTTTTGTTCATGTATTCGGCATCTTTTTCCTGGATAAACGCACTATCCATGAGCATGTAGTTACAAAGATCCCGTGTGGCAAAGGTTGAAAAGATCGGCCCTTTAAAGCCGTTTTTTACCAAAAACGGGAGTCCTCCACTGTGATCAATGTGAGCGTGTGAAAGAATCACGGCATCCACCTCTTTTGGGTCGATGCAAAATTCACGATTTTTTTGGGCGGCATCATCACGATGCCCCTGAAAAAGTCCGCTATCGAGCAGGATCTTTTTACCATTCACTTCTAAAAGGTGCCGGGATCCGGTTACTTCACGTGCGGCGCCACAGAACTTTATTTTCATAGCTTTTGTTTTAAGTTTGTCTTTGTATTATAGCACAAAAAAGCTTACCAATTAACCCCTCTTTCGCTTTTTAAGCTTCTTTTTTAATGTGGACGTCCCGTTGTGGGAATGGGATTTCAATACCCTCTTTTTTGAAGCGTTTATGAAGGGCTTTCATGAATTCATGGCGGATAACGTACTGATCTGTGAACTCCTGAATTCGGAGAATGGCACTAAAATTAATGCTTGATTCAGCGAATTCGTTATAGCGGACTTTTGGCTCATAATCCGGCACTGCTCCTTCTACTTTTTTGAGTATTTCTGTTGCCACGTCGATCACTACTTTTTCGACTTTTTCCAGGTCGCTACCGTAGCTGACCCCAACGGGGACAATGAGTGACATCTCTTTTTCCGGGCCTGCATAGTTGGTGATGATTGCTGATGCTACATGGCTATTTGGAACAATAACCAGATTGTTCCCAATGGTTCGAAGAGTTGTGTTTCGCCATGAAATATCCTGAACCGTTCCTGTCTGTCCGGAGTCGAGTTCTATATAGTCTCCGGGCTTGAGTTTTTTTGATGCCAAGATATGAAGTCCTGCAAAGAGATTGGAAAGTGTCTCCTGAAGTGCCAGAGCTACTGCCAATCCTCCAACTCCCAAAGCGGTAAGAAGCGGCGTGATAGAGATTCCCAATGTTTGAAGAATGACCAAAATCGCGAAAGCAAAGATTGTGATCTTGGTGAGGATGTTGAACATGGATGTGGATCCAATTGTTTGCGTGTTTTTGGATGAATAGCTGTGAATGAATCCAATGGCTATGCGGGAACCAACTGCCGCCACTGAGAGAACGAAGACCACTAAAATCAGTTGCCACAGGAGTTTCTGGTATTCAGGATCGATAGGAAAGTCGACCAAAGTTGTATAGATTCCCCCAAGGAGAAACCAGAGGATCGGCGCGTTACCGATGCCATCAACGATGATGTCGTCGCCATTCCACTTGGTATGTTTGCTGATCCTTCGCATCTGCGAAATGATCACTTTTTGGAAGATGTATCCAATGACAACACTCGCTCCAATAATAATGAGCGGGGCGATGAAGGCGTCGATTTGAAGATCTGTAAAAAACTGTTGCATGTTGCCCACTGTATCACAAGACAAGCTTGCCGTTAAGGATTGCCTGTCTTTCTGCTTCTGAGTGGTCACCCCATTCCACGAGTTTTTGCAGCTGAACGCGGGTTTCTTCTTCGTTCATGAGGCGCGGCTGGCTCTGATCCAGCTTGATTGGCAGGAAGTAGATAATGGTTTGGTCGTCTTCGATAATCATGGCAATAGAGAGGCCTTCCTGGGTTGGGACGGACCAGTATTGGTCGAAAATGGCGTTCCCAAGCGAGTAGAAGATTGGGCGACCGTTGTAGGTTTCGTACGATTGAATGACATGTGGATGGTGGCCGATGACAGCGTAGGCCCCCGCATCGATCCAGGCGTGGGCAAGGTCGCGTTGGCGTTGGTTTGGTCTGTTTTGGTATTCAATGCCCCAGTGAGGATAGACAATAACCTTATAATCTTCTGCCACGAGGGATTTTATTTTATCCAAGGCTGCCTGGTCCGGGAGTGGGGAGTTCACTTCCTCCAGTCCGATAAAAGCGAGTTTTTGTCCGCGAATAATGGTTTTGGCGGCAGTGATGTCGGTGATGTCCCGCTGGTGTCCAAAGGGGGTTATCCCCTGCTCTTTGATGAAATTGATAGATTCGTTGTAGCCGTCATCGCCTTTGTCGAGCGTGTGGTTGTTGGCTTGTGAGAGGAGGTCGAAATGATGGTTTTTAAGAATCGGGGCTACGTCCGGGAAAAATCCAAAATTCATGCCGGTGTTGGTACGGATGGCTTTGTTGGTGATTGGGCCTTCCAGGTTGGCCAGAAGGAGATCGTTCACGCGAAGGTAGCTGTCATCCATTTTCTGAAAAGGATAGTCCAGGCCGTTTTCGTCCATGAGCGTGCGGACAAAGCGCCCGAGCATGATGTCACCGAAGGCCACCAGATGAATGGCATCAGACTCTTTCTTTGGCTGGTGTGAGCCGTAAAGTTGAAGGTATCGACCAAGGATTTCGTAGGTGACGGTGCTGCTTAAGGGCAGATCTTTATAGTGAGATGTGTCGTTGGCGTTGAGGACTGTGTGATTGAGGGACTGTTGAAACTCTTTTATATGCGGGTTCTCGCTGTACTGCTCTTCTGCCACGGCAATGACAAAACTGTCTTCCGGCAAATACGATTTGAAAGCATAGGCCGTGACATCCGGGTGCGGAATGTCTGTATTGACGGAGAGAAGGATGAATTTGGCGTTGGGGAAAGCATCGCGAATGTCGTACATGAGCTGGCGATTCCACCAGCTGTCCTGCGTGATGGTTCCAAGCGATTTGACGATGTTAGCAACCTCCATTTTAAAGAGGACTTCTTTGTTTGCCTGGAATCCGAGCGGCGTGGTTTCGTCGTATGTGAAGATTTCGTCTGTGTTTGTTTTGTGATTTGTTGGTGCCAGAATTACTACATTTTCATACTGATCTTTGTTTGGAATTTTATTCAGTTCCTGATTCAGTGTTGCTTCTGTTACGAAAGCTCCAATCATGAGTTCTTCTTTTGTTTCGGTTGGTTCTGGTGTTTCAACCGTCTGCTCAAAAGTTCCCTGTTCCGGAAAAACAAGGATATTTCTATCAAAAATATTGGTCGAGCCGTTCATACTTTGGCAGCCACTTAAAAAAGTAAGGGCCACAAAAGTGAGGGCAATTTGGGGTATTTTTTTGTGATTTTGTTTATGCATCAACGATGACGATCATGTACGAGAATGCGATCATAGCGCATGCAACGCACAGCATAAATGTGATGAGTTTTTGCTTCATGTGAGTGTGTGAATTCATGTGTATCATACCGGATTTTAAACAGAAAAAAAGCCCCGCTGTGAGAACGGGGCTTTTGAAAATTTCAAGCTTAGATGCCACACTTACACTCTTAGCGTAACACGGAATCCCGGTTCATCAAGAAATTCGAATGGTTCAATTAAATCTAGAGGAAAATCATCCTCTCCTTGTCCGATAAATGCTTTCCCATACCTTCTCGTTTTTGCCGGAGTTTCCAGCCAGGATCCTGGAAATTCATCAATACTATCATCGTTCTCCATGATTAGAAACGTTCGATACTCTTCCGTGGTCATCAGTTCAACTCCCATTGCCGCCGCTCTGTCAACAGCGTTCCCTCTGGGTGGTTCAATGCCATTGGTAATGTATTCTTTGTAAAGGAGGTACGCCTCTTTTTCCGCGTCATGGTCATAACAAACACGTTTTCGTCCTTCGGGAGTTTCTTTTGAAAAGTCCCAGAAAACATACTCATCTCTTTCTTCATCGTAACACCTTACGTCCGGCTCACCACCAGTGCGTTCCATTTCATTCAGCGACCAAATTTTTTCCGGTTTTTCAATTGCTTTCCTTTCCAAATGTGATCTTAAATGTCTCGAATCCTCTGTTTCATGGCGGAGCATGTTGTTTTCAAAACGTTTTACGATAGTGTTGATGAGGTTTTTGGTTTGTTCCGGAGTGAGTTGTTTCTCGTTCGTTTCCTCTACTTTGGAAGAGGCTTTTACTTTTTTGGCTGTTTCATGTGCTATTGCATTCAGTTCAGCGTTGGCGGCTTCCGCGAGTTCAGGATTTTTCTCTGTCAGGCGGAGTAATGCTTCAGCTAACTGAGCATTTGAAGCGTTATCCAGGGTTTGTGTCTTATTTACCATAATGTACTAGGTTTATAGAGCTATACTATATCTTGGTGTCGTAGTATTCGATCATCTTCACAATGATTTTTGCTGCTTCTGCGCGGGTGATTGGTCGGTTTGGATCAAAGTTCCCGTTTCCGATTCCCTGTACTAATCCGATCACGCGGGCTTTTTCCACCCATCCAAGCTCCCATCCGTTTACGTCTTTAAAGAAAGATTCGGTAACGTTGAGTGGGGCAATGTTGTAGGTTGAGAGAACAACTTTTACGGCTTCTGCACGGGTGATGTTCTGGTTTGGCGCGAAGCGGTCAGCTGAGTATCCCTGTACGATTCCCCGGTCATAGGCTGATCGAACCCAAGGTCCCTGCCATTGGTCGAGGTCGTTGAATGGGCTTCCGCAGTCGTTATCATAACATCCCGGGTTTGGAGCGATTCCTCCTCCAAGCAATCCCATCTTGAGCATTTCTGCACGGGTAATTGGTTGATCCGGGCGGAATTTTCCGTCCGCGTATCCTTCTACGATACAAAGGTCGTGGAGGCGTCGAACGTAGATTTCTGACCAGTGTCCGTCGATGTCTTCCGGATATGGAAGGTTGTTACAGGTGTTGTTGTTATTGTTGTTTTCTGAAGCGTCGATGCGGTTTCCTCCGTTTGAGTTATTGTCTGATGCATCAATGCGGTTTCCGGTCGATGGTGTGCTTGTTCCAGAAGCATCAATGCGATTTCCGTCTGTTGAATTGTTGTTTCCGCTCGCATCCACACGGTTTCCTGGCTGATAGCAATATCCTCCAGGGATCCGGCTACATCCATACCCAATGAATCCTGAGCTGTTGGCATCGATTCGATTTCCGGTGTTGGCTGTTCCAGTGGTTCCGGTTGATCCAGCATTAATACGGCTTCCACCTGTTGATCCGGTTGATGTTGATCCGGTGTTTCCACTTGCGTCCACACGGCTTCCTGGTTGGTAGCAGTATCCTCCAGGGATTCGGCTGCATCCGTATCCAATGGTTCCTGAATTGTTAGCATCAATACGGTTTCCTGTGCTGTTTGGGTAAACTCCACCTCCAGTGTTTCCGCTTCCCGCCGGGATTCGGTTTGAACCGGTTGAAGGGTATGTTCCTCCTCCCGCGTTAATGTGGCTTCCAGTTTGTGAAGATTGTCCTCCGGCTGGAATTCGATTGCTTGTTGATGTTGTTCCCGTGTTTCCACTTGCATTAATGTGGTTGGTCCAAATATCGTGGTATGCCTCTGATGCAGCAATTCTGTTGCCTGCATTTGTGCTGGCGTTAATGGTGTTTCCCGTTTGAGTTGAAGATCCTCCGGCTGGGATTCTATTCCCAGTGGTTGATCCAGTATTTTGAGAGCTGGCATTAATGGTATTGCTCGTACTGGTCGATGTTCCAGCGTTACCGCCGGCAGAAATTCGTGCCTGCGCTGTTTCTGCTACTGGTGCAAGAACCATAAGAAGCAGTGCCGCGAAACTCAGCATTTTGTTGGTAAATTGTGCTTTCATACATCCAAAATAAGTGGATAAGAAGATTTTATACCACTTCATTGCCTTATTGTCAATATATTTTGAAGATATATTGTGGGCGATTTTGGGTACGTCCTAATAATGATAGGTTTTTCCCTTTACGATGCTGAAAGCACGATAAAGTTGTTCGAGTAAAAGTGGTCGAATCATCTCGTGCGTGAAGGTCATTTTTGAGAATGAGAGTGTGAAATTTGTTCTTTTCAGGACTGATTCTGAAAGTCCGTACGTTCCTCCTATTACAAAAGTGATGTGTGATGTTCCTGAGTCTTTTTTTTGTTGAATGAGCTCTGCAAATTCAGGAGAAGTGAGCTGTTTTCCGTACTCGTGAAGTACTATGACAAAGCTGTCTTTTGGCAATGCTTCGAGAATGGCCTGGCCTTCATCCTCTTTTATTTTGGCGACTTCGCCTTTACCGGATTTCAGGATTTTTACCTGAACTTTTGCATCTGACTGCAATCTTTTGCTATATTCCTGCTCCGCTGCTGCAATGAAATCTGTGCGGGTTTTGCCGACTTGTACGATTGTTATGTTCATGTGGTGGGGATTCGACTATGATTAAAGCATGAAAAAAGGAGATATTATAGAGGTTTCAATCGATTCAATCGCATTTGGCGGTCAGGGCGTGGCCAAATATGTGATTGATGACCGGAATTTTACTATTTTTGTGGATGACGCGGTTCCCGGAGATGTTGTGCGGGCGCGGATTGGCGGGCGGAAGCGCAAATATGCGTATGCCCATATTGAGGAGTTCCTGGAGAAATCGACAAAAAGAGTGGATCCAAAGTGCAAACATTTTGGCATGAGTGGGGATAATTGTGGTGGGTGCAGTTTGCAGCGGTTGAGTTATGAGGATCAGTTACAGCTGAAGGAGCAGCATGTGCGGGATGCGATTGAACGGCTTGGTGGATTGGATGGTTCTGTGGTGCAGCCGGCTGTTGGCTGCGATGATCCGTGGTTTTATCGGAACAAAATGGAGCTGAGTTTTGATGTGGATAGAAATGGCGTGCTGCATTTTGGCTTGCATGTAAGGCGGCGGCGCTATGATCTGGTGAAACTGGAAGAGTGTTTTTTGTTTGCGCCGTACCTTGGGAAGTTTGTGCAGGATATGCGAACGTTTTTTGAGAGGATTGATTATAGAGAGGAATCGTTGGAACCAACGTTGAAGTCGTTGGTGATTCGCGAAGGAAAAAATACAGGAGAAATCCTTGTGAATTTGATTGTTGAGAATGGTGAGGCGACGTTTTTGGATGGATTTGTGGAGGCTGTGCAGGAATCGCTTGCCAGGGAAAATGTTCAATCGGTTTACTACACTCATGTTCTGAATAAGAAGGGGCAACGAAAGCAATTGACCGAGACGCTTTTGTGGGGAAAAGGGACGATTGTGGACAAACTTTTGATTGATGTTGGAGGGAAAAAACACGAGCTAGCGTTCGAGATTTCCCCACAGGCATTTTTTCAACCGAATACGTTACAGGCGCAGAAGTTGTTTGGCCTGGCGATTGAAGCTGCCGGTTTGAGCGGTAAAGAGGTGGTGTACGATTTGTACTGCGGTGCTGGAACGATTGCGCTGGCTTGCGCTCCTTTTGCGAAGAAAGTTTATGGGATCGAGCTGAACGAATCGGCGCTGCTGAACGCGCGGGCGAACGCGGAACGCAATAGCATTGAGAATGCAGAGTTTGCGGTGGGTGATGTGGCAAAGGAACTGCCGAATCTTGAAGAGGCTGCCGATGTGGTCATTGTAGATCCTCCACGAAGTGGCCTGCATGAATCGGTGATTGAGCATATTGGTGTCATGCAGCCGCGGAGGGTTGTGTATGTTTCATGCAATCCAACCACACTTGCGCGAGATTTGGCGCTGTTTACCAAAACAGGTTACACCCTGGAAAGAGTGCAACCTGTTGATATGTTTCCGCAGACGTACCACATAGAAAACGTGGCAACACTTGTTCGATCCTAACTATTTCTTCTTTGCCCGGCTTGTTGATTTCTTGGCTGTCGTTTTCTTTGCTGTGCTCTTTTTTGCTGCTGTTTTCTTTGGCGCTGACTTTGTTGCTGGCATGCTCATGCTTGATGATTCAGAGCAAGTGCATTCTGCCATGCAGTTTCCACAGTTTGGGCAGATTTCACATTTCATTTTTCTGCATTTTGTCGCAAGACGGTATGCAGCTCCAAGTACAACATAAAGAAAAGCAATTGATCCAAGTTGTTGAATGATTGCGATTGCCTGAGTCACGCTTGGATCGAGGTTTGTAGGAGTACCCGCGTACGCCATAACGCTTATAACGATAACGAATGCTGCCTGAGCCAAAAGGAGGAGGGCAACCACTTTTGCAAGTGCTCCAAGTACTTTTTTGTTGAACATGGAAAATAAGGTTAGAAATATTTGTTTACTTGAAGGATTTTAGCTTACCGTAGCGGCTAATGCAAGTCCCATTGTTTGGTCTTATTTCAGGGATTCGAGCCATTCCAGTGCTTCTTCACGGGTGGTGAGCTCTTTACCTAACTGCTTTTCTCGGAGTTGCATGAGTACTTCTCCAACCTTTTCTCCGGGCTTGAGTCCAAGCATTTCCATGATGTCATGCCCGGTGAGGAGTGGCTTTGGTTCCTTTGGCATTTCTTCTAATGTTTCGCGGTACAGTTTGAGAATTTTTTCATAAAGTGAGAGATCGGATGGGATGGTTCCCAGAGCATCGGCTTTGAAAACCTGCATAAGGTTAAGAAAGTATGGGTGGAGAAACCAGTGACGTTTACGTCCGATGGGCATGTCTACCAGTGGCACCATCATCATGTGGTGTTCAACAAGCCATTTAACCTCTTCCACGGTGCGACGTGGAAAGCGGAGGCGATTAAGAATGTCGTGAGCGATCTCTTTTCCACGGTTCACATGACCATCAAACCGGATGCGTTCTTCAAGGACAAATGTGTCCGGTTTACCAACGTCGTGGAGCAGAACGGCCCAACGAACCGGGAGTTGTGTGGTCTCCGGGAGTGACCTGAGAGCGAGCATGGTGTGATCCCATACATCACCTTCCTGGTGGTATTCAATCGGTTGGCCGCAGCCTTTCATTTTTTGAATTTCTGGTAGAAGGACTTTGAGAACGCCAATGTCTTCCATGTCTTCGAAGGCTTCCACGGCGCCGCCCGACATCATGATTTTGTTGAGCTCGTCGGCGATGCGCTCGTTGGCGACTTTGTCTATGACCAGTGCCGCGTGTTTGACGAGGGCGGCGTAGGTTTTGGGCTCGTATTGAAATCCAAACTGATTCTTAAAACGGATAGCTCGAAGAATTCGCAAATGGTCTTCAAGAATCCTCTCTTCCGGATCACCAATAAAACGGATGAGTTTGGCATCCAAATCTTTTTGCCCTCCTATAAAATCGTGAATTTCATCGGTGAGTGGATCGTAGAACATGCCGTTAATGGTGAAGTCGCGGCGTTTGGCATCTTCCTGCGCATTGGTAAATGTTACGGCGTCAGGGCGGCGCCCATCTGAATATCCTGAATCGGACCGGAATGTGGCAACTTCGAAATCGTGTCCATCTTTCTGTGCTAAAATCACTCCAAACTCTTTCCCAATGGGAATTGTTTTTTCGAGTAGATCTTCTATTTCGTCCGGACTGGCGCTCGTGACAATGTCGAAATCTTTGGGTTCGATTCCCAGTAACATATCCCGCACACATCCTCCTGCCCAAAATGCCTGATGTCCGGCATCTTTTAGCTCTTGAATGATTTTTATGGAAGTGGGTTTCATCCTTATGATTGTACCATTTTTATTGTTTCAAATCATTTGCTATTTTTCCCGGTGACTATTATATTTCCGCCGGTATTATTTTTCTTTTTTTACTATGGACTTCATTAATAAAATTCTTGAACTCTTCAACTTGTTTAATAAGCACAAAAACAACGTTGATAAGGTGGTAAAGGGTGTGCAGAAAGTGCAAAGTGGTCTCTCTACCAGTTTTGACGTAGAGCCGGTTACTGAATGTCGTGGGACTTACGCCGGAAAGGTTACTGTCAGCTCTCGTAAAGACGTTGAGATTGAGAAGGTACTTTTCAGCTTCAATCAATATATTACCAAGTATACTGGTGCTGGAGGAAAAGACTACAAGTGGAAGGAGTACTTCATTGGAACTCAGACTGCGGATGGTTTTTCTTTGAAGCAGGGTGAAACCAAAGTTATGGATTTCGCGATCGATTTTGAGTGTGAAATGCGTGACGATGAGAAGAAAGATGTGGATGAAAAGGGCGCTAAAGTAAAAGATATTATCAAGCGAGCATATTTCCGACAGAAAGGAACTGGTATGGGAACTGAATGGTCGTTTAAGCTGGTAGTGGTTTACACTTTGGCAGGAGGAGAAGAGATTAAGGAAATTAAAGAGTTGAAGATTAAGTAACCGTAACTTCGCGATTGAAACTCAAAACTCCCTCAAATTTATGAGGGAGTTTTTTTTGTTTATAACCCCTGCTTTTTAAGATTCTGTCATGTTTTTATTGTCACTTTATTATCACTTTATGTAATGGCCTTATGATATGAGCGTTGTACATGTCGATAGCAAAAAGGTTGTATGTTTTTCTATTTGAGCGTATACACATCACCAAACTTTTAATACTCCCATACTTATGAATTTAGACCATAGCCGTAAATTGGAGAACCTGAACCCTTCATTCCTCAATCAAAACCCTATTGAAGGAATTGATCGAGTGGATGGAAAGAGCTCTGCCAATGTCATTATTCACACTCGTCTTCTTGCTTCCAAGGCTTTGCAACAACCAAAAAAAGACGCGCCGACACTTACTGAAACAGCTCTTGAGAAGGAGTTTTTTGCTCAACCGCAACAAGAAGCGGTAAGGATTGCCGAGACGCGAAGAGTTCAAGATGAATGGGTTCGTGAAGAGAATGAACGACTGGCAATACATGAACAAAAGATGCGAAGCCGGAGTGCTGGAGAGAAGCTCCGTTCTGCCGCTGGATCACTCTGGAATGGTATATCAAATATTCTGCCCGGTGCTGCTTCACGGAAGATTAATAAGAACCTGAAGGAACAAGGGCTAAAACCATCGATGTCATCACCTCTTAAAGGACTTTCAAACGACCTTAAGCGACGTTGGAGCAACTTTACTTCTAACTTTCAAGTTGCGAAAGATTTGAATCGAGAACTGGATCGACAGCTTAAAAATGGTGAACTGACAGCCGAAGAGCATGCGGTTCTTCGCAAACCAACCGTTCGTGAACGTCTTTCAAATGCTGGACAATGGCTTTCATCAAAGCTTACAGCAGCCACTCATTCTGGAAAATCTACACCCCGAAATACTGTTCGTGGGTCAGGTGGATCTGACTCCGGAAATGGCAATGAAGGTGGTGGCGGGAATGGTGGCAATAAGCCACAAAAGCAACCCAAAAAGTGGGGGAGACTTGTGGCAGGTGTAGTTGCCGGAGCTGCTCTACTCTCTGGCTATGGTCTCTTTAAGAACTTTTCCGAAGATGAGAATAATCCGGCGACTTCTGCTTCAACATCACCAAATCCAACTGATTCCGCCTCTGCTGGCAAGCCTCGACAAAAAGAAGAGATTGCTGCTCAGCCTCCAAAAGAGGAAACACCTCCACCGATTGATAAAAAAGAGGAAGTTGTTGCTCAACCAAAGCCACGTCCGTACATAGCGGCTCCGAAGAAAGCAAAATCTGTAATCCTTCCAAAGGAACGTGCAGTGGAGCCAAAACTCCCGGAGAAGGTTGAGGAGAAGAAACAACCTGAACCTCCAAAAGTTGTGAAAAAGCAACCACAGGAACAGCTCAATCCATTGCAAGTCTACTATGCCGAGCTCCAAGCTCAGTGGAAGCGTATTCAGAGTCTGGATAGTCGTCTTGAGTTTGCTTATGGACTCCATGCCAGTGCTAAACCGGCGCGTACAATGGCACAAGTTCTTACTCCGAAAGCTGTTCCGTATAAACCTCACACATCCTATTTGGAATGCACGTTCAACTGCGGGACGGAAGATAAAGCACAAATCGTTGAGCTCTTGAAGGATGCACGTTCGCTTCTTTCAGAAGGTCGATTCAATGACACGGATTCCCCTGCTGTTGTTGCCAACAAGATTGCGAAAGGGAGACAAAATGTTGCAGCCGCACGGCCAAAGATTGATGAAGCAGAAAAACTCTTTCATGATCAAGAAGAGGCTGCAAAGAGAGTATATCGTGCGAATAGAGTTGGTTATGCTGATATCAATCGTAAAAATGCTCGTGAAAAACTTGCTTTTGTTGAAAGAGAATTGATGTCTCGAGGTCTTCCGACAAATGGTCAGATCTCTCTTAGTGTTAATCCTCGACAGGGTTCATATTCGTCTAAAAATGGACGTTCCCAGTATTCCGTTAAAGTGAGCTCAACTTCGCAGGTATACGATCTGGGTGCCATTCGTAAAAAACTTATGAAAGCTGAAGCTGATTTGGATCTTCATGCTTCAACGCTAACTCCAAAGGAGGCTCAGGCTCTGCATCAAAGTATTTTGGATGTTAATTTCACCCTCGACCGTATTATTCCAATGGTGAAGAGTGGCCATGTGAAACAGGTATCACCAACTATTTCACATCATGATGAATCAAAAACTCAAAAGAAACCTGCTATTCGAAAGGATGGAGAGCATGTTTCGCCAACAATCAAGGTTCGGCCAAAGCCGGCGCGCGCAAAACTTATCCAGCCCCGCCAGCAGAAGCCTGTGAAGAAAGCTTCGTATACTCCTAAAAAGCAGGGGGAAAAGACTAGCTTTGCCGGCCGAATAATGAATAGCATGAAGCGATTTGCCTCTCGTGCGGCATAGTTGAATATGCCAGTTTGGCAGGAAGTGCTACAATCGGGCCATGATCATTCTTGGAATCGAAAGTTCGTGTGATGAGACGGCTGCTGCGGTGGTTGAGGATGGGCGAATCGTGCATTCGAACGTGATTGCGTCGCAGGTGGCGTTACATCATGAAACGGGCGGGGTTGTGCCAGAGGTGGCCGCGCGTGAGCACGTGGTGAAGATTGTGCCGGTTGTTGAACAGGCTTTGAAGGAGGCCAAGATGAGTTGGGATGATATTGACGCGATTGCGGTGACTCAGGGTCCGGGGCTTTTAAGTTCGCTGGTGATTGGCGTGACGGCTGCTTCGACCATGGCGATTGCTTTGAATAAGGCTTTGATTCCGGTGAACCATATTTCCGGGCATATTTATGCGAACTGGCTGGATAGGGATCCTGCTGATCCAATCCAGTTTCCAGTGATGGTTTTGACAGTTTCCGGTGGTCACAATGAACTGGTTTTAATGCGATCACATGCGAATTTTGAACTTTTGGGTGAAACACTGGATGACGCGGCCGGCGAAGCTTTTGATAAGGTGGCCCGGCTTTTGGGTCTGGGATATCCGGGTGGACCGCATGTTTCCCGGGCGGCAGAGATGGGAAATCCTGAGAGATATGATCTTCCACGGGCTCGTTTGGAAAAAGGTTCTTACGATTTTAGTTTTTCCGGCCTGAAGACAGCGGTTTTGAATTTGGTAAAGGAGGAGCATGAACGTGAAGGTGAGCTGTCGCAGGAGTTTATTGCTGATTGTTCTGCGTCTTTTCAGGAGGCGGTATGCGACGTTTTGACGGATAAACTGGTGCGTGCAGCGAAGGAGTTCAAAGTGAAAGAGGTGCATTTGGCTGGCGGGGTTTCCGCGAATCGGAGACTACGATCTATGGCAGAAGAAAAAGTGGGAGGAAAATTTGTTTTGCGGTATGCGGCGGACCTCTCTTACTGTACTGATAACGCTGCCATGATTGCGGCAACTGCGTTCTATCATTATGAAAAAGCACCCGATAATTATGTAATCCCTTTTTCAGGGATGGACACTGGTGCCCTTGCAGATCCTAACTTACGGATGTACTCTAAGCGATAGAATGAAAAAAAGAGTTGTTTTATTTTCGGTGTTTCTGTTGCTGGGCATTGGCCTTTTTGTAGGAGTGATTCTGCAAACAGGTTTGGGCGAAATCTGGCGGAATTTGCGTGAATTTTCCCTGCTCCATTTTTTTGTTTTCCTGGGATTATCCTTCCTGAACTTTGGGCTTTATACCTTGCGATGGCACTTGATAGTGAAGGCTCTGCACGATAAGGCGATTAGCTTTGGAAAGCTGTTTTTGCACCGAATGTCTGGATTTGCCCTTAGTTACCTCACTCCATCGGCGCAGACTGGCGGAGAACCGCTACGGATTCTTCTTCTCCATAATGAAGGGGTTTCGACCAGGACGGCCACTTCGTCTGTTGTGATTGATAAAGGCCTGGAGTTGGGAGCTCTGTTTGTGTTTATTGCTTTGGGGATTTTGATTGCTTTGTTTGATGGAACTCTCCCGGCTGAGCTTCATGTGGTCATGTTGATTGCGCTTGTGTCGATGTTTGCGTTGATGTTTTGGGTTATTTTTGCAACTGTTCGGAATATTGGATTTTTTAGCTCATTGTTACGGTTTTTCCGACTGACAAAGTTTCAGAAAGTGAAGAGTTTTGAGGAAAAAGTTCTGGAGGTTGAGGAGGAGATTTCTCATTTTTATAAACAACATGCCGGGACTTTTTGGCTGTTGGTTCCGATTTCTCTGATTATCACTTCATTCTTGTTGCTTGAACACTATCTGGTAGCCCGATTTATGGGTGTCCACATGACTTTTCTCCAAACTTTCCTTGTTTCAACTATTCCTTATGTCGCCTTTGTTATTCCGATTCCTGGTGGACTTGGAATTCTGGAAGGTGGGCATGCTGCTATTTTCCTGGCTCTTGGAATTATGATTAACGCCTTTGTTTTGGTGTTTATTATTCGTATTCGTGACCTTTGCTTTGTTTTGATTGGACTTCTTCATGCTTCAAAACAAGGCTTATCCATGCTTCGCCAAGCCTTCCAGGAACAAAAGAAAGGCTAGCACTTTTATTAAAAAATGTTATAATCATTTCTCAGAGTTTCCCATTCTCTTAACTCATTTTCTCTTATGCCGAAGGATGACCAGCAACAGAAGCCACAGCAGACTCCCCCATTTCAGACTGCCAAAGGAGTTCACGATATTCTTCCGAATGACCACGAGTACCACACTTTTATTAAGAAAGTAGTTCGTCACCGATGTCGTCAGGCTGGTTTTCGTCGTATTACCACTCCGATTTTTGAGTACACTGATATTTTTAAGCGGAGTATTGGAGACACGAGCGACATTGTGAGTAAAGAGATGTACACGTTTGAGGACCGAAAAGGACGCAGTTTAACGCTCCGTCCGGAAGGAACTGCCGGGGTTGTTCGTTCTTACATTCAGCATGGTATGAACAGCTGGCCGCAACCGGTTGAGCTTTATTATATTGATCCCTTTTTCCGATACGATCGTCCGCAAAAAGGGCGATATCGCCAGTTTTGGCAGTTTGGATTGGAGATTATTGGTGAATCGGATCCAGCTTTGGATGCGCAGATTATCTATATTGCGAATCGGATTCTGGACGATCTTGGTATTGCGGATATTTTTACACTCCAGCTCAACAGCATTGGTTCCAGCGAGGATCGAACAGAGTATATGCAGGCACTGAAAGATTTTTATTTTGGAAAAGAACGTTCGCTTTGCGCCGATTGCCGCAGCCGACTCGAGAAGAATCCACTCCGGCTTTTGGACTGTAAAGAGGAGGATTGTAAGATTCTGGCTCAACTGGCTCCAAAACTTGTTGATTATCTTTCCAAGGAAAGTCTGGAATATCACGATGAACTCAAGGAATATCTGGAAGAGATGGGTATTGAGTACACCGAAAATACAACGCTGGTTCGTGGATTGGACTACTATACCAAGACTGTTTTTGAATTCTGGGATAAGACCGATGGCGCGCAAAACGCGATTGGTGGAGGAGGGCGCTATGATGGATTGATTGAGCTCATGGGTGGCAAGCCAACTCCAGCCTGTGGATTTGCCGCTGGTATAGAGCGTATCATCGCCAACATGAAACGACAGAAGATCCGTGTTCCGCAAAAGGATGATCTTCATGTTTTTGTGGCGCAACTTGGAAAAGAGGCCAAGAAAATGTGTCTTCCGCTCATTAATGATCTTCGGGAAAATGGAATCAAAACTATGGGAGCACTTGGAAAGGGTGCTATCAAGGCTCAGCTGCGACTTGCTGATAAGTTTAAAGTTCCGTACACTGTGATCATTGGCATCACGGAGGTGCGTGAAGGTACAGCGATTATCCGCGATATGAGTGTGGGAACGCAGAAGACAGTGAAGTTTGAAGATGTAGTGGAAGAGATTATTGATCTGATTGGAGATGAGAATCGGGATATGTACTCGCCTGGTGAAGCCATTTACTAGCCCTTAACGGCAGTCATGGCGAAGAAGCGTTCAAGTTGGTGGTGGTCTTTGGGTATTTTTGCTGCAGCCCTTGTTGTTGCAATCGGTTTTGCTTCTGCCGATTTCAAAGGTCCCGAGCAAAGTTTGGGGCAATGTTTGAGTGACGCAGGCGTGACTATGTATGGATCGGATCGCTGCCAGAATTGTCAGGATCAAAAAATGCTTTTTGATGAAGATTTTGAGAATGTTGATTATGTTAACTGTGATTTTCAACCCGAGGTTTGTCGGGAGAAAGGGATTACTTTTTATCCAGTCTGGTCGAAAGGGAATGATATACTCGTTGGTGTCCAGTCACTGAATCAACTTTCTACTTTTTCCGGGTGCGAGCCCGTTTCGTCTTCTTAACTTTGCAATCTATGCCAAAAAAAATTGCTCTTCTTTTCACCACATTGGTATTCACATTTTCTATGGCATTTTCTGCCCTGGCGCAGACATTTCCGGATGTTGCGGAGAGTACGAGATACTATGGAGCGGTTGAATATCTCAAGGAGAAGGGGGTAATTTCCGGTTATCCCGATGGAACATTTAAGCCGGACCAACCAATTAACAGGGCAGAGGCGTTAAAAATTGCGATGACTGCTTCGGCAGCACAAACAGACGTGTTGGCACCGACTCAATTCCCGGATGTGCAACCTGGCCAATGGTTTTATGATCCTGTACAGAAGGCTATTTCTCTTGGAATTGTTGAAGGATATGATGATGGGACGTTTAAACCAGCCAATAATATTAATATCGCTGAGAGTCTAAAGATTGTTTTTCTTTCTTTCCGCGTAGAGGTTGGGGCGGCGCCGGAAGGTGATCCGTATCCAGACGTGGATCAAACGGCATGGTATTCGGCATATGCACAGTATGCCAAAGATCATCAGTTTGTTGATCCTGAGGGTGATGGGCTTTTGCATGGAGGAAAAGATATTACGCGCGGACAGTTTGCCGATATTATCTACCGATTGATGTATACCGAGGAAAAAGGTTTGGATAAATTCCCATTGAGCACAAATTGGCCGACCTTTGTTCACTCAACAGATCATTATTCTGTGAAGTATCCTTTTGGATGGCAGCAGGTTGATGCTGGTGGCCAAACTATTTTGTGGAAGGAGGATACAGAACATAATCAGCTAAGTTGGGCCCGTCTTTTCCCGAACAGCGCGACTATGGTGATTGCTGTGGATAAAAATGAAAATGGCCTTTCGCTTGATTCATATTTTGGCCTGATTGAGTACGATTCGAGTGCTTCAATCCAGTCGCAGGATCTGAATGGTTATCCATTTAAGAGTGTTTATGTGGCAGACACATCAACCTTTGACTACTATTTTGGTCTCCCGAATGGGTCGATTCTTGTTATTTATTCACAAGTTGGTGAAGGTTTGAATAAGCCTCAACTTATTGAAGAGATCCGTAATATTGTTGGAAGTGTACGGTATAGTGAAGGATCCAAGGTTCCGGTAACGTCATCGAGTCAAAATCCAGGCTCAACTGTAACTGATGAAGAGAAGTTCCTGGCTGATGTTCGGGCTCAAATTCTTGTAGAAGGACAGGCTGAAGCAACTCTGGCGCTCTTTAGTGATGCTGTTTTGATTGAAACCGATTCGATTGGAATTGGGACGGGGCCTGTCGATTACTACTATAGCGAAGCCTATAATGTGACTCTTAAAGTTGAGCGCGGATCGAATACTATCCTGGCTATTACGGAACAAAAGAGCACTGCATTTTAATGAAAAAGCGCTCTTCTGATTGAATTTAAGGTCTTAACCCTATAAAATAGTATCGTTTAATTTCTAAATTTCTTTCTTATGAAACGAATCCTTGCTATTTCTACACTTTTTGCCCTTTCGTTAGCGTTTTCTGGTTGCCAGTTTTTCCAACAACAACCAGAACCGGCTGATACAGAATCTGAAGTAAGTGAATCAACAACTGCGACTGTGAATATTGTCGACGAGACTGGTGAAACTGCTACATCTACCGGAACTCTTGTTATTGAAGGTGAAGCGATGGAAGACGATGCCATGATGGAAGAAACTATGCCAGTAGGAAGTGAAATGGTGGAAGATGATAATATGGTTGGCGGAGATAATATGGTTGGCGGAGATGCTATGGTTGGCGGAGATGCTATGGTTGGAGATGACAGTATGATGGAAGATGATAAGATGGTTGAGGACGACACAATGATGGAAGACGAAGCGTAGGTCTTATTTTTTCTGATTTATTATGAAACGTTGGTTTGCCGTTATTGCTATGAGTCTCTTTGTTTTGGCTGGTTGCCAGGCCCAGGAACCGACTGATATGCAACAATCTCAACAAGAAGATTCTGAGAAAACGGTTTTACCTACACCGTCAATTAAAGGACCGTCGGAGCTCCCAAATATGAAGGGGCCCGATGGTCCACCTCCGACTTCTGAATCCGTGAATGGGGATTCTCCTCAGTCTATGACTGAAACTGAAACTGTTGAGTACAGTTTGCCGGAATCGGATGCTGAATTTAAAATTCGCTAAAGGCTCATGAGTATTTACGATCAATCCCTCCAGTTTCATGCTGCTCAACGTGGGAAACTTTCGGTGCGATCCAAGACACCTATTTCAAATTATGAAGAGTTGAGTTTGGCTTATACGCCTGGGGTTGCCGCTCCATGCCGGGAAATTGCCCGCGATCCGGATTTGATCTACAAATATACAATGAAAGGCAATGCGATTGCCGTTATTACTGATGGTTCTGCTGTTTTGGGACTAGGTAATATTGGAGCGAAAGCCAGCCTTCCGGTTATGGAGGGAAAGTGTGTTTTGTTTCAGCAGTTTGCGGGAATTGATGCTTTTCCACTCTGCATTGAGTCCAGGGATATGGACGATTTTGTTGAAACGGTAAAGAAGATTGTTGCTCCTTTCGGAGGGGTAAATCTGGAAGATATTGGGGCTCCGCACTGTTTTGAAATTGAACGGAGACTGAAAGAGGCTCTTGATATTCCGGTTTTTCATGATGATCAGCATGGAACAGCTATTGTTGTTTTAGGGTCTTTAATTAATGCTTTTAAGGTTACCGGACGGTCATTTGGGGATGTGAAAATTGTTATTTCCGGTGCGGGGGCTGCAGGAACAGCGATCGCCAAGCTCCTTATCCATTATGGTGCCAAAAACGTTGTTGTTTGCGATAGCAAAGGGGCGATTGCAGCGAGTCGCGATGATCTGGCTCCTTATAAAAAGGAGTTATTGGCTGTATCGAATCCGGATAATGTGAGTGGATCACTGGCAGAAGCTTTGAAGGGTGCTGATGTTTTTATTGGTGTTTCTGCTCCAGGTATTGTCACGCAGGAAATGGTGAAGAGTATGGGAGAAGATCCGATTGTTTTTGCGCTTGCGAATCCTACGCCGGAAATTATGCCAGACGAAGCGAGTGCGGCTGGTGCTGCTATTATTGGAACCGGGCGCAGTGATTTTCCGAATCAAATTAATAATGTTTTGGCTTTCCCTGGACTGTTTCGCGGAGTGTTGGATGCCCGGATAAGAAATATTTCTGAAAAGATGTATACTACTGCTGCTGAAGCACTCGCTGCTATTGTTGAAAAACCAACAAAGGATATGATCATTCCCCATATCTTTGATGAAACTGTTGTCCCGGCAATTGCAAGTGCTGTTAAGAGCTGCGCCTAATGGAACAAGTTCGACTACAAATTGTTGCACATCGAGGAGGTAAAGGTCCTTTCCCGGAAAACACTCCAGATGCCTATGGTTATGCTGCCAATCGGGGCTGCGAGTCTGTTGAAATGGATGTTCGTTATAACTATTTCCGACGACGTTTTTTTCTTGCTCATGATATTATTCATCATCCCCAAAGACGGAAAAATTTTTTGGATATAGCCATTGAACAGGTTCCACAAGATGTTCAGCTTGTTCTGGAAATTAAAACACTTAGTATTTTACCAGGGATCGTGGCGCGCGCTTTTAGTCGTTTTTATACAAAACATTTAGATGGTAGGGACGTCGTGGTTATCTCTTTTAATCCGATTATTCTTATGTTTTTGCGGAAAATTAATAGCAAAATCCCACGGGGTATTTTGTGTGGATCTCTTTTTTCAATGATTTTACACAACTGGTTTTTGTGGAGATTTGTGGATGCGCAGTGGTACATTGTGAATAAGCGACTTTTGAGTAACCGATTTGTGCTGTGGTCCAGACAGCGTGGTATGATGATTGGGATTTATCTGGTGAACTCTATCAAATCGTGGAAGAAGTCTCTGAAATTTGATGTTGATATGGCGATTACCGATTATCCAAAAAAACTCGCAAAGTTGCGATCTGAACTTTAATTTTTTTTTATGGCCGGGCATTCCAAGTGGCATAACATTAAGCATCGAAAAGCAGGAGTTGATAAAAAAAGAGGAAAAATTTTTACCAAACATGCCAAACTGATTCAGGTTGAGGCTTCGCTTGGTGGTGGTGATCCAGACATGAATCCGGGGTTGCGTGCCGCGATTGACAATGCCCGAAGTGATAATGTCCCAATGGACAATATTAAACGGGCTATTGAGAAAGGGACTGGTGAAGGAAAGGATGCTGCCCGAATCGAAGAGGTGCTTTTTGAGGGATTTGGGCCAGGCAACAGTGCTCTCTATATTCAGACTTTAACCGATAATCGGAATCGGACAATTGCGAGTATGAATGTAATTATGGGAAAGAAGGGTGGCAAGCTTGGAGCCGCGGGTAGTGTTGGTTATTTGTTTGAAAGGAAGGGTTTGATTGAGGTGGAGTCTGCAGAAAAACCTTCTGATGAGGTGCAGCTTCAGATGATTGATGCCGGAGCGATGGATGTGAAATTTGAGGATGGTATTATTGAAATTTACACTGATCCTCAGGAGCTCATGCAGGTGCGTAACAAATTGAAAGAAACTGGTATTGAAACGAAATCTGCCAATCTTGTTTATATTCCTCAAACAACTGTTGCTGTCGATGATGAGGCTCAGGCTTTGCAACTTTTGAACTTGATTGAGGCACTTGAAGAAGATGATGATATTGATACCGTCTATACCAATGCTGACATCCCCGATGAGGTGATGGAAAAGTTTTCTGATTCGTAGTTGGAACTACTCTTCGAATTTGTAGATGACGTCATCTTCCAGCTCTGTTCCCCCATCATCAGACATATTAGTCTTGATGACGAAATCGGTAAAAGACTCCTCTTTTTTTTCTTCCGGTTTTTCTGCTGAAGAACTCTTTTTCTTTTTTGTAGATTTCTTTGCTGGTTTCTCGGCTTTTTGACTCGCTTTCTTGGTTGATGTTTTCTTTGGTTCTTCCTGCTGCGGCTCTTTTTGGTCGATTTTTTGTTCAAAATTTACTCCAGCCTTCATGCGTTTCTGCTGAAATTCGCGGACTTTTTCTATAACCATTTTTTCGGTCTCTTCAAAGTTATCACTCTCAATTTTGAATCCCGCGGCCTGCACGTGCCCTCCACCTCCAAACATTTCTGCGATCTGGCTGGCATCAATCGATTCGTTTGGAGTTCGCACGCTTCCAGAGATTACACCATCAGATTTTTGTTTTAATAGAAGGACGATTTCACTGTTTGGCGCGTTGGAAAGAAGCTCGTCGATAATCCCTCCGGTTTCGTCCGGATTGGCTCTGGCATCCATAAGATCCTTTTCATTGATGCTGGACCATACAATTCGATACTGCTCATCCACTTTAATTTTTGAAAGGATGCGGCCCCAGAGCTTGAGCGTGGAGAGGTTCTTAGTTTTGAAAACGTGCTGGATAATTTCCTGTTGGCGCGCACCATGTTTAATAAGGTGAGCCGATGCCGCGAACGATCGTGGCGTGGTGTTGGCGTTTTGGAAACTTCCGGTATCGGTGATGATTCCTGCTAAAAGGAGTGTGGCGATGTCCGGATCCATAAGCTGCATGTCTGTATCCCGTTCAAAATCCTGAATGAGTGGAATGAGGAGTTCGGTGGTAGCCGATGACATGATGTCAACGTAGTTGATTTTTCCAAAATGGTCGTTTGAAGCGTGGTGATCGATGTTAATGAGCGGGATTTGGGTGAACATTTCTGTGTTGTCTTCGTAAAATCTTCCAAGTTGTTCTAAATCTCCAGTGTCGACGGTAATAATGAGGTCGTACTTGTTTTCTCCATGCTGGAACGAAACATCTTTTGAAGAAAACTGTCCTTTTTTCGCAGTAATAATGATATTTACCTTGTCCTCTTCCAGCTTGGTGCGAATAGTGTTGATCTTTGCCTTTTTGCAATCAAGCGTGACGATAAAGTCTTTGGCACCCTGGAATTCATCGCTAATAACTTTTGTGGTTGGCAAAAACTTGAACGCGTCCGGAATGGGATCGGCGCATACAACTGTTACCTGCTTTCCCATTTTTTTAAAAATCAGGTAGAGGGCGAGCGAGCTTCCAAGTGAATCTCCATCAACCGGTGTTGATGGCATAAGAAGAATGTTTTCGCTTCGTTTCACTGTTTCGACAATCTGTTTGCGGATTTTTTCCATTGATTGAGTTCTTTTATCGCATTGCTATATTATGACATGAAAATTGCTTTTTAGCAAATATCTTCATGCCCTTGGGAAAGAGAGCAATGTATCAAATGGCACTCATGGAGGCAAGAAAGTTTTTATTCGTGGATTGCTATCCCTGGCTGGCCGCCAGGTCGAGAGCCCGCAACTGGAGTTTTGTGCGGCCTTTCCACTCATTTCTTTCCAGATAGCAAACTAAATCAATGGTTCGGTTATCGCGGAGAAATGGCTCGTGTTCGCCCAGCTTAAAGCCTATAACTGAAAGTCTCTTTGTTGGAGTGTGCACTTTAAAGTGGAGATGATTCTGTTCTTTTCCAACGCAACGCACATCATCCACGGCGAGATTTTTAATGAGGAAAACCGGTTGTTTGTTTCCAATTCCGTATGGAGCCAGCTGCTCTAAAAAGTTGACCAGTCCATCATCAATATCCTCATCAGCAAGCTCACAATCAATTTCTATGGTTGGATCCCAGTTGGTATGTTCCAGTTTATCTTTGGCATAAGATCGCATTGATTTACTGAACTCTTCCAGATTTTCCTTTTCGACTGTGAATCCTGCAGCCTGAGTGTGCCCACCAAATGTTTTGAGGAGATGTTTGTGCTCGGTAAGGGCCTCCACCAGATTGAACCATTGAGGTCCACGTGATGATCCGACCAATTCGTCGCCAAAATCCTGCATGATGATGGTTGGAGCATTATGCCTTTCCACGCATTTTGCAGCGAGAAGACCAAGAATTCCAACATGCCAGTCGGCGTCCCATGCCATGATGAGCGATGCTCCATCCTGATCGTCTTCAATGCGGCTTTCCAGCTGTTCCAAGGCATCAGCCACCATTTTTTGGCGTTTGCGATTGAGGCTTTCCAAATGTTCTGCGATGAGTTTTGCTTTGTCGTCCTCGCCTTCTTCGTAAAGGAGAAGCTGAAGCGCGTAGTAGGGATTGTCGATTCGGCCCGCAGCGTTGATTCGTGGTCCGAGACAGAATCCAATAGTGTTGATGTCGACTTTTGCTCCCGGTTCAATCCCCGCGAGTGACTTTAAATATTCCAGGCCATGCCAGTGCGTATGTTGAAGTGCCTGCAGTCCATACTTTACAATAATGCGGTTTTCGTCGGTCAGTGGTCCTAAATCGGCTACTGTCCCCAGACTTGCAAGATCCAAAAGAGCGTAAATATATTTTTCACGATCTTCCGCGTTGCACTGATCTGTAATGAGCGCGCAGGCCAGTTTGTATGCCACACCCGCACCGGTAAGTCCTTTAAATGGGTATTCACAGCTTGGTTGTCCAGGATGAAGAATGGCTTTTGCCTTGTCGGGCATAGTCTCTGGAATGGTATGGTGATCGGTAATAATGACATCGATCCCCTTTTCTGCGGCAAGGTCGATTTGTTCTTTACAGGAGATTCCGCAATCCACAGTAATGAGGAGCTTTACACCCAGTTCGGCAAACTCTTCAATGAATTCGTTACTGAGTCCATAACCTTGTTCCACGCGGTGTGGAAGTCTATATGAAACTTTTGCGCCTAAAAGTTTGAGAGCATGGACCAAAATTGCAGTCCCACTAATACCATCTACATCATAATCTCCAAAAATCATGATACGATCCTCATTCTTGATGGCAGCTTTCAAACGCTCAATGGCCTTATCCATATCCTTCATGAGGAATGGATTGTGCATTCCTTTTTTAAAACTGAGCTTTAAAAATTCGTCGACTTTTTTCTTGGTCTTCAATCCCCGGTTTGCCAGTACTTTTTCGGCCACATTCAGAGATGAATCCTCACTTTGCACTTTCCAGATTTTTCCAAGTACAGACACTATTATTGCTTGTTAGAGAAGTATGTTTCTAACTCTTCACCAGGAACCCAGTGGATGTTTTTGTAGCGGCGAAACCATGTTGACTGCCTTTTGCAGTAGTTGCGGGTGTTTTGTTTTATTTTTTCGACCGCTTCGTCCAGTGTACCATTTCCTCTTAAAAATTCTATTAATTCTTGATAACCGATTGAACTCATTGAGGGCATTTTTTCATCATATCCGCGCATGAGCAAAGCTTTCACTTCGTTGAGCAGACCGCTATCCATTAGATTTTCCACTCGACGATTAATCCGTTCATAGAGAATTTCCCGTGGCCACTCAATGCCAATTGTCAGCACTTCAAAGTCTGGTTCACCTTTGTTTTCTTGTTTGGTATGACCACCGGCAACGTTGATTTCAATGGCGCGGATAACATAGGTGACATTATTTGGATGAATGCGTTCCGCGGCTTGCGGATCACGCTCCTCCAGGAGTTTATGGAGTGCCTCTGCTCCATTCTGTTCGTAATATCGGGCCAGCTCCTGCCTTAAATCGTATTGTGGCGGAACTTTTGGGACCTGATAGTTTTCGATGATCGCATTCAAATAAAGTCCGGTTCCACCGCAAAGAATTGGAATTTTTTTACGACGATGAATATCGTTAATAACTTTAATGGCCATCCTTTTATAATCTGCAAGGGTAAACTCTTTGTTCGGTTCAATAATATCTATGAGATGGTGCTTAATCCCTTTCCTTTGTGATTCATGAATTTTATCAGTTCCAATATCCAGATACTTATAAACCTGCCTGGAGTCTGCTGAAACAATCTCTCCGTTAATTTTCTGGGCGAGATCAAGGCTTAAGGCTGTTTTTCCTGATGCTGTCGGTCCAACGATAGCAATGATTGCTGGTTTTCCCGCACTTTCACAGTCTTGAAGGAACTGCTGTACATTTTGAAAAATTTGCATAGAGGTTGGATGTAAAGTCCACCGGATCTGTTGTGCTGAACGCATTGTAGGGTGTTTTGACTGGTTTGGAAAGGTTAATTGACTTAATTATGTAATTATTTTATAATTATATGAATGAATTTATTCTTAAACCTCACTCATCTATGTCTAGGTCTAAAAAAACCATGGATAAAAAATCGAAAACTATACTTTTAGTTGCCCTTATGTTTGTTTTCGGAGTTGTTACTCTTTATGCTGCCAGCTCTGGAAGTGGTTCACTCTTTCAGGGAGCACTCCGGTCTACCTATGATCTTGAATCAGCCGATTCTACGACTGGCGTTTCCCGAACTTCGACTACCATAAAAGAAGAAGATCCTATCCGCCAGGAGGAGACTGAACTCGGCGGAACATTAACCTCTACTGCAGAACCATCAACCACTATTACTGCTCGGGAAGCGGAAGAGCTTGAATATAGTACAACTCTTTCCGCATCTGCTGAAGAGGACCCTATCCGCCAGGAGGAGACTGAACTCGGCGGAACATTAACCTCTACTGCAGAACCATCAACCACTATTACTGCTCGGGAAGCGGAAGAGCTTGAATATAGTACAACTCTTTCTGCATCTGCTGAAGAAGATCCTATCCGTCAAACCGAAGAAAACTCTATGACTATTGAACAGATTGATTCGGTTTCTAATACAATTGATGCTTCTGAAGAGTTGACTATTTCTGCCACTGCTCTTCAATCTCCGGATCCTGAATGTCCTTCTCAGTCTTACATGGTTTATGGATCAACTTTCGAGAATGATTATCAGGCTGCTGTTAACCAGATTAACGCGAATCCTGCCGGTTGTTCGTATCGATTTGTGCTTAATTCTCCAGGAGTTCAGGATGTTATTACCTGTACCAGTGGAGAGTTGGCGGTCTTTAATAATCAGATCAAATGTGATCAGATTTTAAGCCAGGGATCACTCCATGCATCTCTGACCGTTCTTGAAAATGAAGCTCGATACAGCCATCGGTTTAACCAGCGATTTCGCTATTTGGGTTGTTGGGACAAATGGCTAGTCCTTGGTGCTTAAAAAAACTCCTATCCCTCTTTATGCGGGGTGGGAGTTTTTGTTTATGCTACATAGGGTATTGTGCCCATGCCGGTCCTATTAGAACCCTGTTGCCTTGATCCGTATAGAGGTATGATTCCAATTCACCTTTATTGTTCACGTGGTAGACATCGAGACCTTCCTCTCCAGCTGGATCATAGATGTAGATAACATGTTTATTTGTTTTATCTACCGCAGCAGCCACTGTAACTAAATGAGCCCCAATATAAATATCTTCTTTCTTGATTTCTAAGCCTAATTCAATGAGACCATTATGAGAAAGGACTCCTATGATGTCATGAAAATCTACCTGGTGTTCTTTTGTTGATATCTGTTCAACACGGACTTTTAATCCATAGTCTTCGCAGTATTCTTCAATTAAAGGTTTTACATCATTAAACGGCACACCCACTCCCTCTTTCCATTCTAATCTTTCTTGTATTTCTTCTATAATGGAGTCTATGTCCTGGATTATAGCTGATCTGTTTGTCTGACTTTTCTGAAGAAGAAAGAGATTATTGCTGATTGCAGTAATAGCGCACCCTGTTGAGATTTGTTTCGTGTCAGGGTACCCCGTCAAAGGGATTGATATTGTACCTCTACTTGATTCTGTCACTTCAGCTACACCTGCAAACCCTTCTGTTTTTGGAGATGTTGACTGTCCGAACCTGATGATTCTTGGTTTTAGCACTTCTTCTTTTTCGAAAACCGGCCATATTGTGCTAATGGTGATCCTTGTTTTTAAATTTTCTTCTCCTGATATGTGTTGATTTTCGGGGATTGAAAAGGCAAACCGAAATGTGTCTTCAATATTTTTGTGAATTTCTTCATCCTGAATTACTGTTTCGTCTGGAGAATACTGATCATCATGATTGAAATCGATTGAGACATCCACTTTGTAATCATTCTGTGGGATAGATTGAAATGTTATCCCAACTGCTCCTTTGCGGATGGTCTCATTTTCTGAGTAAGGGAGGATAATTTCATAATTATTCAGCAAATAACCTGATTTTGCTTCGATTGAGGAGAGCTTATTGATCGACGAAAATGCTACTATCAGAACTCCACCAAGAATAATGGCATACCATCCTTTCATATACAGAGAATTATACCAACTTGTTTCTCTTTTCAGGAAGGATGTCAGACTTTTTTCATCAACTTTGCTTCTTTTTTGAGTTTAATTTATCTCTTCTGCAAATATTCTTAGAGTAAATATTTGACATTATATGCATACTTGCAGTACATTCTAGTTCGTCATAGACAGTAGGTCAGCGAAAAGCTATAAATTGTTCCTACCGAGACTCGTATACAAGAAGGAATGCGCCGTGCGACTACAAACGTGAGTAGTGCATAAGCGACGCCTTGTGAAGTCTCTCGTCTATGACCCGAGAGATTTTTATTTATCAAACCAATACAATGGCAATCACAAAAGACCAGAAAAAGGAGATCCTGAAAGATCTTGATGACAAGTTTGGGCGTTCGAAAGCGGTATATTTTGCTGACTATCGAGGGCTCTCTGTAAAGGATATTGCGAATCTTCGAAAAGCTCTTCGTGAAGAAGGCGTTGATTTCCGTGTTGCGAAGAAGACTTTGATGCAGCTTTCATTGAAGAATTCTGATCTTCCAGAAGCTCCATCAGAAGTGATGCAAGGTCCGGTTGGTGCCGCATTTGGATACGATGATGTCATATTGGCTGTAAAGACTCTCCACAATTTTTCAAAAGGAAATGATAATTTGAAGATTCTTGGTGGATTGGTTGAAGGAAAGTTTATTACTCAAGCTGAAGCTGTTGAACTAGCACAACTCCCTTCTCGAGAAGAACTTCTTGCGAAGCTGGTTGGAAGCATGAAGGCCCCAGTTTCTGGATTCTATGGTGTTACTTCTGGACTCTTGCGTGGACTTGTTCAGGTTTTGAAGGCTTACGGAGAGCAAAAGCCTGAGGAAGCTGCTGCGGAGGCGCCGAAGGAAGAGGCTCCGGCTGAAGAAGCCAAGGCTGAGGAACCTGCTCCGGCTGCTGAGGAGAAAACTGAAGAAGCAGCAAAGGAAGAAGCTCCGGCCGAAGAAAAGGCTGAAGAAAAACCGGCGGATGATGCCGAAGAATCATCATCATAAACATACTTATTAATTATTTATCTACCCTTTAATTTTATTCCTATGTCTGAAGAAGCTACAAAAGACATTCAACTTTCAAAAGATGCTGAAAAGATTCTTGAGATGGTTGAATCTCTCTCTGTCCTCGACCTTGCAAACCTTGTAAAGGCGATGGAAGAAAAGTTTGGTGTTAGTGCTGCTGCTCCTGTTGCTATGGCTGCCCCAGCTGCTGCTGGTGATGCTGGTGCTGGAGAAGAGGCTTCTGCCAACGCGACCGTTATGCTTAAAGAAGCTGGTGGTCAAAAGATCAACGTTATTAAGGCTGTTAAGGAGGCTACTGGTCTCGGTCTTAAGGAAGCGAAAGATATCGTTGATGGAGCTCCTAAAGCTGTTAAGGAAAACATTCCTCGAGAAGAGGCTGAAGCCCTTAAGAAAGCTCTTGAAGAAGCTGGTGCAACTGTTGAACTCACCTAGTTTTGATTCGACATTGAAAAGGGCCCCGACATGGGGCTCTTTTTCTATATTTTTTCTTTTATTCGGCCTTGACATACTTGCTAAAACGGGGTAATGTTGCCTGCCTATATTTGGAACCACCCCAATTATGACTCTCAAAAAGACAATTTTCCCTTTGCTGGCGCTGATTATGACCTTCTTTGTTGCTGGTTGTGGAACCACTCCAGAGGCACCGGCAGAAGATGAACAAACCACCGAAGTGACTCAAGAGGCATCGACTGTTGATGAAGATGCTCTTTCTGTGACTGTTTTTGAACCAGGAAAAACTTCCTCTTCTATTGAACTTCTTGGACAGGTGACGAATGAAGCCAATATTTCGGTAGCACCTATTACTACCGGACAACTAACATCTGTAAATGTTCAGGATGGTGAAGATGTGAAAGCTGGAGAAATTTTGTTTGTTTTGGGTGGGAATAATGGATCGAAACATCCTTTTATTACTCAATATGAATCGGCGCTTGCCAACTATAACGCAGCGGTTACCGGTTATAATACATCTGTGAAATCGAGTCAGGTACAGGTTGATAGTGCGGCTTTGCAATTACAAAGTGCAGAGCATCAGGCTGAAGCGGCTATTATTGATTATCAATCTCTCGGAGAAAGTGTAGAAACATCTAAGGATGGTCTGGCTCTTTTGCGGACGAATCTTTCTGAGACTCAAATGAAAAATGAGCGTGATCTGGCGAATTTACAGGAATCGATTGATGACCTGAAAGATGATCTTAAAGAGCTGACTTTGGATTTTGATGAGTTGATTGATAATGCTCCAGATGAGATGACTGAAGCTGCTTTGGAGGATGAGTTTGAAACTGCGAGTGATGCATTGGAAGCACAGATTGAACAGCTTGAAGACCAGTATGATGCACTTGAATCAGGAGCTCTTTTGTCTGAAAATCAATTGATTGCCCAGTTGAATCAGGCTGAAAGTCAGAATCACTCTCTTTATACCACTATTGATAGTACTGCTGCCCGACTCGGCCTGGATGGTAATACCACCGATCAGGTAAAGCTTGCTCAGCAAGGTTTGGAAGCGGCAAAGGTTCAGTCGAGTGCTGCGGTGACGCAGGCTAAAACTCAATTGGATCTGGCTGAACTTAATCTGGAAATGGCTGCGGATCAGCAAAAGATGCTTTTGGTAAAGGCACCGGTTGACGGAAAAATTGATAGCTTGAGCGCTGCGGTTGGACAGGCTGTTTCTCCGCAAAATGTGCTCGCGCGAATTGTGAATAGCAATACGTTCGTATTGGAGGTTGGCGTTGATATTGAAAATGCAGAAAACCTGGTTGTAGGAGATATGGCGAAAGTTGAGATCGGGGACAAGTTTATGGATTCCCCTATTTTAAGTATTGCCCCAAGTGCAGGAGCGCAATCCCGACTTGTAAATGTTCGTGTTCGTTTGCCGAAAATCGGCTTCCGCGAAAACCAAAGTTTGAGAGTGCAACTTCCTTTAAATACTGACTCTCTTGAAGTTCATGGATTTTATATTCCTCTTGATTCGGTGATTATTGGTTCACAGGAACAGTTCGTGTACATTGTTGAAAATGGAAAAGCGAAGCAGGTTACTGTGGAGTTGGGAGATATTAATGGTTCGCTTGTTCAGATTGTTGGTGGGGAACTGAAGGAAAGTGATCAACTGATTGTTGATGGCGCGAAAGAGGTGAAAGAAGGACAAACTGTTATCATTTCTTAGTATAAAAAATGGTATGGATGAGCAGAAAAGACATGTCGTAGATTCAGCGAACGGCCCGAAGGGTCATGTCGCGGAAAGCTCTGATTCGCTTTATCTTCAAAAGCTCAAATTTCGAAAAGAGGATGGTAAATCGATGATTTCGTTTTTCATTCATCGGTTTCGGGTTGTTTTAATGCTGATTTTTGCGATGTTTTTGTGGGGAGGAATGTCGCTTGTTTCATTGCCATTGGAGTCAGATCCGGAAGTGGAGATTCCTGTTGGAGTTGTAACGATTGGACTTCCAGGCGCGTCGCCGTCTGATGTTGAAGAACTGGTTATTAAAAGAGTGGAAGCCCGACTCGCGAACTTGAGCGGATTGAGTACCATTACTTCCAGTGCCCGAAACTCTTTTGCTACGATTTCACTGGAATTTAATGCGAATGAAGATATTGATGATGCGATTCGACGTTTGCGTGATGCGGTGGAGTCAGCAAAGGGAGAGTTGCCGGAAGATGCTACAGAACCTGTTGTAACACAGGTTGCTTTTGAAGATACACCCGTGTGGACCATGGTTTTGACCGGTCCTTATGATAATTTCACCCTTCGTGAGTATGCAGAAATTGTTCAGGATGAGCTGGAAAATCTTCCTGGAACCAACCGCGTGGCTGTTAGTGGTGGGGACATCCGACAAATCCGAATTAGTTATGATGTTGATAAACTTCAACAGCACAACCTTTCAATTGATCAGGTAAACGGGATTGTGAGTGCCACCAATTTGGGACTCCCACTGGGAACGATTGATGTATCAAACTTTAATTATACTGTTCGGGCTGAAGGAAAGTTTTTTACTGCTGCTGAATTGCGACGTCTGCCAATCAGCACTGCAGATGGCCAGATTCTACGGCTTCAGGATGTTGCCAATGTTTTTGACCGGGCTCAAAAAACTGAATCTTCGAGCAAGTTTTCTATTGAAGGTGGTGAACTCCAAAACGCACTGACTTTGAGTGTGGTGAAAAAGGTTGGATCGAACATTGTTCAATTGATTGATGATGGTAAGGCTACTCTTGATGAGCTGAGCGGGACAAAAATTCCTGCTGATGTAAAAATCGAAACCACGCTCGACTTCTCACAGGACATTCGCGATAACATTTCTGATCTTTCTAAGAATGGTATCGCAACGATTGTTCTGGTTGTGATGATGCTGTTCTTGTTTGTTGGATTTAAAGAGGCTTTTCTGGCAGGTTTGGCTATTCCAATGGTATTTGCCATTAGTTTTGGAATTATGAGTATGCTGGGTGTGACGCTCAACTTTTTGTCACTTTTCTCACTCATTCTTTCTTTGGGGATGCTTGTAGACAACGCGATTGTTGTATTGCAGGCTTCCAAACAGTACATTCGGACTGGGAAATTTACACCGGAGGAAGCGCTGCTTCTGGTGTTTAAGGATTTTAAATATATTCTGGTTGCTACAACATTGACGACTGTGTGGGCGTTTTTGCCGCTTCTTCTTTCTACTGGAATTATTGGTCAGTTTATTCGATCGATTCCGATTACGGTATCGGCAACGTTGATGGCTTCGCTTTTGGTCGCGTTCTTTGTGAATCATCCACTTGCTGTTGTCCTTGAACGATTGCGACTCACCCGTCGTGGTTTTTGGTTCATTTTTGCCGGTATTCTGATTGCATTCCTGGTGACACTTTTGGGACTTTTCTCGCCAGGAGGAGAGATTGCCGAAATTATTATGGTTGTGATTTTGGGTGCACTTTTGGCTACTATGGTGATCCGTTATCAATCCAAATGGAAAGAACAGTTGATGATAAATGAGCAACTTTTGATTGAAGAAAAGGCGTTGCCAGAGCGAATTCGTGCACGTCTGCAAAAGAAATATCTGGATGAAGAGACGAAGCAGGGTTTTGGGCATCGTCTTTATACCGGTTTGGTAAAGATTGATAACTTTTTGCCGGTTTATGAACGGATGTTGCGATTTTTGATGAAGAGTAAATTCCGAACCTTTATGGTTTTGATTGCTGTGTTTGTGGTTTTTGCCGGATCTATTGCTTTGCCGGCGACTGGAGTTTTGAAACCTGAGTTTTTGCCACCGACAGACTTTGAGTTTATGTATGTGAATATTGAAGGAGCTCCCGGGCTTGTGACAGAAAGAACTCAAGCTGTAGCTGATGAGGTGGCAGATATTTTACGTGAACAGGATAATATTGAAAACTTTTCGATTGTGGTTGGATCTGCCGGATCGAACCTGAATAGTTTTAGTTCTGTCGCGAGTGGGGGAAACACGAATCAGGCACAGTTTTCTATTCTTTTGAAGCCGTTTGATGAGCGTCCGGTTGATCCGGAACTGGGGCGGCCGCAGAAATCTTTTGAGTTCGCACAAGATTTACGTGAGGCGATTGCGCCAGTTGAAGGAGCAAAAGTAACAGTTCAGGAGATCTCTGGAGGACCACCATCCGGTGCGGATTTTGAAGCCCGGATTGCCGGGGAGGATTTACAGGAACTTGAACGTCTTGCCAATGAATATCTGGTTGCATTGGATGCAATTGAAGGAACTGTTGATGAAGAAACATCACTCGAACTGAATCCGGGTGAATTTACACTGCGGTTTGATTATGATGCTTTACAGCAACGTGGTCTTACCACCGGACAGGTTGCGGCAACGTTGAGAACAGCTTTAAGCGGTTCTGAGGTGACGAAGATTTATGGTGATGGGGAAGATACGAGTGTCATTGCTGAGTTCCAGGACAAGAATGTTGATTCGATTGAAGATCTTTTGGATTTAACACTTTCAAATGGTCGTGGGCAGCTGTTCCGCGTGCGTGATGTTGCCGATGTTGAACTTGGCGCATCGTTGACCGGGATTACCCGTATTGATCAAAAACGCGTGATTTCTTTGAGTGCAAAAGTTCAGGCTCCAAGTATTCCGGCTGTTGTCCAGGAGGAGTTTCTTGCCTACACCGAAGAACATCCACTCCCGAGTGGTTATGAATTTCAGTTTGGTGGAGCAAATGAAACCACGACTGAATCGATCCTTTCGATCTTTAATGCGATGATCGTAGCTCTTATTTTGATCATTGGAACGCTGATCGTGCAGCTGGACTCCTTCCGAAAGACTTTTATTGTTTTGGTAACGATTCCTTTTGCAGCGACTGGGGTTTTCTATGGACTCCTTCTTCTTGGATGGAATCTTACCTTCCCAGTTTTGATTGGAGTTTTAGCATTGTTTGGAATTGTGATTAACAACGCGATTATTATGGTGGATAAGATTACGCGCAATATTGAGGTTGGAATTCCTTTCACGGAAGCTGTTGTTGATGGCGCAAAATCCCGCCTGGAAGCAATTTTCCTTACTTCTGTCGCGACTATCATTGGTATGATTCCACTGACTATTTCTGATGAAATTTGGGGTGGTCTTGGGGCTGCCTTGATTTTTGGACTTTCTTCTTCGCTTGTTCTCACTTTGATTATCATCCCAATTCTCTACAACCTGCTCATGAAAAAAACTGGTGAGCAAGAGGAGAAAATACGTCATCTGCGTGAACAATATCCTTCTTCATGAAATTCCGATATATAACATCTTTGGCTTTGCCGCTTGCCTGTGCTCCACAGCAAGAGCTTGTTGATCCACTCTATCCGGAGAAACCGCCTATTGCCTGTCCATCAAAGCTGGAAGAACGTATTACTTGTATTAAAAACGCGATTGCCCAAACGGGAGCTTTAGAGAATGCTCAATCTTTTTGTGAAGGGAAACCTCTGATTTTATGCCAAATTGATGTTATGCAAAAACATGGTGATGATTTTTCAATGCAAAAGGATCCCGTCTCTGCGTGTACATCTTCCGTAAATGATTCCGGGAAACGGACCGTGGAACTCCAATGCCTTCTTGGCAATTTTTCTCTTATGCTGCAATCTCAATCGGATATTCACTCCGATTTGCAAGCCTGTGATGAAAGTGTACTCACCTGCTATGAGCAGGTTTATTCGCAGCTTCCATAGTGGAGGGTTGGTAAAAACAGTATCTCTGCCTGGGGTGTTTACTTTTAGGCGGTTTTTTGATAAAATATTTGGATAAAATAAACATCAAAACAAACATAACTATGGCTGAATCTGAAAATATCCAGGGCAATCAGCAAACTCCTGCGCCTTCTGTTGAGAAAGGGGCAGATCTTTCTGTTAAGCCACAAACAACAACTCCGCCAGCGCCTACTCCTGCTGCGCCAACGACTCCGCCAGTGCCCGCTGCAACCATAAAACCTGCTACTCCTCCGGCACAACCAATGCCAAAACCAGTCGAAACTCCACAAAAAGAGGGTGGAATTTCTTTTTCAAACATTTTCAATAAGCAGAAATCAAAGCGGCAGGACACAAACGTTCTGACTGGAATTTTGAAAAAGAAAGATACAACTGAAACCAAGCTTAAGCCAATTCTTGGAGATGCTCCTGTTCTTCAGAAAACGATCGCAGAGGAGCGGACTATTAAATTGAAAAAACAACTTCGTCTGGTTCAATCGGTTTTTGTGATTGTATTCCTGGCAGCTGCTCTAAGCGCTTTTTATTTTTATAGTGAGCTTTCTCCGACTTTTGACCTGTTTGGGCCAAATACAACGCAACGACTGAAAGATGTAAATGAAAACCTTCGAGGCGTTCAGACTCAGTTGAATAAATATCGATATTTGGCTGCACAGCTGGATTTAAATCGGTTTAGTTTTATTTCCAGTGATTTTTTGGATAAAACAGCGCAACTTGCCAATGGTGCCTCCGGTCAATCGGCGGCATTAAGTAGAAGTGTTGGAGAGGCGGCACAATCATTGCCGATTTTGTTAACGAATGTTCGTACACAACTTTCTCCAAGTATTGTCGTGGAAACTACCCGTTCTGCTGCTGAAGAAGAGCTCACTCCCCAACAAATTCAAAAACAGGCTGAGGATGACTTGCGCAATGCTCTCCTTGCAGATCGACGTGAGATTACTAAAAATGCTGAACTTACAACTGCTAATGAGCAGGACCTTAAGCTGATTGATAATACTATGAAGCTTGTTGGTAGCAAGAACCTCCTATCAACGGTTCGAAGTGCATCTTCAGAAGAGTTTGAAGCGGACTTGAACACTTATGCTTCTTCTCTTGAAAGTGAATCGCGGAAAGAACTGGCTGCCTTTATGTCTTCTATTCTTTCTTCAACCAAGAGTGACATTGCGACTATTAGTACCATTAAAGCCAATAAAATTGATTGGACCGGTATTATGAGCGGTATTGAAAATGTGACACGGACTGTGGATCCAACTTTTGGGGCTGGATTGGCACAGTCTTTGGGTGATGGAATTTTCTATACCGGATACAGCTTTGATACATCGAATAACAAAATTCTTCTTTCTGGCGTAACCAAAACAACCAAATCTGATAACTTTACCGTTATTAGTGATTTGATTGATGCTCTTGAGATTTCGTCTGACTTCATGGATGTGGATATGCGTTCGTTTAGCAAGGCTGGAACTTTTGCAGCTGGATTTACCGCAAACTTCAAGATCGATCTCCTCCTTGAAACAGAAGATTCTAAGAATCAAACCGCTTCAGCGGCACTTGAACCAAAAACAGTAGCAACCGCAACTGGCGTACAACGATCACAATAAATTTCTAAATTTGGCATTATGGCTCTCAAAACAAAAAAAATAGTAATACCCCGAAAAAATTATCAACGACAGATTCGAACATATGTTGTGGTGACTGTTATTATTGGTGTTGCTGCACTAATCTATGGATTTTTCCAGTTTCAGGATCTTTCGACTGCCCGCGCGGCATTGGAAGATGGGCAAACACGCCTCTCTGAAATGTCCAGCTTTGAGGCTCAAATTGCTGATCAATATGCAACGCTAAAAACTGCTTTTGATCAGGATTTCGAGAATGTCCGAAACGCGGTTGATGGAGTTCTTCCTTCTGAAGAGAATTATACTGCGCTGACTAAAACTCTTGATGATTTTATCATCACTTTGAATCAACAGAGTCCGAGTATTTTCATGAGTAACTTGAAATTCAGTCAGCCACGTATGGATGCCGATGAAGAGTACGCCATTCTCCCATTTTCCATGACACTCTCTACAACTCGTGCGAATCTGGAACGATTCCTTCAATATACTGAGAACTCAGGATCACTTGATGATGCATCCCGACTTTTGGACGTTCGATCAATTACAATTAACTTTCCTGGAGAGACCGGCCTTGGACAACAACAGGAACTTTTGACTGTTTCGCTTTCTTTGAATGCTTATTTTCAGACCCAACAAACTGAAGAGGAATAATATCTATGGCTGAACCAAATCAAAAATTACAGCAACTGCAAGAGGCTATCCTTTCTGGAAATATTCCACAGATGGTTCTCAGCACTATTAGTTATGCGCTCGATTTGCGATCGAGTGATATCCATATTGAGCCCGAAGAAAATACTGTTCGGGTCCGTTATCGCGTGGATGGTGTTTTGCGACAGATTGTTGAGTATCCGCACAATATTCATCCTGCTGTGGTTTCCCGTATTAAGATTATGTCCAACTTGAAGATTGATGAGCAGCGTATGCCGCAAGATGGACGAAGTACCGTCAGCACAAAAGATGGTCGCGAGATGGATCTTCGTATCTCTACGCTTCCAACTGTTAAAGGTGAAAAAGTGGTAATGCGTATTCAGGATAAATCCCGAAAAATTCCGGATCTGCCGGAACTTGGACTTCAGGGAAATGCTTTGCGATTTTTTGAAGAAGCTTTGGGTCTTCCAAATGGAATTATCCTTACAACCGGTCCAACTGGTTCTGGTAAAACGACCACTATGTATTCCGCGTTGACCCGTTTGAATGAGGTGGAAGTGAATATTATGACGATTGAAGATCCAGTGGAAATTCAACTGGATGGACTCAATCAAAGTCAGGTGCATCCGGATATTGATTATACCTTTGCGAATGGTTTACGTACGGCGCTTCGTCAGGATCCTGACATCATTATGGTGGGGGAAATCCGTGACCGGGAAACGATTGATATTGCGATTGAATCGGCACTTACCGGACACCTTGTGCTTTCTACTATCCATACCAATAGTGCAGTTGAAACGCTCACTCGTATTTTGAATATGGGTGTCCCAGGATTTTTGATGGCATCGACTGTTGAGTTGATTATTGCTCAACGTCTGGTGCGAAAACTTTGTGATAATTGTAAAAAGCCTGTAGCAAAGGTGGATGATGAACTTTTGGAAATTGTGAAAAAAGCGATTTCAGAGATTCATTCGACCGATGAGATTGATCCTGCAATGCTCCAGACACTTCAATTCTATGATGCTCCTGGTTGTGAGGTTTGTGAGGGTATTGGATATAAAGGACGTATTGGTTTGTATGAGGTTATGCGCATGAATAATGAGTTACGAAGGATGATTTTGAGCGGCGCGAGTACACTCGACATTGAGAAAAAAGCGATGGAAGGTGGAATGGTAACGCTTGAACAGATGGGAATTATTAAAGCTCTGAAGGGAGAAACCAGTTTGAACGAGGTTTATCGTGTTGCGAAGAGAATGGAGTTGGGTGATGACAAAGATAATGACTCAAAGAAGAATGAGAAAGCTGATGAGCAAAAACCAATTCCAGATGAAAATCCTGAAGCAGAAAAATCAGTGCCGGCTAAAAAGGTCATGGCTCAAGTTCAACAGGTAACTCCTCCGGCAGAGCAGCCAAAGCCAGCGTCGACTTCGACTCCTACTTCAGCTCCTGCTCCTGAGGAAAATAGTCCTCAAATGCCACCATCAGATACTCAACAGCAATAATTTATGCCAGAAAAACAAGCCAAAGGTTTCGGTTTTGGAGAAAAGGATCAGATGTTCGAACTTGGACAACTGAAGAAAACGCCTGAAGCTCCAAAGAAAAAAAGTCTCCTGCTCGATATCGCTGAGTCACGTGCTGCAAAGATCCTTTTAAAGCAGCGTGGCGGAGATATTCGACTGACTGGTAATCCGATCATCGACACTTTTAAACGGTTGAATCAGTTTTTGATCGACCATTCGAAGGTTAAAACCAAGGAAAAGGCGATTTTCTTTCGCCTGCTTTCAGTAATGTTGAATGCCGGTTTGCCGCTTGTACGTTCGCTTAATACTCTTGGAGTACAAATGGAGAAAACTCCAAAGCTTTCGAATACACTTTTTGAAATGGGAAAAGCGATTGAAGGTGGTTCCAGTTTGTCTGAGGCAATGCAAAGTTATCCTGAGATTTTTCAGGACGCGGAAGTGGGTGTTGTGAAGGCCGGTGAAGCATCCGGACAGTTGAATAGCACTTTGAAGTCGCTCGCGAATGATGTGGAAAAGGCTGCAAGCATCGCGGGAAAGGTAAAAGGCGCGCTAATTTATCCAACTGTGATTCTGTCACTTTTGGTGGTAGCGATCTTTTTGATGATGATTCTGGTGGTTCCACAAATTACAAAACTGTTTACTCAAACTGGAAATGAACTTCCTTTGCCAACACGTATTTTGATTTTTATGAGTGAATTTTCGGTTCAATACTGGCCGGTTCTCTTAGGCGTTGCTGTTCTCTTTGTTATTGGATTTGGATGGTACCGTACAACAAGAAGTGGCCGATTTGTTTTAGATTGGCTGAAGCTTCACGCACCGATTTTTGGTGATCTTTTCAGAAAAGCAGCACTCTCTAAATTTGCACGTGGATTTGCCAATTTGATGTCGAGTGGTGTTCCGATTATTAAATCGATTGAGATTGTTTCTCATAGTATTGGAAATGAGGTGTATAAACGTCGACTGGTTTTAACCTCAGAGGATATGAAACGTGGTATTCCAATGGCGGAAAATCTTTCGGAAAGTAAACTGTTCCCAAAGATGCTGGTGAACATGGTAGAGGTTGGTGAACAGACCGCTCAGCTGGAAAATGTCATGGAAAAAGTGGCAGACTTCTATGATGAAGAGATTGATACTATGGTGAATTCACTTTCAAAAATTATGGAGCCACTTATCTTGGTCGTGATTGGTGTGACTGTTGGAGGGCTTGTAGCTGCTATTATGCTCCCTATTATGCAGTTGACAGATTTGAGCGGGTCATTCTAAAACCCTTGTCATAAAGTTGCAATATTTTCTAGTTTAGGGTATAATATACAGAAGATATAAATATAAATTTAATTCTTTAATCATTTTTAAAAAATGACTAACACAAAAAAGGGTTTTACCCTCATTGAGCTTCTTATTGTGATTACCATTATTGGTATCCTTGCTGCGGCTCTCCTTCCTAACATCCTCGCTGCTCCAACACGGGCACGTGATGCAGCCCGCCAGGCTGATGTTAACAGCATTGTTTCTGGTATTGAAGCCATGAACGCTGATGGTACTTCTTATCCTACTACTGCACAGTGTGTTTCTACTATTGCTGGTCTTGAGACATACGTTGGTGGAGGTGTTATTCCTTCTGACCCGCAAGGTGCTACTGGTACAGCATGGATGGTTGATGGTGCTACTGATTGTGATGGAAGTTACTTCTATTGCCCAGTTACAGCTTCTGCTAACCAAAACTATGCTATTGTAGCTCGTCTTGAGGATGCTTCTGGTGGTAACCATGACCTTAGTGGAGATATTTGTGCCAATGGTACATCTGATCTTGCTGGATCTGGACAATACCACGTTGTTATCCAATAGTTTGCTGTTTCGAACTTGAAATAGTTATCAAAAGGCCCGCCCCCGAAAGGGGTGCGGGCCTTTTTTGTGTTCCTCTTTTGAGTAAAAATATGTTTACAGAATATTTGAGCTTACTCGTCAATCAAAAGTGAGCTATTTTTGTGATTTTTGCTGCCATTTTTCGGCTTATTTATACCAAAAAATGGCTTTTTTTGGTATAATAGAAAGATCCTTAAGAGGTGGCATGTACCTTTCTTCCCTACAACATCGCTTGAAGCACCGGATTATCGCAAGTTTTCTTCTCTTTTTTACGCTTTTTCAGGCTGTTGGATCTCCAGTTGCTCAGGCTCTGCAGTTGAATCCGATTGTTTTTGGACTGAATGAGGAGGAGCAATCCAGTGAACCACAAATGCATGTTGGGATTATTGCCGTTTTGGTGGAAGAGGGTCTGATGAATGAAACGAAGGATTATCCAGGTATTTCGGCAGATTATAGTGAGCTAACCACACAAAAACTTTCTGATCGCGTGGTTCGATATGCTTTGGACGCACAACGATCACAAGAGTATACCAAGGCTACTGTTATTCCGGTAAGCCAGGTTGAGCAGGTGGAGGACATTGCTCATTCCCTTGAGCGGCTCTACTTTGAAGGCGATGGTTCAAGTGGGATGGTCACCAAACTTGCGGGAGTTGTTTTGATCGGAAATGTTCCAATGCCGGTAGTAAACAAGAATGGAAATCCATTGGTGAGCATGCTCCCCTACACTGATTTTGAAGATAAAGTGTACACCTTTGACCGGGCGAGTGGTCAATATCTGGCCAACTCAAATGTAATCAATCCCAAAGCTGATGTGTGGCATGGTGTTATTCGTCCACCAGTTGGAGGGGAAGAAGGGAAAGAGCTTCTGGCCGAATTCCTGGACAAAAATCACCTTTACCATAATGGGAATGCTGACTTCACGCAGTTTTCAAAGAAACTTTTCTTCATGGATTTCATTCGTGAATTTGAACAAATGGACAAACAGGGTTTCCAGAATTACCTCCAGTATCTGGAAATATGGGAAGATCTTTCGTACTATCGTTACAATAAACATCTGCTTTCATACCTTCTTGGTGAGAATGAAGAGTCTCTCCAGCCAGGGGATGGTTTTGATAATGATGGTGATGGAAAAATTGATGAAGACCCAGCGGATGGTGTGGATAATGATGGCGATGCTGAAGCAGGAAGTCCGCTTCATGGCCTGGCGGATGGAATCGATAATGATAATGATGGTCAGATTGATGAGCCGGATGAAGGTCGATTTGGTATTTGTGACATTGTTCCAAATATTCCGAATCAACTGAAAGATTGTAGTATTCCGGGGCAAGAGTTGATTGTGAATAATTTTTATAATGTAAAACCGGATTCAAAATATTTTGTAGCTGACAGTATTGATAATGATGGCGATGGCGTTGTAGATAATGGGATTGATGAAGACGACGGAGATCCATTTATAGGGATTGATAATGATCTGGATGGGTTGATTGATGAAGATACGACGGATGATAATGATGCTGATGGGGATGGGAAAACTGATGAAGATCAGCCGGGTGACATGAATGGTGATGGATGTAGTGGGGAATGCGGTGTTGATGAAGATCTGGATTCCTATGATTTTGATAGTGATGGGTATCCGAATGGTTATGAGAGGCAGTATGGATCTTTGACTCCAGGTGGAGATTTGCCGACTGATCCGGAAAATCCGGTGAGTGTTCCTTTGGATTTTGTCGCGAGTCCGATTCCTTTTCTGAGGTTGTTGCCATTGCCAAATTCAAGCGAATGGATTGATGAAGAGTCTCCACTTGATGATGATGAAGATGGTTTAATTGAAGAAGATGGTCTTGCTGACAACGATAATGATGGAGATGGAAAAACTGATGAGGACCAGGGCGCGAGTGGTGCGGTTGATAGTGACTCAACAAAAACTATTCCAGATGCCCAAACCAAGCCGCTGATTGATCAGCTGGCCATGAGTTACGACAAACTTTTCGAAAAATTCTATTCCAACATAAATGACTGGGCGACATCTACCGGTCGATACAATCCTAATGTGACTTTTAATGTCGGTGGAGAAATTAAACACCGTAGTGACGTTGCGAATGTCCCATCCTACATTACGATTAAGGATGAACTCACACGAAAGTATCTGAAGATTGTGAATGACGCTGTTGAAGATCAGATTGATATCATTGTGAATGATCCGAATAATGTTCTTTCCGGGGATCAACTTCAAAAGCCAACGCCACTTTTAAAAGATTCATCATTTAGTGCTGATATTACATTGCCTGATGATTCGGAGGTTTCTGGAAAGGGTTATTCGTATATTAATTTTGGGCAGGATCCATTCTATTCTGATGCTATTCTGGTGAATGGTCGACTGGGATCGGATTTGAAAACGATTGAAGATTGTTCACTTTTGCGCGGTAGTGAAGGACTTTCACCAACAAGTTCGATTTTGGTTGAGGCTCATCATCTCCGCAATGTGTTTGATGATGATCTGACCAATTCTTTCTATGCCGGTTGTACTGCATTGAACTATTTTTCTCCAGAACGTTGCTTTGAAGATCGGGCACTTTTCTCTTTGTTTGATCTTTTGGGTGCAGAAGAGGTCACGAATGAAGACAGCCCAACAACTGAAACTGCTTGCTATGATTTTAAAGAAGAGGATCGTTATCTGGATTACCGTGCTGAGGTGGATAATTATCTCAATCTTCTGGATGATTATGATAATGATGCGGCGAAAAACCTTGTTCCAAAGCCGGGTTCACCGTATTTATTCCCGAGCCAAACAGTAATTTTTGATGATGGAACCAATGTTTTAACGCTTGCTGATATTGCCCGAAAATGGGGTCAGGTTGATGGTATCGATAATAATAATAACGGTTTTGTGGATGAGTATGGTGAGGGTGATCCGCAATATGGGATTGATCCGAGTGATCCACAAGCGGTTGGTGCCGCGATTTTAAGCAAAGATAAAACGTATGTTTTTGATGAATCACCAGAAGCTTTCCCTGGTATTAAACGTTTGGAGTTTGATGTTGATACTGTGATCGCGAAAAATTCTAATGGGGATCCTATCTATCTGACCTCATATGTTTCTCATGATAATCCGAATCTGGAAACACTTGCTGTCAGCTATAACACGAACGATAAGGGTGAACTGGTACCAAAATCGCAATCTCCACAGAGTATCCCAATGGATAATCCACGATATTTCAGTTTTGTGGATAAGTTGGGGCGTTTACAGCAGATCCGGTATCCGAATATTTTTGCAGCGAACAGTATTGAAGAGGCTCGCGCCATTCTGGTACAGAAGGAGGAAGAGTTAAAGCAGATTGCGAGTCAGACCAGTGTGGCTTTGGATATTGATGGAAAACTAACGGCCATTGTGGATGGTATGCAGGATGTTTATACCGATCCGAATGATCTAACCTCTCTGGTAGGTGCCAATGCGGAGAAATTGGATGATGCGTACAAGTGGAAAGCAATGAATATTGATGACAAGCATGTTTATGTAATGGAGACCTATTTGGATCCACTTACTACGGCTTTTGTTGGAGATACAGATCGGGGTTATGAATCGCTCTATTTTGTTGCTGATGGGGATGCTGATACGGTTTTTATGAATTTTAATGGGGATATTCCAGATGCGGAAGCTGATCTGGAATTCCTGCAGGCTATGAATCATGAAGGGCCTGTTCCAACTGAACCAGGTGGTCAAAATGCTGGCGGAAGTAGTGGAGGTGATGATGTTTCTGATTATTTGGAAGGAATTTTGGTACCGATCTGGTTTCCGGAAATTTTAAAATGGGTGGATGATACGGTGAGCAATGTGAGTACCTACTCAGTTGCGCCGGCATGTAGTATTTCTGATTCTCCTGGTGACTACTATGATCAACTCCTGGCAGCTGGAGATCTGGATGGAGATGGTGTTCCGGACGATCAGGACAGCAACCCAAGTAGTCCTGACAATGATGGGGATGGTATTCCTGATGGTGCTGAAAATACTGCACAATTGCGAGTAAGTGGAGATCCTCAAATTGTTGAAACCGGCTCAAGTAATGTTATTACCGTTTCTGTTGAAGGTCTTTCTGCCGTTGGCCAACTCCAGACAACCAATAGTTTTACAGAAATTGAACTGTCCGTAGATGACGAAAGTTTGGCCAGCATTGCATCGAACAATCCTACCCGGCTTCAGGGTGGACGGGCTGAATTCCGTATTTTACCAACCGATGTTTCTGGATCGTTTGTTGTGACTGCTACTGCAACGAATCAGGCTGGCATCACACCAGACAGTGAAACTCTGGCATCAACCAGCCGCAAGATTCGGCTTGTTTCTTATGAAAAAAATAGTGGTCCACTTTTTGATCAGGCTGGTTCGACCGGATTTATCATTCTTGATGATGAGGAAAATATCATCGCCGAGGTTGATGGTTTAACAGGTCTTGTGAACATTAAAGATAACCGGTTTGAACTTGAGGTGTTGCCGTCACAAGGAGATAAGCCGGTACGATTGGCGGTGAAAGAGACGGCTTCGGATACTATTGTTGCATCGGTGTTCTTTGTGGCGAGTGAAGAGGATCCGATCTTCCTGGATAGTGAAGATGTTTCATATTTTAATACTTTTGAATCGCTGAACGGTGTACATATTAAGGATCTGGCTGAGGATGAGTTTGAAGTTGAGTTTGTGGATGATGATGCTCAGTTTCATGCTGGTGGTGTGTATTTGACTGAAAATGGTGACCGGTTTGGTATTGTTGATCGTCTTGGAAATGTGTTCCTTAAGGAGGACTATGACCTGACATTGAAGCAGATTTCTTCGAGTCTTGATCCGGTTGTTTTTGAGGTTCGTAAGGGTTCTGAATCACTGTTTGATATTTATATTGGTGCTGATTTCCCACGGATTGAGGTTCTGGGGGAAGAAGGTGCTTATAGTGAATTCAATCTGGTTGCCGATGCTTTGAATCAACTTTTGAGCATGGTTTTGAATGTTAATTTTGCTCATGCTCAAGTTCAGATTCCAGACACTGACGGGGATGGACTTTCTGACCTGGAAGAGATTGTTCTGGGTCTGGACATACGAAATACTGATACCGATGGTGATGGATTTGAAGATGAAGAGGAGATTTTAAACAACTATGATCCGGCTTTTGCTGACGCAATTCTCTTTACGGATCTGACGAAAGATATGCAAGGTTTCACTGATATTCTGGAACTCTTCCGTCGGGGAATTATTTCACGATTTGAAGATGGAACCTTCCGCCCGAATGATCTTTTGACTCGTGAAGAGTTTGTACAATTGAATCTTGGAGCGGTGTGCGTGCAGTGTACAAATTTTGATGAGAAAGTGAAATTTGCGATTGATGGTCTGTATAATCCAGATCCATTTCCGGATACAGATTTTTCTGAAGAGCTGCTTTATTGCGTGAAACATGCGAAAAATGAGGGAATTATTTCCGGGTATCAGGGCAGCCCGAATACCGGGTACTATCTTCCGAAAGATTCAATCAGTCGCGCGGAGGCAACCAAAGTTATTCTGGAAACAGCGCAGGAAGAGTTTGAAGGCCTTACACTTGCCGATAATAATACTGCCGGCAAGCCGTGGCACTATAACTATGTGTTGTCCGCACAGCAGCTGCGACTGTTCCCACGGGCGCGCTTTACAGAACTTGATACACTTGGGCCAGCTGAATTTAAGGCCTGGTTTGATCAGCAAATTGCAACTCCAAATAGTGATTTTATCGCATGGCTTGAAGGTAATATTACCCGACGGGAGTTTGCCATTATGGTGACACAGCTTACCGAATTGTATGATTGTCAGGCGAATGATCAGGATGGTGATGGCCTTCCGGACAACTATGAAAAGTTTATATCTACCACTTCTGCGGTGAAGGCTGATACCGATGGTGGTGGCGTTAGTGATGGTGATGAGGTTTTGCGTGGATCGAATCCTCTTTTTGCGGATGATGATTTCCCAGAGGTACCGGAAGAAGAGGCTGCTTTTGATAGCGATGGGGATGGCATGCCTGATGAATGGGAAAATTTACATGGTTTAAATCCATTTGATCCAAGTGATGCCAATGATGATCCAGATGGAGATGGTCTGACAAATCTGGAAGAGTATGGTTATGGCACAGATCCAAACGATCCAGACACCGATGACGGTGGCGTACAGGATGGTGATGAAATTATTAAGGTGATTGATCCTTTGAACGGTGATGATGACACCACTCCTGCCGCCCAGGATGAGGGTGGCTATGTTGTTGGGGACACTGTTTTTGATAACTATTTCTTCCAGCAAACGGACGCGAGTGAAGAAGAAGATTTTATTGAGTATCTGGATGAAATGCCTGCCGATGGCTCAAGCCGACTGTTCCTGAAGGCTTCAATTTTGGATGAAAATGGTGATGTGAATGAAAATGATTCTACCAGTATTATTCGATTCTTTGCCGAGGATGGGAATGGATCTGCTGTGCTTGAACCGGCAAATGTTATTGCTTTGAATGGTGAGGCGGAAACAGAGGTTCGGTCGACGACGAATGCCGGCGAGTTTATTGCTTCCGCGGAGATTGACGGGCAGTTTTATCCGGTTGATGAGCGGCCGATTTACGTGACTCCGCTTGAGCCGGCAGAGATTTTAGTTCTTCCGCTTTCGCCTGTTATTCGTACTGGTGGACTTTCTACATCCGTTGTTCATGTTGAAGTTTTGGATATGCATGGAAATCTGGTGAATAACGATATTACCTCTTTGACCTTTGAGGTGAATGGTCCGGGAACGGTTGATGAATCATTGGATGAAGATCCAAATATGGATGGTTTGCAGGTTTCAACCATTACCGGCGATTATGATCTGGTTGTGACATCGACCGAACTTTCCGGAAATATTACAGTTCAGGCTTCATATTTTGAACCGACTGAGGAAGATCTTGCTGAAGATGCTTCTCCTACTGATCCGACTGTTACAAGCCAGGGAACTGTTCAATCTCGTGATGATATTCAATTGGTTTTGAGTCCAGGTAGCGATACAATCCTTTCAGATTACGCGAGTACGACGAATCTTGAACTTCAGGTTCAGGATTTTGGAGGCTCTCTTGTTTCTGATTTCCAGGGAACCGCACAGTTCCAACTTTTGAATCCAGAGCTTGGGGAACTGCTCGGAACAAATCCTGTGCAGATTGTGAATGGACGTACTTCTATTCCATTCCGCGCTTCGAATAAGGCTGGTGAAGCTACTATTTCTGCAACAGCAGAAGGTTTTGCTCCAATTAACACGGTTGTGACTGTTCTCCCGAAAAAGGCCGCTTACATTGTTCTTGAGGCCAATGAAGAGAAAATGGATAGTGATCCAAGCGCGCTGTTTGAAATTCATGGAAAACTCTATGACAACGATGGAAATTTTGCCTGGAACGATTCTTCCACACAGGTCTCTGTAAAACTGACTGATACCAGTAAGCTCTATGCTCAATTCCAGACGCCTTCAACCGTTCAAGCCAATAATGGTGAGTTTGCCATCATCCTTCGTGGGAAAGATTTAACCGGACCTGTGAATCTGGTCGCTGAATCTTCCGGTCTGATTCCGGGTGTTTTAAGTACTCAGGCTGTAAAGAAATTTAAGGCTGAAGATTTGAATGCGATGACCCCTCATGTTCTCTTCGCATCAATGCTGGGAAGTGATTTTGGAAATGTTTTTGCTGAGGATTATCTTGGAGGATGGATGCTTTTTGCCGGTGATGATCGGGTTGTTACTGATCCAAACACTCAAACACAAAGTGTTGAAAAAGTTTTGAGTAAAGCACAGGCTGTTGTTTCACTTTTGAGTAAACCAAAGCCTTATGGTCGGCTTATGAATGTACTTCCAAGTGGGCAGATTCAACTTTTTGATCCTGGGCGACTTGAGGTTTCTGTCATTCCTCACAATGGATCTGTTTATCCAAACCGTTTGATTGTTCGTGATCTTGAAAGTGATGAAGATGCCGTTGAAGTGGCACTGATCCCAACAGTTCAGACACGTGCGAAAGTGCTAAGTCCGGATGCTACTGTGGATGAAAGTGGTAGTGGAATTTTTATTCAATCGGTTGTTGAAAGTGAAGATTATGAACTATTGGAAAGAGACCAGGGCGTTAGTTATTTGAAGAATGGCAATGAGGTTTTCCGCATTGATCATAAAGGTAATATGTATGTTTTGAATAACGATTTCCATGTAATGTTCGATGATTACGGAGGGCCATATTTGCGCTTTCTCATAACCGATCGCGGATCGGAAGTTCTGGACATTACGTTCCCGACTGATCTCTTTACCAATGTGACACTTGTTCAAAGTGATGCATCAATCAGTAATGAAAATGGCACTTTAAATCCTGGTGCATATGTTCGAATCCTTAGCTCATCATCGACTATTGATACCGAGATTGCTTATTCCGGAAACTCAACAGCACTGCCAAAAGGTCTCTTTATTGTGGATACCACCACAGAGCTGGATGCCAGCCAGGCTCCAGGTTTGAACTATCTTTCTTTAGAGAAATCGGATGAGGTTCCGGGCATTGGATTTACTGGTGACAATAAGCACATGCTTCTTTTTGCGGCTGGTAATTCGGTTGGAGAATCGAATCTTCCATATGCTTCCGAGGTTGGTATTGTGCTTGGAGATCCAACTGTGCGGATTGATAATAAACAGTCGGCTTCCAATGATACCGGCTTTACCCGTGATATTGGTCAGGAGATTTTTGCCGGTGATCAACCGGTGAAGGAGATGAATATTATTGATTACAACAGTGATGGTCGTGATGATATTCTGGTAGTGTATGAAAGTGGAGAGGTTCGACTTTTACAGAATAATGAAGGGTATCCGCAGTTTGAAGATAAGGGAATTTTCCTGGATTTTCCGAATGGTATTGTGAGCATGGCCAGTGATGACTTTGACCAGGATGGTCAGGAGGATCTGGTTGTGGCTCTTCAGGACAGCTGCCGTGAAGGGGAGGTTTGTATCAATTTTTATAAGAATTTCGGTGGCAATTTTGTGCGAAACTATCTTCAGCTGAATCCGTTTGATGCGGATAATCGTGTGTATATGTTGAAGAGTTTTGACTTGAATAAAGACTCTTTCCCGGATTTGATTACGTCTGATGATACCGGGGCGGTCCGTGTTTTTTATAATAATGGCGGCTCACTTGAAACCTTTGGTCAGTTAATTGGATCGCTTGGTATTAGTATTGAACCGGGTAATAATTTGAAAACAGAAGTGCTGGTTGGATATGATGGAAGTCCTTTTAATTCACCGGATGATGTTAGTGATGATGTGAATTTTGTAACTTTCAATATCCCAACCTCCGGGACAAATGTTCTTCCTGACCAACAGGATCAATTAAGCGCGATTAATGATGCTATTTTGAATGGTGGGGATCTGGTTCAGGCAAGTGGGGGGACGTTACCGGAAATGGCACAGAAAGATTTTGTCTATCTGGATCTGGATCCAGCTCTTGGACTGCAATCGGAAAAGCGGGCTCAGGATTTGACGCCTCCGGCAAATGTTACTGCCCGTGGTGATGAAGTTGAGTATACGATTACACTTAGAAATACCAGCGGACAGACCATTTCGAATGTGATGGTAAGCGATGTTATTGCTGGTAATGTTGAGGTGGATGAAGAGAGTATTACTTGTAGTGGATGTACTAATTTTGATGTTACGGAGTCAGGGCAGAGTGTACATCCGTATATTTTCCTTGTTGGAAATATGCCAGCCGATGCTATCCGAACCATTACCTACCGGGTAGAGGTTCAGGAAACGCCACGGGTGAAGATTGTGGTTGGCGACGATTTGAATACCGGGTACCTGAATGATGATCTTGGTGATATCGGTGCCACACCTGAAGGAAATCCAACAGGTAAGATGGTTTATTATTACTCTACGGGGGCAGATCCTGGTACAAATAAAGTTCTTTATGATACGTATGTTACTCCAGATCCACTGCCACCGGATACTCCGGAGCCTGCGCATGGGATTGATCTCGCCCAACTGCCGATTGATATAAATTTTGATGGCGTGCCGGATGTGGTCCAGAACTATCAGGAAGAGCAGGCTCCTTCTGGAAGCTTTAATCCTGAAGGTGCGCTGGATGAGATTGGCGATACAATTGAGTCGGCTATTGCTGCGTTTACGTGTAGCAGTGGATGTATCCCTATGCCGATTAACTTTGCATTCCTTGCTCCAGGTGCCATTAATGCTATGGGTATTCCGAGTGGATTTGATCCAGGTTTGCCGGTATTTGGATGGGGTGTTCCGAGCATTGTTCCTGTCTGGCCTCCGAGTCCGTATCAAGGTTCTACCGGTGGTCGAATCTATCTTTCACCAACACTCACCGGAAGTCTGGCGACCGGAATTTGTCTGGGACCATATCTGGCTGGTCAATGTTGGGCGTTTAAGATCACTGATCTTTTGCCAAGCGGCCTTTGTGATGAGATTGCAGGAAGCATTAATGGTGCGATTTCAGCAGCCGGCTCTTTTGCTCAGGGTCTTGGTGAAAGCATCTCTGCTATTAGCTCTGATGGAAGTGTTGAAGGTGCGGCTGATGCAAGTGGACGAACATCGACTGGTGGTTTTGAGGGAAGTGCTTCGCTGGGGAACTATCAGTATAGAGCCTCGGTGCAGACGAATTTCCGCATACCAGGATTCCCTGCTGTTTTGACCAACTGGCTGGATCGACAAACAGAAGAGGTTATTAATAAACTCACAGATCTTCCGGATATTTACTTTATTTATCCGGATCCAACAACGCTTGTGGGAGCTTTTGTTCCTCAAGACACAGCAAACCAGAATGGGTCTGGTGAAGTGAAACCTGCGTGGGAGTTTCCGAAGGCCAAAGAGTGGGAAAGTTTCCGTGAGGTGCTGAGTTACATGAACTCAATTCCACTTATTCAGATTGAGTCTCGTGATATTTTGATTAAGATTCCGGCGCTCACACGGCGTGAGATTGAAAAAGTCCAGCGGGATGCCCAACAGTGGGTGGTTGATGCCAAGGCCGAAGTTGAACGCGTGAAGCAGATTTGGACGTGCGATGAATCGAGCCAGCAGCAGACTATCTGTGACAAACTCCTTCTGGATGCCAATGATCTTATTAAGAGCGTGGAGAAAAATATTGAGATTCTTGAAAAATGGAAAGAGTTTCCACGGCAAATTTTGGCATGGAGAACGATTTTATCGAAGTACGCATACGCGCTCATTTGTTATATGGATGCGATTATCAACTATACCGGTGGGTACATCCATAAGCAGCAGGCCCGTATTGATGCGTGGATTGAGATGATTCGAAAAGTGAAAGAAACGATTGCCAACTGGCGGCTGCTCGTTGATCTGATGATTGAGTATCAGGCTTCTTGTGATAAGTGTTCAACAGCGCGCTTTACGCTGATGGAGTTGATTGTTCGGATTTTTGCGGTGATTCCATCTCCCCCAGTTATTCCGTTCCCGAAACTTCCAGACATCTACATTGATCTGTCTCAAATTCAGGTTGGATTGAAAGTTGTGTGGCCAAATGTTCGATTCCGACCGGAACCATTGATTATTCCAAAACTTCCACGGTTCCGATTGCCGGATCTGCCTTCATTAACGGTGAAACTTCCAGGAATTCCTGTACTTCCTGAACCGCCAACTCTGCCAGAACTTCCGGATCTTCCTCCTCTACCACTTCCAACACTCCCGGATATTCCACCTCCACCAAAGGTGCCTGAATTCCCCGCGAGTATTAAGGCAGTGATCTCAATTTTGAAGAAGATTATTCGAATTCTTTGTTTGATTAAGAAGGGATTGATTCCTGTGCCGGAATATCTTTTGAAATCGCAAATTGAGCAGCTGACTGAGCGTCCGCTTTCTCCGCTGTTGCCGATTGATCTTGGCCTTAATTTCCAACTTCCGGCGATTGAATACGACTATGTTGATCGTATTGAGATTATTGGAATTTTGAACTTCCAGCTCGACTTTAATCCAATTTTTGACACTGTGAAGGCTGTTGCCGATGACTGGAACTCAATCGCGACCGATCTTGTGAAAGTTTTAAACCAAACCGCTGCACAAAATGCTGCTGTTGCCGATGATATTTTGCAGCCTGAATCTCCAATTGATGAAAATATTGAAGTCGACTTGAGTGCCGATGTAAATACTCTAACTGCCGTGCATCCGGCCCTGGGTGAAGCAACTGCCGCGCTCCTTCAAACATATGGAGCTCTTGAACGTGATGCTGAAAAGTATGCTCAAATGGCAGAAGAGGTTGAGGATATTCAACTTGTTGCCAGCCAGCGCCTACTCAACAATGATGATCCGCTTTTGAACCGTGATACTGCTGAATTAAAGGCTTCGATTGCTGCGAATCCTCAAGCTGAATTTGAAAGTCAGCAACGTTGGGTGGCGCTCCGAAATGCTATGCTCGACTATACAACTGAACAGGAAAACATTGATGCAACGATTGGAACAAGTGATGACCTGAGAACCATGGGGCGACTTTTGGCCCAGGCCAACACTTTGGACGACCTTGTTCCCGATGAAAATGATCTGTTCATTTCTAACCGGCTGATTGCGGAAGAAGAGAGTATACAACTTGCTTCAACTGAGCCAATTGTGAATAGTTCGCAACCGAAATCCAATACTTTGAAGATTGTTGGTAGTGGCCTGACTTCGTATGGTCAGGAGGTGAAAGAAGATCTGCAGGGAAGCTTGAGGCTACTTGCCGATGTTGGCGTGACTGATGCTCCTGGAACAACGGGGATGGAAGAGCCTGCGACGGCGAATAAGGGTATCTTCATCCTCAATCATGAAAAACAGATTAATGAACGGTTGATTAATTATATTGATGAAGCTGATCAGGATTCGTGGCTGGAGTTCATTGATATCGATAACGATTCCGATAGCGACATTGTGTACTCCTATGGCAGCAATATTTATTTGAAAAAGAATCATGATGTGCCGCAGGTGCCGGTATTGATTGGGGATCAGCCGCGCGTGGTGGCGCTTCAAGATATTCTTCCGAACGAGCCGGCCGTGAACGATTTTGCAACGAGCTACAGCAATCACCAGGCCGTTGAATTGGCCTGGACCGGATCCAGTGACCCTGATTTGTCTGGATACGAAGTAACGTATAAAACCGCGCCAGATGCCTTTACCCAGGGAGGGCTTGGGGCAACCAGACGGGCTGGCTATGTTCTTCAGGACGAGTCTTTACTTGGTGGAGAGGAGCTTATTCCAGAAAACGCATCCCTTGTTCCAGAGATTATTTATCGTTCATATGCGGTTGCTGAAAATGTTGTGGGCACTGCTCTGGTGGATGGATTTGCACGACGGATTGTGGTGCCGGAGACGGGGGCTGCCACCGTTTCACCGCGGGAAATTATTCATACACTTGCTGATTCAACGATCCGAATTGATCAAGGCGGAAGGCAGGAAGGTGAGATAACTCTGCCAAAGGGAACAGCATTTGAGTTGCCAAATATTTATACCGAAACTGTTTCTCTGGACATTGTTGCTGGTGTTGTAGAGGTGATTAATCCTGAAGATTTTGTTGAAAAGATGCCAGTTGTGGAAGGTATGATGATCGATTTTGGATCCACATTGAAATCTGTTGATGGCGGAACTGGAACAGTGCGGCTTTTGGATGGATCGTATTTGCGACTGTTTGCCGGTGAAGAGTTGTACGTTGAACAGCTCCTCAGCAACGATAGTCCAACAGCCAATCTTACGGTTCCGAATGGATTCTACTATGCGCGGATTCAGGCTTTTGACCGGCTTGGCCGACGCAGCACCATGTCATCAACGGCTTTGATGGCGCCATCTATTTGTGCTGATGACCAACGTCCATTCCCAAATGCCGGCGCGACAGAAAAACAGATCGCCATCTTCAAACCATTAGAGATTGATGCGAGTGGATCATTTGATACGCAGGGAGATATTATCGGATACTGGATTGATACCAATCTGGAGATTGATGATGACAATGATGGAGATCCGACCAATGACCGAAATCTTGGAAATGATCTGAATGTTCTGGTCGACTTTGATGGAGATGGAGACCCGGCAAATGATTTGGATGATCCACATTTTGTTCTTGGTCCGTATGGCGATCTGGATCAACGAAAAGTGAAATTGAACGTGATGGATGAGGCGCTTAATGTTGCCGGACAGGAAATTACTATTTCCATTTATGTTCCGGAGATTTCTCTGGATAGTTCTGCGGCGGAAAGTGGTACGATTTCCGGAAGCACGGATCCGGCAGAGAGTGAAATTCCCGTTTCTGTACTACGGGATCGTATGGGTGTGATTGAAAAGATCGTCACTGATTCGGCTGATGAAAATGGTAAATACTTCACGAATGAGTCTGGTGAGTTTGAGATTCTGGATCTGAACCTGGATGATACTTTAGTTATTAAAAATGATGCCGGTGAGGCGATTGGTGAAATTAATCCGGAGACTGGCCGCATTGTTTTATACGATGATGACTATCGTATTGATGTATTGCCGGCAGAAATACCACTTCTGCCAACACGAATTGTAGTGGTTGGCCCAGATGAGAAGGTCATTCTGACCATGTTCCTGGTACCGGATATTAATACTGACACAACGATTGATCCTTCTGATTTTCCATATGATGAAGCGACCGTGGCGTTGTTTGAAGGCGTGCATATTAAGGATATTGATCCGCTCGATTCGTTTGAAATGCGAATGATTCCAACTGATGATGTTAATTGGCCGGGGGCCACAGAGATTGTTTCTGGTAGTGGTGATGACGAGGTACGTGCGGCGCTGGTGGATACTGGTGGTAATTTCTATATTTTTGATCAGCGTATGAGTTTACGCTTAAGGCCGGCGAACGACTTAAGTGATCCATTGGTGATTCAGGTTTTGATGAATGATGGCGATGGCGCGCCAGTGGTTATTGCCGAGTTCTTTATTGCCGTGAATAGTGGCGATGGGCTCCAGTTTGTTCCTGCGGATAAGTTTAAACTCTTCGTGGAGGGAGGCGGACGTGGTCCACTTTTTGATAGTGATGGTGATGGCATGCCGGATCAATGGGAACTGGTTTACAGCCTTAATATTAATGATCCATCGGATGCTCAGGAAGATCCAGATAATGATGGTCTTACCAACCTTGAAGAGTATCGGGCGCTTTCGAATCCGAACAACCCTGACACTGATGGCGACGGCTTCACCGATGCTGAAGAGCTTATTTATGGTCGCAGCCCAACTCAACCAGCCGACTCCCCTTTTGCAGATGTTGATTCGAGCCATCCTTACTATGACGCGATTGTGAACCTGAACCAACGCAATATTCTTCAAGGAATTCCAAGTGGTAATGCTCTTAACTTTGGTCCTGAAGAAAATATGAGCCGCGCAGAGTTTTCGAAGATTATGCTCGATACATTCTGTATTATTCCACGACCGGCGGCTTACCAGGGACCATCAACCTTTACCGATATTCCTTACACTCCAGGTGGTTTACCTTGGTATTACCCTGTTGTTCGTGAGGCGAATTTCCAAGGTTTTGTGACCGGATATCTTGGAGAGATTGATCCTGTAACTGGCGCAACGCCGTTCCGTCCGGACAATCCAATTTCCAAGGCTGAAACCGTGAAGGTCATTCTGGAAGCGCTTGAACGTGAACAGATTATTTCTTTGAATACTGTGGCGACTACTATTCCGTGGTATGACGCCTTCATTGAAGTGGGACAAGATTTAAACCCTTACCTTGTTGATGCAGAAGCTCTGCGGGACCTCTTTATCCTCACTGCTGATGAGTCTGCGAACCCTTCTGCTCCGGTGACCCGTGGTGAATTTATTGCCATGGCTGATCGGGTTCTTAAGGTTTACGATTGTAGTTTGATCGATTCTGATGGTGATGGCATGCCAGACTATTGGGAGAATAAGTTTGGGTTTGATCCTTTTGACCCAAGTGATGCTGATAACGATCCTGATGGTGACGGGCTTGTAAATCTGGATGAGTATCGGCATGGAACTGATCCTCGAAACCCAGATACCGATGGCGGTGGCGTGAATGATGGGGATGAAGTGGAAAAAGCCACCAATCCACTCGATGCGATTGATGATCCAATTGATACCGATGGCGATGGACTCACTGACCGCGCGGAAACGAACATTTATGATACTGATCCGGAAAATCCAGACACTGATGATGGTGGCGTGAGTGATGGCGATGAAGTTCTTATTCTCGGAACAAATCCATTGAATCCACGTGATGATGGTGATAGTGATGGTGATGGACTTTCAGATTTTGATGAAACAAATACGTACGGAACCGATCCTTTTGATCCTGATACTGATGATGGTGGCGTGAATGATGGCGCGGAAGTTGGTCGAGGTACCGATCCGCTCTTCCCTGCCGATGACTTGATTGATCCTCGTTCTGACCTTGAAGAAGGCATTTATGTCATTCAGGATGAATGTTTGCAGTGTCCATGTCCTTCGGCGATTGAGCACACGGCTGACATTATTCCTGGAGACAAAGTATTTGCCGTGATCTCGAATGAAGATGATTCGGAAATCTTCAGTAAGAGTAATATTGTTGAGATTACAGCCATTCCTGAAGAGGAAGATTCCTGATATAATAGTTAGATATGATTCAACAAGAACATAACAACTGGTTTGCACGGATTCGATCGCATTTTCACCCGACTGCGGTGATGATTGCGCTTGTTATTCTCCTTTGTGTCGGTAATTCTGTTCAATTTTTGCAGGCCCAACAGACTCCAACCGATACACCTGCCCAAAGTGCCGCACCTGAAGGCGAGGAAAACTACTTTTGCCAGGCTGACTTAACGGCTTTTTTGGCTACTGAGGTACCGCGCTATAACGAATGGATGGAATCACATTTTAATAATAAGAGTTCAACAACTTCTCTTCTGGATGATGCTTTCGCCCGTTATACAGATTTTCGGGCGAGCTTGTATGGTCGATATAATAACTATTTCCCATACCAGGGAGCGCTCCAATTGAGCGAAGGACTGGAACTTGGGGAGTGTCGGGACATCCTTGAAAAAGCTCTTCGGGTTGCACGTGACACGCTGGAACAAAAGGCTATAACCACTTCGACCGTGAAGAAAACAACAGCGCTCCTCCAAAAATATCAGTCAATCAATGGTCAACTTCGAAATTTGTATCAGAGTTTCATCACTATGAAGAAGCACCTGGATACTTTTGCCGACAAACTTCCGTGCTATATCAGTAAACAATGCAATAAATAGTATGAGAAAAATTATTCTTACAATCAGCATTAGTCTTCTTGGATTTCTTGCAGGATTCATGGGTTTTGCCGCGGTAACAACGCAGGCACAAAGCCAGGAAGATCCACGAAGAACTGATCTTTGTGCGTATGATCCATCTGCGGAAAGTAAGAATATTTATACTAATCCGGAGCTTTCTCTGGAAACGATTATGACAACCTATCATGAACGAACGAATGAAAAGTTTAATACGTACATTAAAGAGATGATTACCAAACAGAACGCGGAATCAAAATCTGTTCCAGAAAATAGCTTTCCTCCAGATCTACCCGATGATGCCGGCAATCTGGATGCGATGAAACAGTTCTGTGATGAGAATCGGAAAAATTACAGCACCTTCTGCGTTGCTGCGAATATGATTTCTGACACGACCAATGGTGACGGATATTTGCAGTATGCTCAGGCTTTAAACTGCCGACGGGATAAGATTTTTGATACGGTTCAGGAGGAAAGTCTTTATCAGGATTACGGGAATGCATTGATCGTTGGTGAAGAAAATGAACAACAGTTTGAACAAACTCTTCAGTATCAAAAAGCTTTAGAAGTAAGTGCACGCGTTGATGCGATTAATCGCGAGATTGATGTTGCAAAGCGTGCGCTGGATCAGACTCTTTCTGCTTACAATGAACTTAAAACGGCATGGCCAATGCATGTTCGTTTTATTGAAATCTATCAGGATCTGGTGAAATACCGTGACAAGATGATCGAGGTTCGCCACCAGGTTGAAGAGTTCCCTGCCAAGTTTATTGATGCCACTACCACTGCTTGTACATAATGAAAAAACTTCTCTACATTCTTGGATTTTTCATGTTTGCCTCGTCGGCATTGCATCCGATGATCACTTTTGGGCAGGATGATCCAATGTCCTGTGGTGGGGAAGGTCAATTTTCCTGTGATGAAGCGGACGTTCCGTTTAGTACAGCACGACTTTTTTCAAAACTTCTTGAGGCAACCGGGGCTGATCCGAATGCTGACTGGACGACCTCTTTTGGGGAAGATGATCCGGCGGAGGTGGGACAGGATCTGTATCTGACGATTTATAGCAAAACCGAGATCCAGCCACAAAGGCAGGCAAGCAAGGAAACTGCTGGGAAATATGGTCTTGAAGAGACCGAAATGTATAAGATTGTGAATGGAAACTATGACATTATTGCCCAAAAGAAACCGGGCCTAACGCAGGAAGAGTTACAGCTGAAGGTTGTTGAGATTCAACAGGAGTATGCCTTTAAGCGGGAAATTCTTCAGTTGAAAGCTAATATTCAGGCTCAGGTGGAAACGAGTGAAATTTTTGCGAATGGAGACGTTGGTGATTCTGGTTTTGATTTGATTCATGATCTGGAGATTATTGAAGAAATTTTATTCCTTCACACTAATCCGATCGATATTGGAAGATCCTATACCTCTGCTTTCAATGATGGACTTGCTCAGGTTGGACAGGCTGGCGGAACGCAGGCAAATCTTACCGGACCAGACGGAACCAAAGGTCCAGGGCAGGTTGGCCAAACAGGCCAGGGACTCACGGAAGACTCTTCGGAAGGAGATACTCCTTTGTTACAAGAAGATTTTGGGGTTAATCCAAATTTCTGTTTTGCTGAAAATCTTTATGATGAAGCACTTAATGATTTTGAGGAAAAATCACAGACAGATTCAAACTTTAAGGATGGATCGGAATCGCAAACTGATGCAGGTGAAGATACCGGACAAGCCCAACAAGCGCTTTCCGGAGATGACTTTTTGCCAGCTCAACCGGGCACTGATTACAGCAATTTACAACCTGCTGCAGCAGATAACTGGCTTCAGGATGGAGCATGTAATGATGTTTTCTGTCTGCAGGTGAACTTTGTAGAGAAGCCGGCAACCTCTGCTTATGCGAATAGCGATAACTGTATTGCCTGCCATGTTGAGAAGATTAATGATGTTTTGAAGACTGTTATTACTCATTCTCTTATTCCAAGTAAAGTTCCTGGAAACCTTGGTGAGTCTGCACAGTGTAAAAAGGCTGTGGCGACGGGATTTGGGTCTGTGAGTATGAATTTTTATGCGATTGCCATGCCAGTGCAAACTCCAACCAATGATGACATTATTTTTGGTACGTCCGTAGAAGATGAATGGGCTGAATTCTGCAGACAGACGGCCTTCTTCCCCGTTGAAGAGTGTAATTTAATTGAGACTGGTGAAGAAAAAACTGAAGAGGAGAAGAGAGAATATGAACCTCCGCCAATTCTGGCTGATCGTGCAGCAAAAGAGGCGATTGTTGAGAGCTCCGATGATGCCACCCAATCTCAGGTAAACCAGCGGCTTGATGAAATCATTGTTGGTTACAATATTTCAAGTCAGGAATCGCTTGATGAATTGAAGGCACAGCGTGGCATTGATGAAAGTGCGGTCTTCTTTGATCCGCTTCTTACAGAAATGGATCAGATGAACTACTACTTCCTCAAGATTCAGGAAGTGCTTCACAGCCTTCATGAAGAGGTAGAAAATTTCCCGGGACAACAGTCATGTATAGAAATTAAAAACAAAAAAGAATGCGAATAAAACAGTACATATTGATGTTTGCTTTGGCCTTGAGTGTGGGCTTTGGATCCTCGCTCGCCCTTGGACAGGAGGCTCCCGGTGATGAAACTGGCACTTCCGGCCCAACTCCTGGTGTTGCCGGACAGTCCGTCATTTGTCGAGGGGATCGTGACTGGGGAACGTTCATTTCCGCCACTCTGAGCTATGACGACTTTGTTGAGTACTGGGACGATATTTTAGTGAAGTATAATACGAATATCTGTCACTATACGGATATTGATAACCTCCTTAATCGGCTTAACAAAGTCCGAAAACAGATTCGCAATGCTTTTTATGCCTGTGCAAACACCGAACAACTGAAGAAAACCTACTATGAACTCGAAGCTGAACTTTTCTTCCTTCGAAAGTATGTTAATGCCGATAATGGTAACTTTTTGGTTGTTGATGATGAAAAACTGCTCAAGGAGATGCGTGACTATTTTGTTATTAATAAGGGATTTTTCTCGGATGCCGATATTCGCACGCTGTTTGATCGATTCAAAAATCGATATGAAGCACGTCTTGATACCTATAAAAACTGTTCCGATCCAACCTGGGCTGAACTGGTCGCCAAATGGAATCAGTTTCGGGAAACTGCCGGAGGTATTGCCCCTGCAGTCCAGCAAGCTGGTGAAAGTTTTGAAAAACGATGGGATCGGGTTGAACGAACACCGTGGCGTCGTGGTGGGGATTACTATTTGGGTTTTATTGATGCGCGGGTGAATGGACTACCGGCTGAAGAAGGATTGGATCAAATTGGCAACTATCTTGAAGAGCAGCTACCGGAGGGCTATACATTCTCTCAGCTTCAGGCTGCCAAAGAGCTTTCTGATCAAAATGTAAATTATCTTGATATGGAAGCCACTTATCTTGCTCAATATCAGGCTCAGTATGGTGAAGCCAGCGACACTTTTGTGCGTCGCGTGGTTGAGAGGATGTCACTTCTCCAGGATATTATTGAAAAGACGGTTCCATTCCAGAACCAGACTATTCAGTGTACCAAGACGATCAACAACAAGCAGTGCTAATTTTATTTGTTTAAATCGGCTGTTTTGAGGCCGAATAGCGACTCTTATTCACACTATGTCAATCTTCTTCAGAGTAAAAAAATAACCCCCAATGAGACCATTGAGGATTATTTCAGCTTTTCTAGGGCCGTGACGATGTTCTTTCTGCAACCCTTTGCCAGGCTCCTAATCCTGGCGGGTTACATAGTACGTCTATCTTAGGACGTACGAGAGAATGGTTCCTTTAATTCTTTCTTTCCATTCTGTCTGGGCAGGTTTTGATACAGTTCCTGTGAGCACTTCAATCGCTTCGATATTGTTTACTTTGCAGTATGGGCACTTTTCTCTTTTTGTTGATATGGATGTTCCACATCCGAGGCAATTGAAGATCATGTAAATGACTTTATATTTCCAGTTTATAGTGATCGAGGTCGCTTCTTTGGCTTCGATCATCAGGTTCAGGGACTTGAGAGTCTTTCGTTGGAGGTTCTTTAGTCTCTGGAACCTCAGTGGTTGGCACCTCAATCGGTGGACCAACAGTTTCTTTGCGTGACTTTGGTGTCGCTTGATCTTTACTATCCTTTCTATTCGTATCGTTTGCCTTCTCTGGTTTCGCTAATTTTTTCTTACTAGTTTTTTTCGTTATAGATTTATTGGTTGTTGCTGATTTTTTGCTGGATTTCTGACGACCCTTTTTTTCAGACTTGGTTGTCTTATTCTTTGGCTCACCCGGTGTCTGAATCTGGTTATCCAGGAACTCATCAACATCTCGGCGTCGAATGCGGTAAACCCTCCCAAGTTTACTAGCTTTCAACTTCCCTTGTTTGATGAATTTTAAGACAGTGAATGGGTGGACCTGCAGAATTTTTGCAACCTGCTCGGCCGTCAGAATTTCATCCATTTCGTACAATTTAAATTAAGTGCTTTATCTCCCACCGCACTTATCTTAATTGTACCATTTTTTCAATCAACAAACAATTTTTAAAGCAGCTACTTGCCACTGAACTTACTTTTATCATGTCTAAAATTATTTCGCAAACCTTTTTTTAATTTTATTAAACTTTATTAAACATTTTATGCACGAGTTTTGAACATGCTCTCAACATTGACTTACTGCACTATTTATTTTGTTTTATTAAATTTAATTAAACTTTATTAAATCCTAATAAAGGAATACATATTGAGTATTGATTGAACTCAAGCGGATAAACTGAATTGTGCGCATTAAAAAAGAGTGTGAACGAATCACACTCTTTTTGAGCCAAATTTATTGTTGAAAACCTATTTTAGGTGGCAGTATTTTTTGATCCAAAATCCTGTATATGAGTTCTTTACCTTGGCCACCTCTTCTGGAGTCCCTTCAGCAATAATCGTCCCACCCTTTTCTCCACCTTCCGGCCCTAGATCAATAACATAGTCCACTGACTTAATAACATCCAGGTTGTGCTCAATAGTAAGGACTGTATTCCCTTTATCCACAAGGCGCTGTAAAACATCAAGAAGTTTCTTTACGTCATCAAAGTGGAGACCTGTTGTTGGCTCGTCTAATATATAGAGTGTTTTTCCGGTTGAACGCCGTGAAAGCTCTGTTGCGAGCTTAATACGTTGTGCTTCACCTCCAGAAAGGGTCGTAGCAGACTGTCCAAGGTGAATATAAGAGAGACCAACCTCAAAGAGGGTTGTCATCTTGGTTTTTATGTTTGGGATCGCATCAAAGAATTCAAGAGCCTCTGCAACGGTCATATCCAATACATCCGCGATGTTTTTGCCTCTATAGGTTACTTCAAGGGCTTGTGCGTTGTATCGGCGTCCTTTACACACTTCGCATGGGACATAAATATCTGGCAGGAAGTGCATTTCTATCTTCTTAATACCATCTCCGCGGCATGTTTCACATCGACCACCTTTCACGTTAAAACTAAAGCGGCCTGGCTTATAGCCACGCATTTTTGCTTCTGATGTGCTCGCAAAAAGGTCCCGGATATCGGTAAAAACACCGGTATAGGTTGCCGGATTTGAGCGTGGAGTCCGTCCAATTGGAGATTGGTCGATATTAATGATTTTATCCAGATGATCGATCCCTTTTACCTCTTTATGGCGTCCAACCTGATGTTTGCTGCCATTAAGAGTCTTTTCAACCTGTTTTACCAGGATATCATTAATAAGAGTCGATTTTCCGGATCCTGAAACACCGGTAATTCCAATGAATGTTCCGAGAGGGATTTTAACGCTTACATCCTTAAGATTGTGTTCTACTGCTCCAGTCACCTCCAAATGCTTTCCGTTTCCTTTACGGCGCTTCTTTGGCACAGGAATCTCCTCTTTACCGCTCAAATATTTACCAGTTACAGAGTTTGGATTCTTCATTACCTCTTCTGGAGTTCCTTCAGCGATAATTCGTCCACCCTGATGCCCCGCACCCGGTCCTACATCTAAAATATGGTCTGAAGCGAGCATGGTATCGATGTCGTGCTCCACTACAATAACCGTATTTCCAAGGTCCCGAAGGTGCAAAAGCGTTTTAATGAGCTTAGCGTTGTCATTTTGGTGCAATCCGATACTTGGTTCATCCAGGACATAAATAACGCCTGAAAGGCGCGATCCTATCTGTGTTGCCAGGCGGATACGCTGCGCTTCTCCACCAGAAAGGGTGTTGGCGGCACGATCAAGAGTCAGATATGAAAGTCCCACGTCTTCAAGGAACTGAAGCCGGTTTGCCACCTCTTTTAAGATAGGGCGGGCAATCTGATCCTCCATTTCGGTCAGTTTTACCTTTTGGAAAAAGTTTGAGGCTTTACTCACAGAAAGGTTTGTGACGTCCATAATCGATTTACTGTCGATTGTAACTGCCAAAACCTCTGGACGGAGTCGTTTTCCTTTACATTCAGGACATTCGAGTATCTGCATATATTTTTCGATCTTTTTGCGGATGTAGTCCGAATCGGTTTCCATATAGCGGCGTTCCAGGTTTGGGATAACCCCCTCAAAAGACATTGAATATTCGCCTTTAAGCTTGGCTTTACCTTTATCCCCTACTTTTACCCCATATTTCTTATCTCCGGTTCCATAAAGGACGATTTCCATCTGCTCATCGGTGAGTTTTTCTATTGGCACGTCCATTGAAAATCCCTGCTTTTTGGCAACAGTCTCAAGAAGACGGTTGTACCAGGTTAGATGTGATGTTGTGGCAGACCATGGCTGAATGGCCCCTTCAGAGAGACTGAGTTTCTTATTTGGGATAACCATTTCCGGGTCGATGACCAGTTTGGTTCCAAGTCCGTGACATTCCGGGCACGCACCGTGTGGGTTATTGAAAGAAAAGCTTCGTGGGGCAATCTCTTCAATGCTGGTCCCGCAATCGCTGCAGGCAAAATGTTCACTATAGACGTCTTCTTCGCCGGTTTCGTGATCGACGATGATCATGACTCCTTCTCCAAATTTAAGTGAGGTTTCAATAGAGTCTGCCAACCGGGTTCTATCCGGGTTTGGCAGTTCAATTTCATCTCCTGAATTAAGCTTCTGAAAGGTCTTTTTAAAGTTTTTTACTACAAGACGGTCGACCACGATTTCAATGGTGTGCTTCTTGTTTTCGTCGAGTGGTGGAATGTCCAAAATGCTCACGACTTCGCCATCTACACGAACACGTACAAATCCATCTTTCTTAATTTTTTCAAATACTTTGGTGTGTGACCCCTTTCTTCCACGAACAACTGGCGCCAGAAGAAGAATCTTCTTCCCTTCTTCCATTTCTGCCACTAAATCAACGATCTGGCTTGGCGTTTGCCGTTGAATAGTCTTTCCACAGTTTGGGCAGTGAGGTTTTCCAACTTTGGCGAAGAGAAGCCGTAAATAGTCGTAAATTTCGGTTACGGTTCCCACTGTTGAACGTGGATTTCTTCCTGCTGTTTTTTGATCGATAGAAATTGCTGGAGAAAGCCCATCAATCGACTCAACATCTGGCTTTTCCATAAGCTGGAGGAACTGACGCGCGTAGGTAGAAAGGCTTTCCACATAACGGCGTTGTCCTTCGGCATAAATGGTATCGAAGGCTAAAGACGACTTACCAGAACCAGAGAGACCGGTAATAACGGTCAGCTTGTTCTTGGGGATTTCAACGTTGACGTTTTTGAGGTTATGGAGGCGAGCCCCCTTTACCACGATTTTATTGAGAGACATGCTGTTTTTTCCTTCTGTTAAAGAAATACTCTAGGATCTATGCCCAGAGCTGGCTAAGTTTAGCATGATTTTACCCTTTTGGCAAGGGTCATGATTTTGTCACTGAATCGTTGCGGTTGGCATCCACAAGGCAGTAGACTTTTTGCGCCTCTTTTCTTTGAAGAAGATAGCTGACATAGATGTATCCGGCAGTGAGAAATGGCACAATAAGGAAGGTCCAGTTCATTTCCAGGAATATGTTAAAGAAGGCGTGAAGGACAATAGCGATAATCAGTCCTTGTGTGATTTTTTCGTGGTGAAAGAGCACGTTTCGTTTGAAATTGAGAACTTTGGCCATTCCACGAATTACAGTCCAACGCTTGCTGTTATGCTTTTCTTTGAGCTCTTCTGTAGCAAAGAGGGCAAGGCCGTAGTAGTAGCCCAGAATTCCAGAAAACATAACGTGTGCGAATGTTGAAAAGAGTGACCGGAATATGAATGGATAGAGGATGTTGTCTACTCCCCGGGTAACAATAATGTTGTAGAAATAGAGCATATTTTCGGCAAAGGCGAATCCAAGCGCGGCCATAATACACATTTCAATGGCATCGTCGATGGAGCAGATGCGCTCTTTTTCGGTCATTTTTACGGCCCAGAGTTTTGTCACTTCTTCAATCACTCCAACCAGCATGAATGTGGCAATAACATCTAAAGGAATAAGATGGAATGATGCAAATCCGACCAGATCGTTGCTAAACTGTTCTGTGTATTCAAAGGCATTCAGCCATGGGAAGTATTGCCATGAATGTTTGTATAAAAGGAGCGGTGTAACGAAAATGGCTCCAGCTACAAAGGTTTGCGTGAGCATAGCTTTTTTCCCAACCTGCTTTTTCCAGAAAATGTAACCCCACGCAGCGGCCGGAATGATCGCGAGCACAAAGGCAAGAATGAGCTTAAAAACAGCTTGGGCTTCCATGAATGGTTTTTATTTTTGGTCTTTTGTATCTGTCTTTGGGCTTTCGAAGGTTCTGCATGCCCGTTGATATTATAACATTTTTTAACATTTTTGACTATATGTTGACTTTTCGCTTTTCAGTACTATAGTGGGTTTCAGCACATTTAAGATTCTCCATGAACTCATATTCAATTATTACCATTGGGATTCTTGGAAGCTTCGGAAGGAGGGGGGATACTTAAGTTCTCAAAAATTTGAGTGTTAAGTTCCCGCCACAAAGCGGGATTTTTTATAACCCTTTAACCTTTTTCCCATGTTGGTCCATCCGCAAGAAGCGCAGGAGCAATACCGCCGGTTGAATGGCCATCAACCACTCGATGTGCGATATACGCACCCTGACACGCCAGAGTCTTTTAATGCTGTTGATGCCGCTCTTGGGAAGATTATTGATACCGCCAATAAAAAGGTTTTAGTGGTTCTGAATGTGGGTGAAACTCCACTTGGTCCGGGACTTGATAAAGGTGTACCTGGTATTGGAGCTTACGATTTACGGCATGGCGCTGTTTTTGATAGTCGGGCAGTCTTTATTGTTGATAAAGATTACTATGAAGGATCGAATGCATCGAACAATCATCTTGATGCTCTTGGGCTCCATGCTCAATCCGGCAAACCGACCTTGTTCCCGATTGACATGAAAGGAATGCTCCATTTTCAGGCACTTGTTGATGGATTGAAACAGCCAGGTGACAATGATGTAAAACGTCTGCCGTGGGCAGAGATTGGAGCAATACAGTCTTTTTACTGGTCTCCGGCTGCTGATGAATTGACTGATTTATTGCGGGCAGATGGATGGACTGGAGAGAATATTTTGCATCCACAAGAGCGCTCTAAAGCGGTTCTGGAGCTGAATAATAAGGTTAAAATGATGCGAGCTTTTAAGGAGCATGGTCTTGATATGCATGACTTTAGCTTTGGATATAGTGAAGCAGAACTCGTGAAATCCTTTCAGGAATTATCACAGAGGACCGGAACGAATAAATTGTATATGAAGCTTGGACAGGCTGTTTCTGGACTTGGAAATCAGAGTGTTCGATCTGTTGAGGAGCTAAAGGAAAAACTTGCGAAGTTGCCTGAAGGTTATCTGGCACAACATGGCGCATTGATTGAGCCTGAATTTGAGATTTTCTTTTCGCCAGGTGTGGTTTTCCATATTGATGGTAATGCTGAAGTAACTATTCTTTCTGTTTCTGATCAGATTACTGAAGGTGCAACCCATTTGGGAAATGTTGATCCTTCATTGGTTTTTGATAAGAATTATCAGCATTTGCTTCCGTCACTCTATAAGGGGACATTGGCTTATGCCCAGGAAGCTGCTTCACGTGGGGTAACGAACATAACTATGGGGCTCGATTTCCTTGCTGTAAAAGGCAAAGAAGGCAATCTGCAACTAATCCCATCTGATCCGAATGGACGCCATACCGGTTCATCGCACATGCATGCCGTAAAACGAAAAATTTTGAATGGCCATGCGCGGGGTGAATCGCTGAATGGTTTATTGACCGACAACAATGTTAAAGTAGAAAGAGGTACGACGCCGGATGATCTTGCTCAGGTTTATCTCCAACATGGATGGCACCTGCCAGAGTTCCGAGAACATAATTCAGAACAAAGCTGTTCTGTTACCACTTTGAATGCAGCTCCTGCCATGCACGCCAAGGAGCCTGCTGAATCAAAGGTACAGGTGGCCATGATGGAAAGATTTAATCCTCAAACGCCAATCGCTGATGTTAATAGAGCCATGCAGGCTTTGAGAAAAGAGGTCCATTCTATCCTTAAACGTGTGTAGTCCATGACTGAACCATCTTCCGCACTGGCGCTGACGAAACGGCTGATTGAGATCCCATCTGAAAGTACGAATAAGTTTGAATTGCGACGGATTATTGATTTTGTGCGAAACTATCTAGATGTTCCGGGCATTTATATTCAGGAGTATGAGTCGGAGGGTTTTCCTTCTTTGGTCGCGACTTTTGAGGATACGAAGAGTCCGCAATGTATGATGGTAGGCCATTTGGATGTGGTTTCTGCCGATAAAGAGGAGTTTGAGGCTCATGTGATTGAGAACCGTCTCTATGGGCGTGGCGCGGGCGATATGAAGGGGGCTGTTGCTGTAATGATTGAAGTTATGCGGCATCTGGCGCTCCGACCGGAAAAGCCTTCTGTTGGGCTGATGCTCACAACTGATGAAGAGCTTGGTGGGCTGCATGGTGTGCATTATCTGTTGGAGAAAGAGGGATATTCCTCTGAAATTGCGATTATTCCAGACAGTCATGATGGAATTGATACGATTATTTTGAATCAGAAAGGGATTTTGCAGGTGAAGATTGAGGCTGATGGACTTGCGGCGCATGGTTCGCGGCCATTTTTAGGGGAGAATGCCATTGATAAGTTGATGGATATGTATGGTGAGCTGCGAGGAGCTGTGAAGACGGTGCAATCTGCTGATGAATGGGGTATTACCATGAATTTGGGGCGGATTCGTGGGGGGCTGGCGGTGAATCAGGTTCCGGATCATGCGGAGCTCCACCTGGATATTCGCTATGCGAAGTCTGAGGAGTCTGAACATGTTCTTCATGAGGTGAAACGGATTACGAAGGGACAGTTTGATGTGGTGGCGGAAGGGTATCCCGTGGATGAAGATCGGGACAATGCATGGATTGTAAAGTATGCCGATATGCTGGAAAAGCATGGAGTTGAAGTGAAGTATGACAAAGAGGAAGGCGGGAGCGATGCACGTTTTTTTGCAGAAAAGCAGATTCCTGTGATTATTACCGGTTTACAGAAAGGGAACATCCACAGTGATAAAGAGTGGGTGGTTACTGATGATCTTGGCCAATTTCAGACAATCTTAAGCCAATATCTGGTGGAAAACGTGAGGCCTGTTACTCTGTCACAGTCGGCAGTGGTGTAATTTGCCCCTGTTTAATGGCTTTGAGGCCGGCATGGGTACGACTTTCCAGGTACTTTTCAATGTGGGTGGTTGTAATAATGGTCTGGCAACCTTTTATGCTGTCCAAAAGCATTTGCTGGCGGTCGGGATCCAGCTCAGAGAAGACATCATCCAAGAGGAGAATGGGTTTTTCGCTGGTTTTTTCTTCGTAGAAGGTGAGCTCCAGCAGCTTGAGGGCCAGGAGCAGCGAGCGGTATTCGCCACGGGATGCGTGGGATGAGAGTGGGCGGCCGTTGAGGATGAACTGCATGTCGTCACGGTGAGGCCCGACGGTGGTGAATTGGGCGGCGAGGTCGCGCTGGAGTGAGGTTTTGAGTGCGTCGGCGAGGGTTGGCTGGTCTGCGAGGGCCTTGTCGTAGTTCACTTGCGCGTGGTCATCTTTCTGTGAAATGTTGGCGTAGATTTCTGAAAGCCGACTGTTCATGTAGTCGATTGTTTTTTGTCTTTCTTCAATAAGGATCTCTCCCTGTTCGCAGAGTTGCTGATCCCAGATTTCCAGATCCTGCACCGAGGCGAATCCTTCTTTGATTTGTTTTAAAAGAGAGTTTCTTTGTTGTTTGATGCGGTTATACATGCGGAGAGCTGTGTAGTAGCGTCGGCTGATTTGAATGTTGAGGATATCCAGGTAGCGTCGACGGAGATCCGGTCCTAAATAGAGCATGTTGAGATCTTCCGGATGGAAAAAGACGATCTGACAGTTTCCAATAAATTTAACACTGCTCGTTTTAACTTTATTGACCTTGAGAGCTCTGGTTGGTTGTGGAGGAATTCCATAAAAACACTCCAGATGGAGTGTTTCTTCTGCGGTTTCCAACTCGCCCTGAACACGGCAGTAGTCGGTTCCCCACTGAATTAAATCCTGTGATTTATTGGTGCGAAATGATTTGGTGAGGGCCAAAAGGTACATGGCCTCCAAAATATTGGTTTTTCCCTGCGCGTTGGGTCCAACAATGGTTGTAATGGGCTCATTTGGGTCAAATTCCAGACTTAAATCGCTATAATTGCGATATTGCTGTAGATGTAGGCTTTTGAGTCTCATGTGGTCATGGTATAATGATGTGATACTTTTATTCAATCTTTTCGAAGAAAATGGCGACCCGAAATCACCTTGATATGGCGGAACGGCATATGGTCACCAATGTGCCAACAGCATTGCCGGATGAAACGGTTAAGGATGTTTTGAATCGCCTCATTGCGCCCAAGCCTACCTACGATACTACGGCCTATATTTATATTGTGGATGAGCAAGGTGTGCTTTTGGGGGCAGTGTCTTTAAAGGATGCTATTAATAAGCCACATGGAAGAAAAATGAAAAGCTTGATGAATGAACGTCTGGTTTATGTGCGGCCGTTTACAGACCAGGAAGTGGTCGCGACCAAAGCGATTCGTAATCGTTTAAAGGCTGTGCCGGTTGTTGATGTTAATAAGCGACTTTTAGGGGTGGTTCCCTCACGGAAGATTTTTGACATTCTTCACTGGGAACACACTGAAGATATGCTTCGCATGGCTGGTTTGAATGCAAAGGGTTCCGAGATGCGGGGAGCGATTAAGTCTGGCGTTTTGAAGATGTCGATGCTGCGTTTGCCCGCTTTGATTGTTGGACTTTTTGGGGGTGTTTTTGCAACATCGGTGGTGGAACATTTTCAGGCTTCGCTGGAGTCGCAGATTGTTTTGGCCTTTTTTATCCCGATCATTCTGTACCTGAGTGCTGCGGTGGGAACGCAAAGTGGGACGATTTTGGTCCGGACGCTGGCAACCGAGAATGTAAAACTTGGAAAGTATATGTTACGGGAGATGATTATTGGATTTATTATCGCGCTGGTGATTGGGTCGGCGATGTTTGGCGTTTCGTTTTTATGGCATGGTGTTTTTGAGGTATCGGTAACCATTGGTATTTCGCTTTTTGCCTCGATTACGACTGCCACTCTCCTTGGTATTTTTGTTCCTTATAGCCTTTTTAAATTAAAGAAGGATCCTGCTATTTCCGGTGGTCCGCTTATTAATGTGATTCAGGACATTATTACTTTGACCATCTATTTTTCGGTTGCCGGGGTGATTTTGCTTTAGACTTCTTGATAGTTGTGCACCGGTCGGCTACACTTGGCATGGTTTATTTTTGACCTTTTTTTCATCATGGCAAAGAAAGAACGATCTGAAGTGGCGCGTAGTGAGGATCAACAACTGGATCACATGCGGCATTCGTGTGCGCATATGTTGGCGCAGGCAGTTTTAGAGATGTTTCCAGACGCAAAATTGGGTATCGGACCAACGACAGATGATGGTTTTTATTATGACTTTGATCTTCCACGGACTCTGATCCCTGAAGATCTGAAGCTTTTGCAGGAGAAAATGGAACGAATTGCAAAGGAGAAGCAGCCATTTAAGCGTGTTGAATCTGATGTTGATAAAGCCATTGAGTTTTATAAAGCAGCTGATCAGCCTTACAAGGTGGATATTGCTGAAGGCCTGAAAAAAGAGGGGGAAACGATGGTTACTTTTTATGAAAATGTGCTTGGTGATGATGTGAAGTTTAGTGATTTGTGTCGGGGTGGACATACTGAGGATACTCGTGGAACCGGGGCTTTTAAGCTGACAAAGATTGCCGGAGCGTATTGGCGTGGTGATGAAAATCAACCTATGCTGCAACGGATTTATGGGCTTTGTTTTAAGGATAAAAAGGAGCTGAAGGCGCATATTCAGATGTTGGAAGAGGCGAAAAAACGGGATCACCGAAAGCTGGGGAAAGAGCTGGATCTGTTTACTTTTAGCGAACTGGTTGGTCCCGGTCTCCCACTTTGGACTCCTCGTGGAACTCTTTTGCGGAATCTACTTGATGATTATGTATGGCAACTTCGAAAGGAACGTGGATACATGAAGGTCGCTATCCCTCACATCACAAAAAAGGAGTTGTATGAGACCAGTGGACACTGGCAGAAGTTTGCGGATGATCTTTTCCGGATTAAAACCCGTGAAGACCATGAGTTTGCGATGAAGCCGATGAACTGTCCTCATCACACACAGATTTATAATTCGCGCCAACGGAGTTATAAGGATTTGCCTCAGCGGTATGCGGAAACAACAATGGTGTACCGGGATGAGCAGACTGGTGAGTTACATGGGCTTTCACGCGTGCGAAGTATTACGCAGGATGATGCGCATGTATTCTGCCGGACTTCGCAAATGAAAGAAGAGTTTTTGAAGATTTGGGATATTATTGAGATCTTTTATAAGGCGGTTGGTTTTGGGGATTTGAAGTTGCGACTTTCTTTGCATGATCCTGATGCGTTTGATAAGTATTTGGGGACACCGGAATTATGGCAGGAGGCTGAAAACAGTCTGCGGGAGATTGCTGATGAGAAGGGTGTTGATTATTTTGAGGCACCCGGGGAAGCGGCTTTCTATGGTCCAAAAATGGACTTTATGACCAAGGATTCTATTGGTCGTGAATGGCAGGTTGCAACGATTCAGTTGGATATTAATATGCCGGAACGGTTCGATCTGTTCTGTATTAATGAAGAGGGTGAGCAGGAACGGATTGTGATGGTCCATGCGGCAATTATGGGGAGTATTGAACGGTTTATGTCGATCTTTATTGAGCACCATGCTGGAGCTTTTCCTTTATGGCTGGCGCCGACTCAGGTTCGGATCTTGCCGGTGAGTGATAAGTTTCTGGATTATGCCAGTGAAGTGAAGAAGCGATTGGAGGATTCTGATGTCCGGGTGGAGATTGATGATTCAAATGAAGGTCTTGGGAAGAAGATCCGTAATGCTGAAATGGAGAAGGTTCCGTATATGCTGGTTGTTGGGGAAAAAGAGGTGGAAGGAAAGCAGGTAGCGGTGCGGAATTATCAAACTAAAAAGCAGAATGTTATGGAGCTCGATGCCTTTGTGGAAGGACTTTTGAAGGAGATTCAGGGGCGTGAACTTGAGACACAACTATAGTTTTATGTAAGGCAAACTGGGCGCTCGATCCGTGTGGAGAGCTGCCCAGTAAGGTTTTTGACCTGAGGCGCGGCTGGGTTAGCCGACCTTTGCGGTACTGGTTGCGGTTTCGTTGCCCGGTTGCAGAAGAGACCCCCTCTCGCCGTTGGTGCTTTGCTTTGGCTGGCACTGGCGAACATGGGAAACGGGTGGGGTGGGAGTGAAGGTGTTTTCGACGATGGTATCGCCTTCATCGTTCATGCTTGCCAGGAGGCGAGCCATTTCGGCCTGCCATGCCGGAGGGACATTAGGAACGTCCGGTAGGCGGGTAAGGTAGGGAAGGCCATGTTTGGGATTTACAACTTCGATAGTCATCTTTTGACTCCTTATTTTGAGGTAACTTTTGTGTCCTATGGGGCGGAAACCGCACCACGATCTGACAATACCCACCATGAGTGTTGCCAGAGTATGATGCGGATTCTTTCTACTGATTTTCAAAGAGCGGTCTTACAAAAAGACCTCTTCCGGTTGAAGAGGTCTTAGTCATTTACTGTTTTCTTGCTATGCGCTAGAACTCTCCAACCGATTTTGCGGGTACACAAAGGACCACGTGTGTAAGCACGAGCTTAGAAATGAGGGCCTGCATTGTGCGGGAAGAGTTTTGCATAGCGGGCTTATTATAGGCCTGTGAATTATGATGTCAATTTTTTGTTTTTTTGTTAAGTGAAAAGCCCCGATCGCGTGCGATCGGGGCTTTGTCCGGGTCTTTCGATACTATTCATGACTGACTGGGGCCGCTCGGTGATTCCGGCGGCAGGAGACTCCGGTCGCTCCTTCGTGGTTGGCTAGCGTGAGACGACCATCCTCCCGCGATTGCTATGGGGAGGCGTCTTCTTCGTCGTCCGCACCTTGGCTGCGGCCTTGGCATCAGCCTCCTTGCGACCTTCGCGGAGAGTATTGAGTTTGTTCTGCAGGGTGCTCTCCAGGTCACCCAGCTTGATGAGGTGAGACGATCCCACCATCCCCTCGTTGCTCATGAGCTGGACCACGGCAATCCGTATCTCCAGGCTCCGCTCGACGGAACACTTCTTGGCGAAGTCTGACAACATGGTGTCCCACATGTTGTCCTGCCGGACGTGTGCGTACCTCTCAGAGACCGTGATGGTATGCATCCGCCCCACGATTCGTCGAGCTATCTCATCTGAGTTGTCCATCTTTACCTTTCTGGAGGCTTTTCCCCCGTTGTTGTGTTTGAGGATGGAGTCTTGTTATTGCTAACCAAACCACACCCAACTCTGCAAGAACATTTGCCAATCCTTTTTGCAAAGTTGGACGTGGTTTTATGATTCGTTTTGTAAAAGATCTTAGATTGAAAGAACTGCTTGTTGCCGCGCGATTATAGAGATTTTGACAAAAATGTCAAATCTATGACAGAACTCTATAGAGCCTGTTTACCATCAAATCCCTGAAGCCAATAATCCGCATATCTCTGACCATAAAGGGCTGGAGGGAAAAAGTACTGGAAGATATTCCCAAACTCCCGCTCAGGGGTGTAAACCCGGTCATGCGACTGAATCGTGTGATCTGAATTGGCAATGAGCATCTTCTCCAGCTCCTGAATCTGAATTTCAAATCCTACGTGGCTATGTTCATGCCCTTCCGGCCCGTTTTTTAATGGAACGGTGGCATAAAGTGACGCGGAATAGAGTCGTGATTGTCGGAATTTCTCTGAATTGCCTGTTGTTCCAGGATCTTTTTTTCTGGTCATTTTCCGTCCTTCTGCATTGTCTTTAATGACAACGTAGTTACCTGTTGAATAGTTCTCGTATAGGTGATTTCTAAGAGCATCGCTCATTTCTTTGTCATCCGTGACAATCATCCATCGCAGCAAATCTGTTGGCTTTTTCCCACGGAGAATGCTGGAAACGTATGATGATAATCCTTTGCTGTGAATCGTCCTTCCATCACCACTATAAATGTAAACCTTCCCTTCTTTCCGACCTTCATTACCAGTAGGGATTGATACATCAACTTCCTGAAATGCTTTATTTTCAACTGGGTAATATCGATACCAGGTTCCATCGGCTCCTCCTTCCCCTTCAGATCCTGGCTCGTAGTCGGTGTACTCACTATTTGGATTTACACTGAGGGACAAGTCATCCTTGACGATTTCATACTGCGGATTGTTCCCAGGCTGGAGAGTCGCACTGTCTACTTTTACCCGAACGCGATAGTTCTCGATCCGTTCCTGTGCATTTTTTATTTGGAGATCATCAACCATTTGCTCTTTAAGGATCCTTCGATTTTCCTCTACTCTTTTTACGTCTTCCCTAAAAGCGTAGCGCCTATACAGAAGGAGCATTTCCAGCATGCGGCGGCATTGGAATCTCACGATCTTGTAGTTGTGTTTTCGCTGATACTGAGGATGTTCTTCCATAAAATCTTCTGGAACGGCCATCCATCGGAAGAGATCGCGAACGCTGTTGGTTTTGAATATTTCCGGTATGAAACGGCAATCTTTGTGGATACCGTCGTTACCCGGGCGTCGTTCCAATCCTTTTTCAAGGATACTTCCTATAATTTCGCGGACTTCATCCAACTGTGCCGTTAGGGTAGCGATGAGCTCTTCATCCGACAAAGCTGCAATTTTGTCCCCCTCTTTTTCCTCCGATTTTTGGTAGTTAAAATTTTCGCGAAGAACCCGAATGTAGTCTTCTTCTGTTTTAACTGCTTTGAGCTTTTCTAAGACAGGGGTCATTGCATCACGTGGGATTAAGACTTTTGAAAGTCCTTCTGGTGAAAGATCTGTAATATCAACGAGTCTGAGATATTTTTTTTTGCAAAGATCTGCATATCTTGCACTGAGGATTGCAGGGACAAACTGGCCTTTAAACATGATGTCAAAATCGAAATCGTCATCGAATAAAGGATTGCCATCTAATGTCTCCACTGCAGACAAAGCCATTCTCGTCGAAGCTTTGATTGATTCTGGGTTGGCTTTCATCCCCCGCATGGTCATAATCTCCTGATACAGGAGCATGTAGAGTTTTTCGAGTGGGTATCCTTCTTTGTTAATGAACTCTAAGAGAGAGTTCAGGGCTCTGGTTTCGATTTTGAAATCGGTTTTTCCTGTTTTGGTATCCCTCTTTATGTGCAGGATCCGATTGGTTATGAAGTCGAGAATGAAGAGTTCTGGATTTTTCTGAAAGATGCCGTGGTACTTATTTTCAGCGATGATTTTTGCGGTTTTTTCAATTTCCCATGCCATGAGTGATTGCATTTCTTCATCGAACATCTTTCTGAAGTCGACATCTGGGTATGCAAGTTGTTGTTGGCTGATCCAGGTATGAAGGGTGATGCTGGATTCTGAGTATCGACATATAAATGCGTGTAGATCTTTGCGGGCGCTTGCTGTTGATTCTTCATCTGTATGAGTCTGCTTTGGTGGTTCCAACTTGCTTACAAATCTTTCAACCAGCAATCTTGGTCCCTGGAGTGTGCAGAATTGATCAATAAACTCCTCTGCCAGGAGGGCCTGGTCCGCATAGCACGTATGAGCAAGACCATCGATGATTGACCGAAGATTGATGTTTGGTAACTCCGCAAAAGTTGCGAGGCTACTAATCATGTCAGGAGAAGTATCGTCTGTCTGGATCTTTCCTGCCAGTCGTAGCAGGCGAAAGCTGACTTGTTGTGTCATAGGTGTAAGTAAAACAGGTTGTATATTTTAACCTATTTTTGCAAAAAGTCAACCTCCCCTATTTGGGATTGATTGGTATTTCTACAGTGAAAGTGGCTCCATGGCCCAATCTACTGGAAACTGAGATGCTCCCCTTGAGGAGTTGCATGTATTTTTTACAGAGATAAAGCCCAATACCAACTCCCTGGTTGTATTGGCTTCCCTGTTGAAATTTATCGAAAATGATTTTTTGGTCTTTTTTTGCTATCCCGCGACCGTAATCTCTTATCTTAATGAAAGCCTTATTCTCTTTTTTTGAGGCACGAAGTGTTACTTCTATTTTGCCTCCTTTCTTGCTGAACTTGATGGCGTTTTGAATAAGGTTATACAGTACCTCTTTCAGTTTTACGCTATCCGTTTTAATGATTTTTTTGGTTCTTGGACCGCTGTATATTACTTCCATCTCTTCCTGATCGGCTAAAAGGTTCATCCCTTTTGCCGTATCCCTGACGAGTTTAACAATGTCTGTATCCTCAAGACTTAGCGGGATTTTATCATCATCGACCCGGCGTATTTCCAAGAGACGATTAATGAGTTGGGTCAGTTTGTTCAGTTGTTCATGTGAAGTTTGAATATCTTCAGCCACTTCATCGGATACTTTGTCTTTGTGGGTATATGATATTTGCTCCAGGCCAAGCATCGCGACTGTGAGTGGAGTGCGAAATTCGTGTGCCGTGAGTGATATAAAATTGTTTTGCTGTTCAATCATCGCTTCTAATTTCTTATTACTTCTTTTAAGATTTTTGGTTCGTGCGTGAATGATTTCTTTCATGATGTCATTTTCTTCCCGGAGGGAGTCGTTAATCAAGATATTCATGAGTGCGACCTCCAGGCTTGGTATAACTTTGCAAATTTCGTCAATTTCTTCGCGTGAAAAAGTCTTTTTCCTTTGTCGTTCTCCAAATTTTAAAAATCCAATCATACGTCCTTCACTCTTCAATGGAATACATAACGCTGCTCTAAGTTCCCGCATGTTTTCTATGAGCATTTCTATATTTGGAGTCTTGTTTGGCTCTAAAAGAAGCTCTTCCAAAACGACCACATCCCTGACTTTTGAAAGCTCTTTTGTGAATTCATCTTTCCTGTATGTGTTTATATCATCGCCTATTCCTTCGGTTTCAAGAATGTAGAGGTGTGGATTTTTTATATTGAGCTTCTCCTCAAATGTTTTTTTGAGTTTATCGTCGATCTGACTATGTGTTTTTGCGTCAAATATCTCATAGTTAAATTCGGATAAAGCATTTCTTAGTTGATGGAATCCTGGCCCATAAAGGTCTGGGAATTTTTTTTGAATCCATCGTTGTGAAAAGAATGTCACGATAGAGGATATAGCGATCACAATAACTCTATCTACCTCTGGTTGTGTGTAGCGTAATATACTGTAAACGCTCATTAAAACGATGAAAAAGATTATCAACATAATGAGTGTTCTGAGTCCACGAAGCGTCAAAAATGTCATGTTGAAGAAGCGCTGTTTGTAGATGGCGTATAGTACCGCTATAAAAAAGAAGAGGGAGAAGGCTACCGATTCATTCTGAAGAATAAAGATACCGAATATTGGTAGAACTGCATTGGTAATAGTTGCTGATAGTGCAAAGGCCATGAAGCCCATTGCCGCAACCAAAATTTTTCTTCTTTCTATTCCTCTGCTTTGAATAATCTTTTTCACTACTGTCACGATTGTGAAGACAAGAAGACCCAAAACAAAAAGTATGTATCCAGGGTAGAGTGGGCCAAAAACATCGACCTGAATATTTCCTTCCATGTGAACCGACTCTTCTATGAGAGGGGTAAAACTCCCAAGAACAAAAAAGATAAATGCCAATCCATGAATGGCATAGATTTCTACTCTATTTGGTGATTTTGTTTTTCGGGGAAAGTAGTAAAAGAAGAATCCAACAGTAAGAAGTGGATAAACGGATAGTCCAAAGGCTATGCGAAAGTATACTAAAGCGGCCGGGAGATCATGCGGGACGGATGAAAATCCGAAGAACATGGCGATCATCCAGAAAATCGTGCTAATGGTGGTTCCAAAAAAGTACTGATTCAAAGCTGCTTTTGGGTTCTTTACCAGAACAAGGGTCCCTATTGTCAGCATTAAGAGAAAGCTGACTCCATAAAGGATTGTTGTATAGAGATTCATGCGTGGACGTAAAAATCGTGCCTATCATACTACAATGATAGGCACGACCGTAACATTTTCTACGTCTTTTTTTTGAATACTTCTGCAGGAAGGCTGAAGTTTCCTGCCAGTTTTTCTAATGCTGCAACCAACAATACATAATCTTCGCTGAGTACATTTTCAATCGTCTGGAATCCTCCCATTTGAAGGAGTCTATGCGGTTTTGTACCCTTCTGGGTTTCACCAATTACCCCCAGTTTCGCTATTTTTTCCTTTGGGAGCGCTTCAAAGAAAGCTTTCATGCCAAATGGGACTATCCCGGTCCGTCGGAGATCATCTCTTACAACTCCACAATTCCAACAGAATACTTCTGACTCTGGTGTAAGAGTTACAGGTTCTCCAGTCTGCTCTGTCAGGTGATGTGATAAAGCCGGGAGCGCATTGTTAAAGAAGAGGTCTTCGTCTCTCATGGCTTCTGTACTTGGGTTTTCTGTGTACGCGAATCGATATTTCCATTCTTTATCGAACACACCCTGGAGAGAATCTACATATCCAAATGTGAAAGCTCCTATCTCTCCGGTTTCATCGTGTGTAATAAGCATGAGATAACCTTTCATAAACTTTTCCATGAGCTTTTTATATGTCATTTCCGGATGGTGGAAGAGCTCCATTGGTTGGCCGTCTTCTGATTTTGGCATTTCTGCCATGCTATCCATTCTTTCCAGATCCACTGATTCTCCTTTTTCACATCCAAAAACGTCACGTGCACCTCTCACCTCTTGTGATAGCTGATGAACTACGAATTCGCCAAAATCATTGTTGAAGGTATAACGGAAAAGGTCAGTTACTTTTTGAACGATTTCGGGTGTTATTTCTTTTGCTGTCAGAGTCTCTGCTGAATAAGGCATTCCCGGTATTTTTTCTTTTGTGCTTGATGCTTCTTTCGCGCGTGCTTCGAATCCACTTTTCATCTCTAAAACTGCTACTTCTTCTATTGGTACGTCTTGATTTCCTCCCGTTTCCGAGGTGACTTCTGTTGATTTCTCTTTGATTTCTACCATTTTTAAAGGTTATAAATTACGTATTTTGGGGTTCCAAACCCGTTAAAGTATGTTGATTGTGAGTCCATATAGGCTCCTGCATTTGAAACCCAAATGTAGTCACCCTCCTGGATATTTTCTGGTAGGTGAACTTCTCCCAATGTGTCACCTGAATCACATGTTCGACCGTGAAGGATATATGCTTTTGTTTTCCCCGAGAGCTCTCCACCTGGGCGATATCCCTTAAAGTTGTATCGCCATCCATGAATGTGATGATCGCTAAAAGAGGTAAATACTCCATCGTTGAAGTAGATTGTTGGTCTTTCTCTTTCTTCCAGGGCAATGATTGGAATGACCAAATCAACGGCTTCGGCCACCTTTGCACGGCCTAACTCAATAGCTAATACTGGATCCCTTCCTTTCACTGTTGTGAGTCCTCTTGTTGCTTCTTTGTTAATGGCGTCGGTAATAGCATCAAGGTAAACGCTCATTTCATATTTATTGTGTTCAAAATAGTTGACGGGAATACCTCCTCCAACGTTCATGATAGAAACTCCACCTGCCTGTTCTGCTATTTCACTCATAAAATGGATAGCGCTTGTAAAAATGTGAACGTCACTGTTTTGGGAGCCCGTATGGATTGATATTCCAGGGACCTCGCCCAGGAAATCTCTGATGTACTGGATCATCTGAACGACCTGCTCTGCTGTTGCCCCAAACTTTGATGAAAGGTTGATTGCCGCATGTTCGTTATGTGTTTGGAGCCGAGCAACGATTTCTATGTCTCTATCTCTGGATGCACTTTTCGCTTCCGAAAATATCTTTTTCACTTCCTCCTGTGTTTGTGCTGTGAAATGGTTTACTCCCAACTCACTAGCTCTTCTTATGGAACTAGGGGACTTTACCGGCTGGTTATATAAAATTTTTGCTCCTGGAAAAATCCTCATGACGTGATGGATCTCTCCAAGAGATGCACAATCAAAATGGTTTATCCCCTCGTTAACGAGTGTTTTTATGATCCTCTGCCGGGGATTTGCCTTTACGGCATATGCAATTGCTCTATGGGGATTATCTGGAAGAAAATGATCTCTGAGAATACCGACTTTTTCCTTAATGCTGCCAAGATTGAGAAAGCAGAACGATTCGTCTGGAGAATCTTGCAATATTTCATCTACGAAATGTGACAGATTTGTATGTGGCACCACTATTTCATCGTCTTCAATGATTCGTGGAATTGGATGTACACCAGATTCTAGTTTTGTCTTCCTCTCCGGTCTGGAAGATGGGCGGACTGTAAACCGATTGCTGCTTTTCTTGCCTCTTATTTCACTCGAAGGAACCTCATCATTGATGTGGATAGATTCCGGTGCTGCGAAAGGCCGAAGTTTACTCATTTATTTTGCTTAGGTACTTCGTACCTTAGTCATATTCTTCTTAAAAAAATTTCAAAATTTTTAAATTTTCATTAAAAAGTCTATAATTGCATTGATGGGTCTTCACCTGCTTGAAATATGAAAGCATTTATTATTGAGGATAGTCTTGAAATCCAAGCCTTCATTCAAAAAGGATTACAGTATGAAGGTTTTATTGTTGATACCGCAGAAGATGGGGTTACGGGCCTTAAAAAAGCGCTCTCAAACTCCTATGACATTATCGTCATTGATCTTTTGCTTCCTAAGATGGATGGTTTGGAATTTTTGCAGGATTTCCGAAAGAAAAACATAACCACGCCTGTGCTTTTTCTTTCAGCTGTTCATTCAGAAGAAACAAAGGTCAAACTTTTGAATCTTGGAGCTGATGATTATGTGGAGAAACCTTTTTCCTTTAATGAACTAATGGCACGTATTCGTGCATTACTTCGACGATCTCAAGGTTTATCGAGAGGGAAAAAAGAGGTTCTGGAAGTTGGTGATCTGGTTCTGGACCCGGTGACAAGAACCGTAACGCGTAATGGTGTTTCGATTCATCTTCGAAGAAAAGAGTTCGCCCTTCTTGAATATTTGATTACCCATGAAGGCGAAGTGTTGAATCCCACAGTAATTCTTGAGCATGTCTGGGACTTTAACAGCAAGGCTCTGTCGAATACTGTTGGGGCGCATATCTCCAGTCTTCGGCAAAAAGTCGACAAAGGTTTCGAGAAAAAATTAATTCATACTGTTCATGGAGTAGGCTATAAATTTATGGCTTAACCATACAATTTTGATAATTTTGAGGATAATTTTAGAAATATTTAAGCTTTTTTGCTTTGATTTTCGCCATTTTTGGCAAATCTCTGTTATTTTTAATGATAATTTTATGACATAGTGGTGAAAATAGCTTGGTTGTATTGCCTTTGGCTTCTTTGGTTTGATATTGTTTTGCCAAGATTTGCATGTATGGCAAATACGATGCCTTGTACCACTGAATCGCTTTTTACACCATGAATATCCTTCTTATTGAAGATGAGTCGAAACTCTCTCTCTTCTTAAAGCGAGTGCTGGAATCGAAGAATCACACTGTGACTTGCTGTGAATCTGTTGAAGCAGCCCGTCGCGGCAACTTTATTGAGTCATCAGATCTGCTTATTTTGGATTTGATGCTCCCGGGCGAATCTGGAAGATCTTTCCTGCAATATATTCGTAAAATGGGTCACACTCTGCCGATTTTGGTTTTGAGTGCCAAAGATTTTGTAGCAACGAAAATTTCTTTGCTTGAAGAAGGCGCAGATGATTATCTTACAAAACCTTTTAATGCTGATGAACTTCTGGCACGTATTCATGCTTTAAAGCGTAGATATGCCGGGAAAAAGATTTCAAACGAGCTCAAGGTTGATGATTTAACCTTTTATCGTAAACAGAACCGGGCAAGACGTGGCGGAAAAGATATTTTCCTTACCAAAAAGGAGGCTGATGTTTTGAGTTTTCTTATATCTCATCGAGGTAAGGCTGTGCAGAATGAAGATATCCTGGCCAAAGTGTGGCATACAAAAACTGACTATCATTCGAATGTTGTTCAGGCTACTATCCGACGACTACGAAAAAAGGTTGATGAAGGATTTAGGCATAAACTTATACGCAATATTCATGGGGTGGGCTACATGATCGTTGCTTCTGATAAATCTGAAGACGATACATAAAATTTTCTATGGGAAAGCCTGATTCTCCTGATTTACCTATAGACTCACCACCTCTTGAACGGCCAGGAAAAGTCTCTGGGGTAAATCTTCGCCCGGAGTTTATTCAAATTCAAGAATTGCAGCGTCAAATTGTGGGAGATATTGTTCATCATATAAATAATCCCCTTTCAGTTCTTATTGCTGAACTTGATTACCTTGAATCAGAAGGTTTTGATTCATCCAGTCATCTTAAAACTTTTCGGGCTTTGCTTGAGAGTGCGAAAGCTCGTATTAAATCCATAATGGAAATAGCAAAACCGGAATCTCGTCAGCCAGTTGTGTTTAAAGAAATGGCACAGCAGCTTGAGCTTGTGGAGGTTGATGTTGTGTCTTTGCAAACTTCTTTTCGTCTCTATTTTGTTCATCTTGAGCTTGATGATATTCAGATTTTTGATGCCTGTGAAAATATGAATGCCGGTATTTTGAAATTGAGGCAACGACTTCAGGAAGCCATTATTCGACTTGAGAGTTCTGATCCACGAGAAGATTTTTTTTGTACGCCCATTAGTGCATCAACCGCGACACATATGGCTCTTCAACGAGCGGGCTGGAGAGATTCCGTTCAGTTGATTTCGAATGAGAACATTTACATTGCTACTGCTATCGAACCTTTGAGTGTGATTTTTGAAAATCTTATTGTCAATGCTGCGAAATATGGTGGGAAACTTCAGATTTTCACTGATATTGAAGATAATTCTTTTGTTATTCGTTTTGAGGATGATGGGCCAGGGTTTACCGGTGATCCTTCAAAGATGTTTGGGACGTTTGTACAAGGAGAACAAAGTTCAAAATCTGGGTTTGGGTTTGGGATGTCGATATGTGAGCGACTTGTTCGTAAAATGAAGGGAGAGATTCGGGCTGAGAATATGTTTGATGAAAAAGGTGACATTTGTGGTGCCCGTGTTGCTTTAAGGTTTCCGATTCTCAGTGACAATAAAATTTAGGCAGCTTCCTCGAATTCATCGCCAAGAACGCTTTCGAGTTCACGAAGGCGGCCTTCTAGCATAGCTATTTGTTGATCTGAAATGTACATGGCTTCACCCCGTTTAATTCGAGCAATGAGTTCATCCATTTGTTCTTTTTTGTGCCGCTGTTTGGCTGCCTGGTCAATTTTTCCTCCTGCTGCTTTGAGCGCCAACTCCAGACGTTCGATTTTTGCAACTGTTTCCTGCGCGGCAGTAAGGCCTTCGTAGTCGAATTTGACCAGTTCTTTCTGTTCTTTTTCAGAAGCCTGTTTGTTTGATCTCTTAAGAATACCTTTGATAGTTTTGTTGTCACCCCGTCCCTGAATACGCTCTATGATCTTATACACTCCTTCCGGGCCTATTTTTTCCATAACCGCGCCCAAAGCTTTATTAAAGTTTTCAGAAAACTTTGTCAGCACTTCCTGTTGTCGTTGCTGGAGATTGGCAGTTGGTTGATAGCTATTCATAAAGTCCCAATCTTTTGCCAATCCACGGAAACTTTTTGCATCAATTTCCATCAGCTCCTCAATGAACATTCTCATGAAATCGTTCATTTCATTCATATGCGTGATGATACGTCGTGAATCGTCTACTAATGCAAAGTCATTATACTGATCACGGCTGAAGCGGGTAAGATCGGCCTGTGGACGGTCAAAGCGACGATCCAATAATGCGTGAAGTCTTTGGAAAGCGTACATTCTCTTCATGAAATCTTTGAGATGTCCGTTGGCTTTATTCACATCTCCTTTATCCATAGCTTTTAAATAGTCTTCCAGGTCGATGCTCATGTAGTTGTTCATTCCAACAATGGCATTTTTAATACCTTCCGGGGTTGCACGCTGGGCTCCACCTGCGGAATATACCAGCTGTTTTACTTTATCTTCATCGAGCTGAGCTCCAAATTCATGCATGTCATCATGATCCCAGTTGGATACATCTCCAGATGCTTTTGAGAGACGTTTTCGTACGGCACGGTCACGCATAATGGTTCTTTCTGTTAGATTGCTGATTCCTTCTGTTGGATTCAATTCATTTGCAGCCATGTTGTAAATGCTTTTGCCGGTCTCCTTTTCCACCAGGTGGTGTACAAGGTGTTTAAACGTGTCTTTATTAATTTTTTCTAATATTGGATCACCATTTTTGTCTCTTACCATTTCTCCACTGGCATCGAATACCGGGGCTTTTCCGGCTGCGAAAAACTCCACAATTGGATATTTGGACAGGATGGAGCTTGATGCTGCCAATGCACCAATACGCGACATATCCAGGAGTGTCCGCCCTGGGAAGTCACTATCTGCGGGAGCCTGAGCACCTACTCCCATAATGAGGAAGTAGACTTTGTCGGCAAAGGATAGTTTTCCTCCAGCGATGGCAAATTCCAGATAAGCTTCATAGCGCGCGCGGTCAACCCATTCTCCATTTATATGTTGATGGAGCAGGTTTTGAAGGCGGACTTTAAGGGTTTTTCCATTTGGATCACTTTCAAAGGCGGCTGCACCTTCTTTTTCACTATTTTTAATGCTGTTGTACGCGCTTTCATTCTTGTGTTTGAAGTCGATGTACGTGCTGTCTCCCCAGAAAGCGTCGAGAATACTTTTAATTTTTTCTTCATCAAATGTTTTGACCTGGAGACTATCATCAATACCTCGTCCGATTCTGCTAATAGCTTCGAGTAGGACCGGATCGTTCCAGATGATCCATCCTTTGGCTGCCATGGACTGAAGAATGGCCTTAAGTTCGTCTTTGTCATTGGTGTTTCTCAGTCGGTCATAGAGGTCTCCATAACCATACTGCTCATAAGACTGCATGTATCGTTGCACTGATTCATTTTCGGCCTGCTGCGCGAGTGACTTAAACTCTCCACCCAATCTCCCTGGGAATATTGAATACCCAACAGCTCCAATTCTTCCTTTTTGGGCTCGCTCCAGATAGCGCTTGACGTAATCGACAATCTCTTTCCCCATTGCCCACATGTCTCCAAGAGAAAGGAATTTTGTTTGGTTCCAAAGCTGGCGGATTGCGCTTGCGCTTGGAGTTTCCGGTGGCTGATTGTCGTTAGCGGGTTTCTGAGGTGGGTTTTCAACACGATCTTTCAGCTGTTCTTCCGCTTCTTTGCGTGCTTTTTCCAGCATGGCTTTTTTGCGTGGATCTCCGTCATCCAGGTGTTCGGTCATTTTCTCTGCCTGTGCTTCTGGTGTCATTTTTTCTACTTCGTTGCGGCGAACCCAAGCCAGGAATGTGGCTGGTGTGTAGACACTTCCATTATCAAGATGGATTTGATTTTTGATTGTATCAACTCTCTTGATAACAAAGGTACTTGGGGGATCGGTGTCGTAATAGAGTACCTCGCCCTCTTCAATGATGATTGGCGGATACATTTTTGATTTTCGTTCGTATTTGTTGTTCCGTTCACGGTTTTCTTTTTCCAGTTCGTCGCGGACCTCTTTTAAGCTCATTGGTTTGAGGGCATCGATCCGCTTATACCAGCGGGCAAATTCCCCCATGGTGAGTGAACTTTTTGATACTATTTGAGGATGATTTTCGACCACCACAGGCTGATCGAGTTCGATATAAGTTTCTTTCAGCTCTTTTTTCCGGCTGTTTTCTTGTTGAAGAAATGGATCCTCCTTCTTGTGAATGTTGATAATGCGGACCGAACGGTTAAATCCACTGGTCGATCCATCCTCTTTCTGGTGAATTTCACGATACTCAAGAGTATCTCCTTCTTTCACTTCCACGCCTAAAATTGCTGAAAGTTCTTTGAGCTCTTTATCTACATCGTCGGTGTCCTGACGCGTTTCGATTGGTTCGACCATGCTTGTCAGGTCGGCCATCTGCTTGAGATCTTCAACAGACATATGTGTAATTTCACCCATTTCGTGGCCGTTTTCATTTTCCCACAAATCTTTAATCTGAACTGCCACTATTGGCGTGATGGATGGGATTTTTTTGTCCTCTTCTTCTGCAAAAGGGTCGTCGAAATAGACATCTTTGATGGTCAATTCGCGATGAATGGGTTCATGAATGATAGTTCCATCTTCATTGATGACGTCGCGGTAGGTTTTGAAGTGGACAATCTGATCTCTCTTTAATGGAAATCCCAGACGCCGGCTGTAGGTGTCGATGTTACGTTGGCGTTGCGCTTCCAGATTTATGCTGTCCAGAGCTTCACGCATGACTTCGCTGTACTTTTCGTTGGCTTCTTTAAATCTGGCCTCTAATTTTTCAAACTCATAGGCTTCGCGCTTAATAGTGGTGAGGTCATTTTTGGTGACACTGTTGTTGGGATTCTCGATAATCTGTGACCACATGGCATCAAAATCGCTGTCATCCGGTCCCATGTTGAGGATTTTTTTCGCCTGCTTATGCTCAATTTGGCCTTTGTGGATGAGCTCCTCCAGGATTTGCTTGGTTTTGGTTTTACTCTTTTTTTCCAAATCTAAAATACCCTGCATGTTGGCCATTGCTGATTTTAGCCGCTGGGATGTTTCTTTATTCGACTCTTTCTGTTTGAGTTCTTCAGCAAGAGAGCGACTACCAAGGTCGGCAAGGATCTGAGCTTTATTGCCAATATCGGTGGTCAAGTATGAGATTCGTCGATCGTCATCTGGACTTTCCTTTACTGCTTTTTTAGGTTTTTCTGCTTTTTCCGGTGCCTTTTCCGGGCCGGGAGTATTATCGTTCGCCGGCTTTTGGTCATTAGCAAAAATAAAGCGCTTATTGTTCAACAGATCAGGAAACTGCTGGCGGCAGCTTTGTGAGGAAATTGATTTGTACAAAAATGCGTTTTTCACTTGCTGCGATGTAACGAATTAAGTTTGTACGTTTTTGCGACGTTTCCGAATTGTTTATAGAATCTTAACATTTTTACTTTATTTGTCAATATACCTCTTATTCTTCAGGTTTTACGTCTTCAACTTCGATAGTCACGCCAGGAACATTACCCATTTCCTCTTTCACTACGTCGTTTACTTTGTCTTCAACGGCCTTCTCATCTAGATTTGGATTGTTCTTCTTAATGATGATCCGTACTTCATCTTTTCGTTTACGGATAGCGCCTGTTACGGCTGTATTCTTTTCAGCCTGATCCTGCTTGGCAATAGCGCCGGTCATTTCCTGCTTAAACTGCCTCATGCCATCGCGAATTTTTTTGGTTTCTTCAAGGGCTGACTGAACATCTTTGTCATCAATCTTTGTTTCATCGGATTCAAGTTTCTGCAATGCTGCCTTTTGATCATCACTGAGGTTGTCTTTGAAGTGTTCGTAATCCGGATCTGATTGAAGGCCTTTGGCGGCTCCAAGACCCATTGCAGTTGCTCCAACCGCTGCCGCTCCTTGTTGTGCCGGTGTTGTTGCTGGTGGTTCTCCAGTTTTTGACCGTTCGCGTTCGTCTTTGGCAGGTTCTTGTGTTGGAGTTTGTTGTGAAACGCGGAAACGGTTGCGGTTTGCGTCGATCCAGGCTCGAAGGCTTTCTTCGCTGACTTCACCTTTGCGGAGGGCTTCCAGTGCTTCTTGTGTAGTTTTGAAGTTTTGTCCTTGTTTGTTTTTGAGGAGTTGTAGTTGGACTTCGTTCTGGAAGCGTTGTGATGTTCCTCTGAGCGCTTCATAAACCTCCTGCTGTGTTCTCTTGTTGTTTTCAATGGATGGGCCGGCATTGACCAAAGCCTGGGTAAAGGCTTTGGCATCACCTTTTCCAGCAGCTTCTTTCAAGCCTTTTCCAAGGTCAGCAATGCTTGCTCCAGTGAGTCCACCGGCCAGTTCCCGGGCTTTTTCGTATTTATCGGCTTCCATCATTTGTGGCACTTGTTGTAAGGCTGCCAGGGCTGTACCAGCACTAACTTTTTCACCCTTCACTGGAATGATTGGTGCGTATTTAAATGGCGCGGTAGCTGCGAATTTTCCGAATCCTTCTGTTGCTCCCTTAATTTTTTCAACGATTCCTTGCGCAGCCGTCCCTTCCATAGCCTTGAAGACTCCAACCCAAATGAATGTGACCATGGCAACGGCTACAATGACATCCTGGAGGGTGCTGAGTCCCGATGTGAGCATGTTGACGCTCAATGCTGATGTTCCGAGTGAAAGACTGCTGAAACGCGCAGATTTTAATGCCTGAAGCATAATGAAACCTACACTCATAACCACCGAAACAGGGATAGGGACAATAATACTTTTTACCAATTGTGTTTTAAGGTCCCCTCCGCCTACAGATCCTGCCAGGCTTTCCGGCAGAACCATCGAAAAAGCTATGAGTGGCGACAATACCATCGCGATCCATATAACGACCAGCCTCACAAGAAGAACGATCATGAGAGCCACGAATGAGACAGCGTAAACAATATAGAGTGCTGCTGAAAAGAGACTGTTAACCACCAGCTGTTTGAGGCTCGGCTGGTTCACATTAACGGTATCCAAAAGGTCCAATTCTGCCATGTTCACAGCCAAGACAATCGCGGCGTTGTGGCTGTCATAGCTGGCAAAGAAGTTTTTGGCGCGATCGGTAAACTCTTTTCCATTGGTACACCAGGGCTCACTTTCTTTCGTGGATCCATCCCACTCTTCGTAGGCTTTATCCACTGTATTTTCGTAATTGTCTTTCCCATAAATCCCTTCACAAATTCCTTTTTGGAAGGATGCTTCTTCGCTTTGCAATCCCTGTTCAACAGCTCCCGGAAGCGCAAAAATTGCTGTAGAAAGCACGTTGGTCGCATCTACAACCACTTTTACAATCAGGAATGAAAAGTTAACAGCCACCAATCCAATTACAAATTTTGGTATGGCACTTTTAATATGATAGTCCTGATTGCTTCCTCCCACTACGTTATAGAGCGCGATTCCAAGCAGAATAAGAACGAAAAAGATATTCACAATATTGCGGACATTTTCCCAAATGGTCAGTGCCACCTCTTCCATTCCGGCAGAAAAAAGAATGTCGTTTTTAAGCAATCCTCCAATCATCAGGAGCACCGGCCACAGCAACCGTTGCAAAAATTCCATGATGACAATGAGTATCTCCACCAGCTCACGATAGAGATCGTTAATGGAGTTGGTGCTTTCAGTAATGGCATCCTGCGCGCTGGCGATGTGAGGGAAAGCCAGTGTTAGGAGTAGAGCCCCACCTCCAAGCAGGAGGAGTTTTTTTGTGGGGGTGAGTTTTTGAAGTATTGCTGTGAACATTGTGTGGGTTTTAGTTTTTGTTTTTTTGTTGGATTACGAGGTCGCGGTGTGAAAAAGGGCATAAAATATTCCACCCATACCGCTGGACCCGACGACGACAGCCGCTTTTGCCAGCCAATTTCCGTGACGCTTCTGGCTTTGAGGTCTGCCTTGGGCTTCTTCTGCCGCCGGGCGGCGTCTCTGGCCCTGTTGCTGCGCGTCTGCAGATGCCTGTTTTTGGTCTTTCAAACGTTTCTTTTTTTGTTGGATTGTTTTTGATCCTCCTACCTCTGGACCTCTTATGTGTGACTCTTTTACTGTTTCTTGTAACTGTCTCTTGGTCTGGATTCCTGCTTTTGTTGGTTTTGGAGCTACGCTTATTACCCCAGGAATTGGCGTGCTTGTTTTTTGGATAACGGTTCCTCCTGGTTGTGCCTGTTGGCCTTGTGGTACTGCAACAGACTGCTTTGGGATTGCGATTCCTTCTTCCACCGGTACTGGAGGGCCTTGTGCCTGCTTTCTCGGCATTTTGATTGATGTTTGTCCTAACTGTGGAGGCCTAAACTTTTCTCTGGCGATTTGTCCGCGTGCGTCGTGCTCTTTAAAAACATTTTCGGCTGATCTTCGTTTGCCATCTTCATCAAAGAAAAGATTTGGTATGTCCCCGCGGCTTACGGGAATCTCTTTTCCTTTCATGTCTCCGTTTGGCCCTACTTCTGTAAAGACGAAAGTGAACTTGTCCGGAGCGTAATCTGGCTTTTTTGTATCGATTCTTACCTCCAGTTCCTGAAGGCTTACATCCCTTACTGTTCCATAAATTTCTCCATTTTCTATAGTCAACTCTCCGACTATCTCCAGCCCGCTTGAAGTGAGCAGCTCCCGCATTGCAGCAATTTTTCCGTTCTCCATATCTTTGTGAACCTCTTTTACTGATTTGGCTATCGGCTCTGGTTTTTCTGGTTCCGGATTGCCGGCGTCCTCTAATGGAAGCGCAGCAACTTCTTTTTCAAGGTCTGGTTCGATCATTGGTACAACCAGTTTTTCAGGCTCTTTCCGAGCCATATCTTCCAGTTCTTCTTCGCTTTTTACCTGAACCTCTTCGTCGATTTCTACCAGTTTCAACTCTCCGTCTTCCAGTTTTTTAAGATTTTCCTGAGTGGCTTTACCTTCGTCTTTCAGCTGCTTTTCAATGGCATTTTTTTCAAACTTTCGTGCCATTTTTATAGCCAAACCGTTAAGGTTTATGGTGAGTGACTGATTTGTTCCAAAAAGCCGGCCTTCTGCTGCGTCCGGCAATATTGCCTGCCTCATGCCTTCTTTGTTCGACAGTTTTACAAGCATGTCGATATGCGTTGCAAGCGTATGCAAAAACTCCTGTCTATATGGAGCTTCCTCTTCGCTGGTAAATGGTCGATTTGGTGGTTGTGTTCCCTGAAAATAGTCCTGGTTGAACTGATCCTTATCAACATCTCCAAGGTCTTCCTGATTGATGATTTTTCTTAGATATCCCTTTCCGCCTGGTTCTTCAGAAGCTGCCATATCGGTGAGAACATCCCTGAGAAAGGGTTTTAGATAGTCACGAATGTATTGTTCGTTAAACTGAATCATTCTTTGGAGTTAAATACCTGTACAAACTTCTCGTTGGTATCGATTTGCAAAATGTAGGCTGCTTCGGAAATGGTGGTCAGTTGTGCGTTCCGATTTTGATCATTGGTGCCTTTAAGAGACTGGAGACGGCTTATTTGCGCTGGATTGGTTTCCATAGTTATGAGCTCATCAATGGTGATGACAAGTGGCATCTTTTTGGATTGGCGAAACCGTTTTTCGCGATCGATCTTGGCTCGAAGTTCCTGGATGCGGTTGAATCCTCCGTTTTCCAAATAGGCGACCATGCTTTGTGGGGCGTTACTCTTGATTTCCTTAAGTTTATTGCGGGCGTTTGCTTTATAATCTGCCACTTCCGGTTCTTCGTCTTTGTCCTCCATAAGGTCGTTAAATCCCCGTGAAATTGGTCCGGCTCCAAACCAGGTTCCGGCTTTGAGGTTGGATCCTGTAATTTCAGCACCGGCTGCGATACCTGCTAATCCCGCATAAACATAAGGATTTGTGGCGGCACGGCCGATCCATTTGTGAAATTTTTCTCCTTTTTTCCGGCTGGCCATGACGTTGACTGCTGTTGTGAGAAAGCCCCAGACCATTCCTCCAAGTCCAATTAAACCTTTTCCGGAAAATACTTTTTCAGCAATGTTTTTGTTGTAGTTTCCACGATATTTGCTGTAATACTGCTCTCTCTGCTGCTGATACTCTTTCCGGGCAGCTTCCATTTCTTTCTGTTGTTTTTTGTAGGTTCCGTCTTCGATTTTTTTGGATATTTGATCTTTGTATTTTGATCCTTCCAGAAGCTGGAGGGCATCCTGTTCCTGGAGGTAGCCCATACTGATCATCATATCCACGAATTTTTCGGAATCTCCTTTTTCTGACTTAATGAATTGCGTGACCAGTTCTTTGCGTTGATCTTCATTCATTGCTCCCATGAGGATTCCAGCGTGACTTGCGCGCAATGATTCTCTTGATGTTCTATCTGCGGTTTTGAGATCGCGCGGTTCAAGCATATCGATCACTTGAGCGTAGTCGCTTTCTTTTAGGGATTCTTCGTCTTTTATTTTTTTGTAGAGTTGTTCAATCTGAGGATTTTTTTCCTGGAATTCATTTATTTTTTCGAGTGCCATGTCGATTTCAGCAACCTCTTCGGTTGTAACGTATTCACCACTCATATGGCGCTCCATGATCATGACGACCATGATTTTACGCGCGTTTGCTTTGTCGTTGGCGTGCTGAATAATCTCTTCCTTAAAGTTTTCCCGTGGTTCTATTGCCGCATCCAGTTTGGCGATTTCTGCTTTGTACACCTCGTTGATTTCCTGAAGCTGCTTATTCATTTGCTCTTCCCATTTTCCAATAGCAATTTCGCTGATTTTTTCGCTCGATCTTCTAACCCGTTCTTCGAACTCTTCGCGAAGTTCGGCTACGCGCTTGTCTTTTTCCTCAATCAACTTTGCCCGAATTTCACGCTTTTCTTCGGTTGTAAGGCGCTTTTGAGGCGCGTTTTTTGGGGCCTCGTTTCCTCCCGGTTTTTCTGCTGATTTTCCCATTTTAGAGTTTGAGAAGTCGTAGAATGACATCACTGAGACGTTCGTGTTTGCCTTCCCATTCAGGAATCTGGCCTACCAAATATTCACGAATTGCCACGGGATCCTGGTCTTCCAACTGAATAACCACATCTGAAAAGAATCGATTATGGACCCGAAGATGAAGGGTTTTTATTCCGTTTTCATAGAACATCCAAAACCTTTCGATATTGCTGTATGGAAAAAACATATGTCCCACATGAATACCCAGTTCCGAAATGCTTATTTCTATCTCTTTTGGGGGATGCTGCCGACGGGTATATTCGTACACTGCTGCCAAAACGATGATGGCAACCGCCATGGTCCAGTTTCTGGTTAAAAGCGCGTATAAAACAGCGATAAGAACCACTATCCCTGCAATAAGAAACCATCTTGGCCCTCTTTGCTGTTGAATGAATTCTGGTGCAGTCCAGGCGAAGAGCGCTCGAGGCTGCGATTTTTTTTGTTCTTCCTGATCCATTTTTATTTTTGCTATAAATCTATTTATTTTAGCAGAAAATACGCATTTTTTCAATGCGGAAGGGACTTCTCGTTTTTTTATTAGGTTTTCCTCAGGGAATAACCTGCCAGTCTTAAGAGCAGGCTTTTGCCTGTGGAGTCAGACTTTTACTGATGATACGGGCAATTTCGGCCCGGTTTATGTTTTTATGAGGCAGGAATGTTCCGTCTTCGTATCCTTCAACGATGCTGTTGGCATAGAGGGTATTCACGTACTCGTATGACCACATGGTGTGGGTAACATCACTAAAAACGGCTGTACATTCTTGATTGATCGGCAAAGAAGCGCCAAGAATGATCATTTTGGCCGCTTGTTCCCGTGTGATTGGATCTTGTGGACCAAAGTTTTCGGTCAGGTTTCCGTTTGCATCCGTATAGCCTACTGCAATACCGTTCATGGCCATGGTTTCAACATATTTGAAGTACCATTGGCTGGTAGGGACATCTGTGAATGTCTGGAACTGTGGGGACTCAAGTGGAATGTCGAAGGCTTCGATGATGAGTTTGGACATTTCCGCGCGATTTGCGCTATCTGCAGGACGATACGCCGGCTGTGATCCATCAATCACTCCCAAAGTCACCAGGTTTTCCACATCGGCGGCAAACCAGTCATTGCTGGAAACATCTGAAAAATTCAAAGATTGCGCGGAGACAAGTCCTGTTGCCAGAAACAGTACCACCATTGTTGTTGCTCCCAGAAGAGAGAGAAGTCTATTTTTCATGAGTTCGCGTTAAAGTTTGTTGCGAAGGCCGTTCAGCCAGGTTTCCGCTGCCTTTTTGACTTTTATATCGGCCAGGACTTTGTCTTTGTTACGGAAAACTATGTGTGATTTTTTGGTTGTTTCTCCAATTTGGTATGGAGTGACGCTATTTTTCTTGCAGATTGCTTCAAATTTCTTCTGATTTTCTGCCGGAACCTCTACTACAAATCCTCCAGATTCCGAGAACAGTTTTTTATCTGCACGGAGGCCTTTTTGTGGAACTTTTTCTAAATCCACATCAATTCCAAATCGTCCTTCACCCCATCCTCCAAAACTCATTTCTGCCAATGTAACTGCCAATCCTCCCTCACTAATATCGTGGGCAGCGGTAATGAGTCCTTTGTCGACGGCATCGGTAACTGAGTAGATTTCTCCCTGTACCTGTTTAAAATCGACTTTTGGGATGTTTGCCCCCAGCTCTTTCTTTCGTCGATAATATTCTGATCCTCCCAGTTCATCTTTGCGGGTGCCAAGCATGTAAAGTGTAGAGCCGGCAGCTTTGAGCTCGGTGGTAATGGCTTTGTTGTAATCGTCGATTTTTCCAATACAGCAGATGATGGCTGATGGTGGAATGTGGCCTTTTTTGGTTTCGTTGTAGAGGCTCACGTTTCCGGAAATGACCGGAGTTGGGTGTTTTTTATGGTTCTTGAGTTTGATTTCGTTGCAGGCTTTGGCAATTCCGCGAATTCCTTCATAGAGCTCCCACATTTGCTCTTTTTTCTCCGGGTTTCCGTAGTTGAGGCAGTTGGTGATAGCTTGTGGATAGGCTCCAACTGCGGCAACGTTTCGCATGGATTCCACTACGGCGTTGATAGCCGCCTGGTAAGGATCGATCAATCCGTGCCGTGGATTTCCGTCGGTAGAAAGGGCAATTCCTATCTTTTTGATGTCAGCGGCAACACGTTCGTCCATGAGTGGAGCGATGACGCCGGCATCGGCTAATCCTGCTTCGATAATGGTATATCCCTGGACTTGTTTGTCGTATTTTTCGTAAAATGGCTTTTTGGATGCGATATTTTCTGAACCCAAAAGATCCAGAATCGCTTTTTTATATGATCGTGGTTCACCGATTTTTGGCTCCTTCAACTTCTTTTTTGGACCTACTAATGGTCGCTTGTATGAGAGGGCGTCGGTAATGGATTCTGATGTAGCATCAACGTATACCTCTCCCCGATATGAGAGTTGATAGTTTCCTTCTTTTACTTTTCCGATCACGAAGGCTCCGGCATTGTCTGCAACAGATGGGAGATCCCATTTTTTGTTGTAGTGTTCAACAATCATTTTGGTGAGGCTTGGGTGACACATCCAGGTAAACCGCTCTTGTGTTTCCGCACATCCAATAACTGATGGCGGCATGTCTTCAATGGCAACGTTTACTTTGCCAAGGTCGATCTGCGCTCCCAGACCTGACTTTGCCACTTGTTCAACGGTTGAACAGGTGACTCCTCCCGCACCCATATCTTTGAAACTTACTTTTTTGATGAGTTTCTTTTTGTGGAGGATGTCAAAAAGGTCGTAGGTTGAAATAAGAAGATGTCTCTTCAGGAATGGATTTGGCTCCTGAACAGCACCTTTGTTTTTTTCTTTTTCCGACTCTTCCAGTGCTCCAGAGGCAAAAGCTGCTCCTCCCATTCCGCTGTTATCGGTGGGTTTTCCAACGATAATAATATCCCATTGCTCTTTTGCCGCGCTTTTTGGGACGTAAGAGTGAATGATTTGTGATTTTTTGACTACCCCTGCAGCCACAACATTCACCAGACAGTTTTCGTTATACTTATCGTCAAAATAGGCATCACCACCCAGATTTGGAACTCCAATCGGGTTTCCGTATCCACCAATTCCTTCTACAACACCGTGTGTAATCTGACGTGCTTCGTTCTTTTTAATGTTTCCGAATCGAAGTGGATCCATAACAGCCACGACTTTTCCACCCATACAGGCGATGTCGCGAACACATCCACCAATTCCGGTTGCGGCTCCTTCATATGGGACAATCTGGGAAGGGTGATTGTGGCTTTCGTGTCCTACAATCAGCCCATATTTATCGCCTTTGATTTTGGCGATTTCCACGATTCCCGCATCTTCACCTGGTCCGAGAATAACGTTTGGTGCTTTGGTTGGAAGCTGTGAAAGGTAGCGTCGGCTACTCTTATAAGAACAGTGTTCCGATCCTTGAATTCCCCATAGAACTGCTTCTGTAAGGGTTGGTGTACGGCCAAGAACCTCCGCGACTTGTCGGGCCTCGTCTGCTGTCAGGCCAATGTTATGGCGTTTTAGAACTTTTACAAGCTCTTTATCCGACAGTTTCGAGAAATCGGGGAGGTATTTCATGCAGCCGTATTATAGCGTTCTAGTACTTGCTTGTGTAGGACAAAAGTCCCATGAATCGTGCCTTCTTGATGGCCTTAGCCAACTGCTTCTGATATTTCAGGCTTACTCCTGTGTAATACTTTGGAACGATTTTTCCATGCTTCGAGATAAAACGTCGAAGAAGTTTTACGTTCTTGTAATCAATGTAGGTGATTCCATTCGCTTTGAATGGACATGGTTTGTTGTATTTATTCTTTTTCATAGTAGTAAGTAGTTGTTAAATTATGCAGCTTGTTCAGCCGGTTGTTCCATTGGTTCTGAGCTGTCGTCTCCGAAGATTGAGTCTGAATCGTAATCATCGTATCCTTCATCTTCACCCATATCCGCAGATACAAGCTCTGTTTCGTTACTTCCAGATTTCTTTTCGAGCATGATCATATCATTCACGACGACTTCTGTTCGGAACCGCTTTACACCTTCTGGAGTGTCCCAGCTTCGTGTTTTGAGGTATCCCTCAATATATACGAGCTTTCCTTTATTAAGGAACTGACTGCAGATCTCTGCAAGTCGCCCCCATGCCACGCATTCGTGGAACTCTGAAGAGTTGTTTTTGTCTCCTTCACGGGTTACCCACACTCGATTGGTTGCCAATCCAAAAGTTGCGATTGGTTGTCCGCTACTGGTTTGTTTGAGTTCAGCGTCACGGGTGAGGTTTCCAATAAGGATGACTTTGTTAATACTTCTCATATATAGAGTGTTAATTATTGAGCTGATAGTTAGAAGTTGAGATCAGGATTGTCGATGATGCTCTTCAGTTTGGCATCAACGTCTTCAAGTGAAGGTTCCTTGTCTCCTTTTTCTTCCTTGGCAGCTTTCGCTTCTTTCTTTCCAGTTGATGGTTTTTCAGCTTTTGTTGTCGATTTTTTTGCCTTTGGCTTTGAAGCCTTCTTGGTTGTCTCTTCTGTTTCTTCAGAATTTCCAAAAATATCGTCTTCATCATCCTCTTCCATGTTGGCATAGCTCTTTGGTTCGATGCCTGCCGGGACACGAGTGATCATGTGACGGAGAATTTCATTCTCAAGACGACAGGTTGTGTCGATTTCATCGAGATCTCCTTCAGTCGGATCCAGGTTGAAGTTTATAACCATGTAATATCCACGGTCATGCTTTTTGATACGGTAAGCCATATCACGAAGACCCCAGTCGTCTTCATAAAAGATTTCACCTTTGTTTGAGGTGATAAGTTTGCGAATCGAATCGAGTCGCTTTTTGGTTCCTTGTGCTCCAAGCTCTGGGCTGAGCAGAACCATAAGTTCATATTGGTTCATCTTCCTTTGGGTTAATGAATAAAATTAAGTCTCTTTAATCAGCTTTCACTGTAAAGAGACAGGAAGAAAGCAGGAGGAGATTAGCAAAAAGCCACTGTTCAGGCAAGCTGATTTTTGGGATTAGGGTAGCCTCCGAATTAGCACTTATGCAATATTTTCAATTTTATCGCAATACCCCATTGCGCTGCTTCAATTATCATTGTATAGTTTATTTTTCCGCAGCCCTATATGGCTTATTTAAAACATTAAATAGGGTTGACTTTTAAGCCTTACCCGTATACTATTTGACCCTATTCTGCCGCATGCGTCAATAATAGATGCTTGTACACGGCTCTCGGGCAGGTGTAATGTGGTAGGAAGAAAGGCAAATATTATAACCCCACTTGGTATAAGTACGCCTATCTCACAACTAGCAAACAGGTCTGCTCGCAAAGCTCGACATGAAAGAGTCTTTGCAAAGAGCACACTTATGAAGGCTCCAAAGCTTGGTTCCCTTATGCGTTCCGCGCTTGGACGATCTGCAGTTAAGACCAGCACCGAAGCAAAAAGTTTTCTCAGTCCGTATCTTCATGGACGAAAGCGAGAGGTTATAGAGAGTAATGCTCACATTACCAATAACCTTTTTAAACGATACACCGCCATGGTGGCCCTCCTCTTTATTGTTGGATCGGTTACACCAATGCAGGCCAATGGCCTTTATGCTGGTGAATATGGTGAATATTATGTTGATACCAGCGCCTTCCAGAACGGAATCCTGAGTGATGGTGAAGGTTATCTTACAAAGATGAATCCTCAGACTTATCAAGGTGATCGGACATCTATGACCGATAGTCTTACTCATACTGTTAAATCTGGTGAGACTCTTTCTGTTATTGCAAATGGATATGGACTGAAGACTAATACTGTTTTATGGGCGAATGGGTTGGCCAATGGAAACAGTATTAAAGTCGGACAAAAATTGGTTATTCCACCAGTTGATGGTGTCGCTCACCGTGTAGGAAGTAATGAGACACTCGAAAAGATTGCTGAAAAATATAAAGTGGATGCTGAAGCTATCAAGAAGCAAAATGGTTTGATCGCAGCTGATATTTCTGCCGGCGATAAGATTTATATTCCAGGAGGTGAACCAATTGAAGAGGTTCGAACAACTCCTGCCCGTGTAGGAACTTCTTCACGGAGTGTTTCCGGTACGAGCGTTGCCGTTGGAGCGCCCGTTGCTTTGGCTGACTCTACTGATGCTCCTGCGGGTGGAGCTATTTTCATCTTCCCAACTCGAGGTAAGATTACTCAAGGATTCCATGCCGGACACTATGCTTATGATATTGCTGACCGTTCTAAACCGCCAATTTGGGCAGCTGGATCTGGTACAGTTATTAAGGCGTCCTCTGGAACATGGGGTGGTGGTTATGGAAACCACATCATTATTGACCATGGAAACGGGCTTCAAACTCTCTACGCACACATGGATTATCTGAGCGTTAGTGTTGGTGACTATGTTGAACAGGGTCAGGTTCTTGGACGGATGGGGAACACCGGTAATGTTCGTGGAGTGACTGGAATTCACCTTCACTGGGAAGTTATCAAGAATGGTGTGAAGCAGGTTCCTGGAAACTATTACTAAGAGTTTACGAAAAAACTACAAAAGGCACTAGATTGTATAGACTAGTGCCTTTTTTGTATGTCTACCTATTGTACTTGATTATTTTAGGCATCCTCCCTACACTAAATCGGGCTTTGATTTTTGCATGTTCAAAACATTCCTCAAGACTATATTGGAACTGCCGCGTAAACCTCTGCTCTGGTTGATTCGTCTCTATCAAAAGACGCTCTCACCGGATCATGGCCTCCCAAAAATCTTTTTCCCGCATGGATACTGTAAGTTTTCTCCAAGCTGCTCTGAATATGGTTACCAATCCATTCAGAAGTATGGTATTTTCCGCGGGGTTCCAAAGACTATTTGGCGCATCTTGCGGTGTAATCCGTGGAGTAAAGGCGGTGACGATCCTGTAAAGTAATAACCCAAAAACATGATTAAAAAGGCACTCATTAGCGTTTCTGACAAGACTGGCCTGGTGGAGCTTGGTAAGGGGTTGGCAGATTTGGGTATTGAAATTTTATCGACTGGAGGGACGGCTCAAGCCCTTAAGGATGCCGGTGTTCCAGTGACCATGGTTTCTGATTATACTGGCAGCCCGGAGATTCTGGATGGGCGGGTGAAAACGCTTCACCCAAAGATTCATGGTGGAATTTTGGCTGTGCGTAACAATCCACGGCATATGAAACAGTTGGAGGAAAATGGGATTGATCCCATTGATTTGGTTGTTGTGAATCTGTATCCGTTTGAAGAGGTAATGGAACGCGATGATGCGGATCCTGAGGAAATCATTGAAAATATTGATATTGGCGGGCCTTCAATGGTTCGCAGTGCTGCCAAAAATTTTGAGTTTGTGACGGTTGTGACCAGTCCAAAGGATTATGAAAAGGTTTTGAAAGAGCTTCAGGAGAATGGTGAAACATCACTTGAATTGCGCGAAAAACTTTCATGGAAGGCATTTTCTCGGACGTATCATTATGATGAAGCAATTGATCATTATTTTCGGTCACGGCTTGGAGAAGCGGAACTTCTGGATCTTCACTATGAGAAAGTGCAGAGTTTGCGCTATGGAGAAAATCCACACCAAAAAGCGGCATTTTTCCGCAATCCTATTAACCGGGACTCGAATATTACCAATGCGAAAATGTTGCAGGGAAAACATCTTTCCTTCAACAATATTGTGGATGGGGATTCAGCGCTGGAGCTGGTGAAAGAGTTTTCTCGACCTACTGTTGCGGTCATTAAGCATAATAATCCGTGTGGTGTGGCCAGCGGAGAGACGATTGAAGAGGCGTTTGAGTCGGCTTATGGCGTTGATTCCATGTCTTCTTTTGGTGGAGTTATTGCATTAAATCGTGCCTGCAACAAGGCGATTGTGGATTCGATTTTTGAGAAGAAATGGTTCGTGGAGATTATTATTGCACCTCATTTTGATGAGGATGTTGTAGAAATGATGAAATCGAAACCAAAAGTACGGCTTCTTGAGGTTGGGGAGCTGAAGTTGGATGTGAATCGGCGGGATATTAAGAAGGTGGCTGGAGGAATTTTGGTCCAAACCCAGGATACCTACAAATTAACTGCTGATGATCTGAAAGTGGTGAGTAAGAAAAAACCAACGGAAGAGCAAATTCAGTCGATGCTGTTTGCTTCAAAGATTGTGAAACATGTGAAGTCTAATGCTATTGTGTTGGCTAAAGGAGAGGTTGTTCAGGGGATTGGAGCTGGTCAGATGTCACGTGTTGATGCGGTTCATTTGGCTTGTTACAAAGCCGGGGAGCGTGCAAAGGGCTCTGTTATGGCCAGTGACGCGTTCTTTCCTTTTCCGGATGGAATTGAAATGGCGCATGAACATGGCGTAGAAGCTGTTATTCAGCCAGGTGGATCTATTAAGGATGATGACGTCATTAAGCGGGTTGATGAACTTGGTATGACGATGGTTTTTACCGGAGTGCGATTTTTCCGACACTAAAATTCGTTGCTCCCTTTTCCGTATTTTTCCTCCAGATAAGCCACAATGTCATCTGATTCGTTCATGATCAAGCCATTGTCGTCGATGACTGGAACTGTTCCTCCGGTACTGGTTACTGGTTCTGGTTTATTCATAAAATCAACTTCAATCTTTTCGTACTCCAAACCCAGCTCCGCAAATTTTCGGCGAACCTTTTCACAGTATGGGCAATCCTCGTATTGATAGAGCTTGATCATAACAAAAGAATTAAAGTTGTATGCGTTTTGGAGGCGCTGTGATAGTATCATTATCAATGAACTTTTTTGAAGCTTTATTTTTAGGCATTATCCAGGGAATTACTGAATTCCTGCCGATTTCGTCATCTGGACATTTGATTGTGGCAGAACAGTATATGCATCTTCCTGTTGCGGATTTACAGAGTTTTGATGTGGCCGTTCATTTTGGAACGCTTCTGACTATCCTTGTTTATTTCCGCAAAGATATTGGAAAGCTTCTGGTCGCTTTTGGACAAATGATTGCTAAAAAATCGCCGGATAAAGAGGAAAAAAAACTGATTGGCTATTTGATCCTGGGGACTATTCCAGCGGTGCTTGTTGGTCTGTTTTTCAATGATTTTTTGGAGGAAAATTTTCGCAATACGACCTCTGTTGCTACTATGCTGATTGTTATTGCCATCTATTTTGTAGTGGCTGAGATCGTAAAAAGAAAGAGAACTGTGCAGAAGATTGGCCTTTTTCAAGCCGTTTTGATTGGATGCGCACAGGCTGTGGCTTTGATTCCGGGGGTTTCACGCTCCGGTATAACCATTTCAACCGGGCTTGTACAAGGTGTCCGGCGTGATGAAGCAGCTAGATTTTCTTTCCTTCTGGGGTCTGTTGCAATTACTGCCGCAACAGCTTTGTCTATTTTTAAAGTCATGAAGGGTGAATTTTTGATGCCATCACTTCCAATCCTGCTTACTGGAATTGCGAGTTCATTTTTGGCGGGTTATGTCTCAATCTCTCTTCTTATGAAATTTTTAAAATCGCATCCTCTTCATGTTTTTGCGATTTATCGGATCCTTTTGGCTGTTGTGATTCTGTCATTCTTCTAGGCCTTTTTATCTTTTTGCCTAGACAGGCCAATGTTGATGTGGTTGAATATCAAAAAATTATCTTTAAAATCTTATGGGGCAGATTTCTGATTATGCGATTGCAACTCTTGGGAGCCATACTGCGCTCCAGATTCTCAAAGGAGCCAAAGATGAAGGTTTTAAGACGATATGCGTGTGCCAAAAAGACCAGGCGCGGGTTTATGAAAGTTATGGGGTCGCTGACCAGCTCATTGTGATCGATTCGTACGATCAGTATTTTGATGTTGAGCAGCAACTACTCGACCAAAAGGCCATTATGATTCCACATGGGTCGTTTGTGAGCTATTTGGGGTGGGAACGTGTGCAGGATATTGAAGTGATGCACTATGGAAGTAAGGGAATTCTGGAATGGGAGTCGGACCGCGTGAAAGAGCGTGAGTGGTTGAAAGCTGCGGGACTTAAGTTGCCGCGAATTTTTAAAACGCCTGAAGAGATTGACTGTCCTGTGATTATTAAATTTCACGGTGCGAAGGGTGGAAAGGGCTACTTTATTGCTAACACCACCGAAGAGTTTTATGAACGGATTAAGGATTATCCTGGAGAAGAAGGGTATGTGATTCAGGAATATATTGTTGGAGTGCCGATTTATTCACATTTTTTCTATTCTCCAATTAATGATGAACTGGAGATTATGAGTTTTGATAAACGGTATGAGTCGAATGCCGATTCGATTGGGCGCATCGCGTCAAAAGATCAACTGGATGCCAACATCCGCACCAGCTACACGATTACTGGAAATATTCCGATTGTGATCCGGGAATCGCTTTTGCCAAAAGTGTTCGAAATGGGGGACAATGTGATCCGGGAATCGCGAAAACTAACGAATTTTAAGGATGGTAAGCCGCTGACCAAAGGGCTTTATGGAAGTTTTTGTTTGGAGGCGATTGTTGATCCGGAACTGAACTTTAATGTTTTCGAAATTTCTGCAAGAATTGTGGCAGGAACAAATCCGTACACCAATGGGTCGCCGTATACATGGCTCCGCTATAATGAGCCTATGAGTACCGGTCGCCGGATTGCACGCGATATTAAGCAGGCGATTGAATCGGATAGACTGGAGGAAGTATTGGGATGATTGTCATATAACTCGTCATCTCACAGGCTTCACTCACTTCGTTCCCTGCAGATTGTGATCTGCCGAATTATATGACTCATCCCTAGAACTTTATGTCAGCTATCTCTCATCAACATATTTTAGAAATCCTGGCCGGATACGATAAAGATAACATTACGATTGGGACACTTGGCGGGCATAGTGGTCTGGATGTTTGCCATGGAGCAAAAAAGTATGGATTTAAGACGGTTGCGGTGTGCCAAAAGGGACGGGATCTGACCTATTCAAAATATTTTAAGACCCGACCAGATAACGATGTTGTTCCAGGTCAGCTGGATGCGTGGAAAGCTGATAAAGGTTGTGTGGATGATGTGATTTTGGTGGAAAAGTTTGGTGATATTGTGAAGCCCGAGGTGCAGGAGCAACTGCGGGCAATGAATACGATCTTCATCCATAACAGATATTTTTGGGTTTATTGTGATTTTGAAAAGATTGAAAATGAGTTTTTGGTACCAATTCTGGGTACGCGTGAAATGCTTCGACTGGAGGAGCGGGATGTGCCGAACAATCAGTATTGGATGTTGGAGCAGGCGGGGATCAGGATTCCAAAAATCTTTAGCTATGATGAGTATTTAGATGTTGATAACTTCCCTGCCGAGTGGCTTGGCAGACCGATGCTGGTGAAGGTGAATGAGGCGCAGCGTAAATATGAACGGGCATTTTTTGTGGTGGATAGTCCTGCTGACTATCTGGATAAGTCGAAAGTTCTTTTGGAGGAAGGGAAAATTCTTGAAGAGGATCTCAAAAAGGCTGTGATCGAAGAGTTTGTGATTGGAGCGCATGTGAACTTTAATTTCTTTTACTCTCCGCTTGATGGTGAGCTTGAGTTTATGGGAACTGACATGCGTCGGCAGACGAATCTGGATGGATTTTTAAGAATGACGGCTGACCAGCAGCTTGAAATGTTTGAAAAGGGTATGAAGCCGAAGATGGTGGAAAATGGGCATGTGGCTGTGACAATTAAGGAATCGCTGGTTGAAAAAGCTTTTGAGATTGGTGAGAAGTTTGTGAAGTTTACGGGTGAGAATAATTCGCCGGGGATTATTGGGCCGTTTGCGCTGCAGGGTGCTGTTGTGGCTGAAGATGGGCGTGAAGAGATTGTGATTTTTGATGTGAGCATGAGGATTCCTGGCTCGCCAGGAACACGCTCAACGCCGTATAGCGGTTATCTTTATGGCGATAGCCTTAGTTATGGAGAACGTTTGGCTATGGAGGTAAAACGAGCCATTAAAGAGGATAAATTGCCACTTTTGGTTACCTAAGTTTTTATGAAAGTTATTTTACTTGCAGCTGGTCGGAGTCAACGTATGAAGCCGATTGAGGATAAAAATTTTCTAAAATTTTTAGGGAAGCCGCTGGTGCAACATCAACTTGAGCAGCTTATTTCTGTTGGGCTGCGCGATTTTGTGATTGTTGGTGGCGAACATAATCTGGCACGACTGGAGGAGTTGGCTCAGATGCTTCTTGATGAGGGAAGTGTGGATAGCATTGAAGTAGTTGAACAAAAGGATCTGAATGATGGAATGGCCGGTGCGATGATGAGTATTGAGCCGGTGGTGAAGAGTGGACCAATGTTTGTGGTGAGCGCCAACGATGTGGTTGAAAGTAAGGCATTTGAAATGCTGATGGAAGCGAAGGGTGACGGCGATGCTGATGGTATTCTGATCGCCAAAGCAATGGATGAGTATTTCCCTGGAGGATATCTGAATGTGAAAGATGGCTTTATTGAAAGCATTGTGGAGAAGCCTGGTGCTGGAAATGAGCCGAGTAATATGGTGAATATTGTTCTGCATTATTTTGCTGAAGCGAAAGATCTGTTTGATGCGCTGCATCAGGTTGAATCGGAAAAAGATGATCGATATGAGGTAGGATTGGACTCACTTTTTAAGGCTGGGAAAAAGTTTAAGGCCTTGCCGTATGATGGTTTTTGGCAGGCAGTGAAATTTCCTTGGCATGATTTGCCTTTGAAGGAGTACTTTTTGAAGCAGATTCCGAAAATTTTCCCGGCTCGACGGATTGGTGGCTGGGAAGCTGATATTGCTCTAACGGCTGTAATTAAAGGTGATGTTATTTTGGAAGAGGGAGTGAAAGTGTTCGATCATGCCACTATTATTGGACCGGCTTATATCGGTAAAAACTCAATTGTGGCGACCAATGCAGTAGTACGAGGATCGATGATTGGTGATAATTGTGTGGTTGGATACGCGACGGAGGTGGCGCGGAGTTATTGGGGTGACAGTGTTTGGACTCACTCCAACTACATTGGTGACAGTATTCTTGGAAATAATGTTTCGTTTGGAGCGGGAACCGTAACCGGGAATCTACGCTTTGATGAGGGCAATATTCCTGTGAATATTAAAGGCGAAAAGATGGATAGCGGAAGGAATAAGTTTGGACTTATCACTGGTAATCATGTGCGTTCTGGCGTGAATACCAGCTTTATGCCAGGTGTGAAAATTGGAACCAATGTGTGTATTGGTGCGGGAATTGTGATTGGTGAAGATATTGAAGATAACAAGTTTGTGACTGGTAAATTTGAGCTGAAGCAGTATGATAATAAAGTGGATGTTGCAGCTATCAACCGTGAAGAGCTGAAAAAGAAGTTATCATAGGCCTATGAAGGTTTCGGTTATCATCGTTAACTACAATCATAAATATTTCCCTAAGCTGGCTGTGGAAGCCCTGGAAAAAAGTAAGGGGAGTTTTGAAATGGAGATTGTTGTTGTGGATAACGCTTCCACCGATCCGGAAAGTCTGGATTTTTTGAAACAAGCTGATCAGGATAAAAGACTGGTTTTGGTCCGACAGCAGAAAAATGTTGGTTTTGGTCGTGGCAATAATATTGGAGTTAAATTAGCGGAAGGAGACTATATTTTTATCCACAATCCAGATGTACAGGTTGGAGAAGAGAGTATTCAGCAGATGATTGATTACCTTGAAAAGCATGATGATATAGGGATTTTGGGGCCGCAGCTGGTGTATTCAAGTGGGAAGGTTCAGGAGTCTTGTCGACGGCATATGAGTTTTTTTGATTTGATGTTGAATCGGACTTTTTTGGGGCGTTTGCCATTTTTTAAGAAGCGGGTTTCCAAGTATTTAATGGAAGATTTTGATCATTCAAAGGTGCAGGAGGTTGATCTGTTAACCGGTGCTGCTATGTTGATTCCTAAAAAGGTCTGGGATCAGGTTGGAGGCTTTGATGAACGGTATTTTTTGTTTATGGAAGATTTTGATTTGTGTCGGGAGATATCCAAAGCTGGTTATAAGATTGTGTACTATCCGAAAGCAAAGCTGGAGCACTATCAAAAGCGCTTGAGCCGTGATTCATCCTTTTTGAAGACCCTTCGTAAGAAGGTTTTTTGGCTCCATGTTTCCAGTGCGTTGAAGTATTTTTGGAAATGGAAGGGGAAATAGAACTTGCTCTGATCCTTTTATTTCCGTATAAAAGAGCTTGTGTGATTTTTTTGTATGAATCGAAACTTCGAAATAAATGGCATGGATCGTCCGCTTTTCATGGTCAGTGAACCACCAAAGCAATCACCAGAAGTAGTGGAGGCCATTGATTCTATTAACCGTGAAACGCTACACGCCCTTGGGATTCCCACAGAGGTTGTACATTCCATGGTTCCAGCAATAAGAGGGAATACCACCTTCTTCTCCTTTCAAAATCCAGAAAAGGTGGTTTTACAGGAATTGGATGGAAAGCTCGTTTCCCCTTTGATTTAGTACTCGTTGATTGAGAGTAGAATAGTTCTTACTTCTTCTGGAATTGATTCTGTGGAAATGCCAAGCTTTTTTGCTTCCTGGTGCAAAGCTGACGTTAAGGCTTTAATATCCATATCGATTCCATCAAATCCACTGCGTGAAGTGTCCCGCTGCGTAATGATGCGAATGATTCGTTTAAATGTTGGATCGTTTTCAAGATCCAAATGAACTCCCTGTTCTTCCAATGCCTCTAATTTAAAGCAGAGTCGGGCTATGTCCTCCCCTTCCATATGTGCGATTTCCATTTCAGCAGAGAGCCAGCTATAGAGATGTTCAAAGAGTTCATCTACTTCGAATTCAGCTTCAGCCTGCGGTTGAATTACAATGCCTGAATTTGTTATTCCGGCAATTTCTGTTCGAATGTAATCCATGACTTCGCTTGTTCCCAGCTCACTCTCTTCTCCATAGAGTAATGTTCTTACTTTATCTTCAATGTCTTTTTCATCAATTCTAATCTCATAGTGCATACAGTACTCTTCTATATCTCCATCCAGTTTTTCCAAAGCTTCTTTTGAGCTACCGCTGTCTCCACTGAACGCTTTATGTCTTAGGCGTGCTTTATTTTCAAATTGCTGAAGATGTGGATTATCACTGAAGTTTACAACACAATCACGGGTTCGGATTTCGTCAAGATATGACCATAAACGCATCATATCGGCAGCTTCACGGACTGCATCTTTCGCGCCTTCCTGGAGAGTACGGCTTCGTTCATCCCGGCTTTCCAGGCTCAGCGGTTGATCCAGTTTATGAAGGTTGGTATCGAGTTCGTGAAAAGCTTCTGTCATGTGGTTGTTGTATTAAAAAATCGTGCGCACTATACGTCCGCTTTATTGCATGAGTCAATGACGTTTTTCTAGTTTGTATCGATGCTTATTTCTCCCTTTGCGAAGCGGCGTATGACTTCCGGATAAAGTTTCTTTTCCAGGTTCTGGACTTTTTCTTTCAGGGTTTCCGGGGTGTCTCCTGATTCGACTGTCACTTTTTCCTGGGCGATGATTGGGCCGGTATCAACTCCTTCATCGACAATGTGAATAGTACAGCCGGTTTCTTTCTCTCCGGCATCGAGTACAGCTTTATGGACATTTTGACCGTAAAAGCCTGGGCCGCTGAATTTTGGCATGAGCGCGGGGTGAACATTGACGATTCTATTGGGAAACTGACGGACGAATTCTGGTGAAAGAACGCGCATATAACCGATAAGGCATACTAGGTCGACCTCGTGGTCTTTGAGAATTTGCGCGAGTTCCTGGTCGTATTCGGCTCGGGATTTACCTTGTGGGTCAACGAAAAAGGCTTTTACTTCCTGGAGGCGGGCACGTTCAAGGGCGTAAGCATCTTCTTTGTTGCTCAGCACAATGGCGATCTCTATTCCAGGCATAGCTCCATCGGCAATTTCATCGATGATGGCTTGAAGGTCTGTGCCTTTGGTGGATGCGAGAACGCCGATTTTGTACATTGTTAGTCGATGTCAGTTGGTTTGAGTGGAGGGAGACCCATTTTTTTGCGGATGCGGAGGCCGGTTTTGGTTACCGCGAGTCCGCCGAGGGCTGTTTCACGAAGCTTTGGTGACATTATAGCAGCAATGTTTTTCATGGCAGCTACGACTTCGTCGAATGGGATGAAACTTTCAACTCCAAGGAGTGAAGCGTCGGATGCTGCGAGGGCTGTTGATGCACCCAACATGTTTCTCTTGATGCAGGGTACTGCAACCAATCCACCGAGAGGGTCACAGACAACGCCAAGGAAGCTCTTAAGGCCCATTGCAGAAGCATTGGCAGCCTGCTCCGGTGTTCCGCCGCGCATTTCGGTTACACCTGCTGCAGCCATAGCAATGGCGGCGCCGACTTCCGCCTGACAGCCACCGGCTGCCGCTGAAAGTGTTGCTCCGTCGGCAATAATCTTTCCAATTGCTGAAGCTGTTAAAAGCCCTTCCAACAGTTTTTTATTCGTGGTTTTAAATTCCTCCGCGAACGCAAGCATCACCCCTGGCACCACGCCGGCGCCGCCTGCTGTCGGGAAAGCCACAATTCGCCCCATGGCAGAGTTGGTCTCCCCTGTCGCAACGGCATATGCCATGGCCCGTAAAACGACTGGTGACGTTGCCATTTTCTTGCTTTTTAAACCTTTCATCAGCTTTGGCGCGTCACCTCCTGCCATGTGAAAAGCTGAATCTTGTGGATTCTTTATTGCTTCGTGTACGGCCTCTTTCATGGTTTTCATAGTTTTTCGCATCTTTTTCAGGACCTCCGCGCGATGTTTGTTGGAATGCTCCATTTCGTAGCGAATGGCTATTTCTGCCATGGAAACGTTATGCTTTTTGCAAAGTTTGAGCAGATCATTGGTTGTTCGAAAATGGTACATGAGAGAGGTGAGTTATTTTTCCAAAGCGGTAAGATGGCGGACATCGCTTATACCATCGTAAGCCTCCAATGCCAAGATTTCCTGCAAAAGGAGCGTCCTTCCTTCCATGTTAATAATTGATAAAGCATGTTCTCCAACTTTGGTTGTCTGAACTTCATGAATACGAATTTTTTCTTTTTTGAGATATTTTTCAATCGGATCCAATACCCCTTTTTTATTATCATGCCAAACAATAAGCGTTTTGTACTGTCCGGCCACACCATGAAGTGAGACGTCAAATTGATCGATTTGTACGACTTGGACCATCCCTCCTCCAATAGATGATCCTATCATGGACATTGGCTTTCGCCCCTTTTTCTCAAGGATGATTTTTACAGTATTCGGATGTTGTGAACGACCTAAATTTGCTGTTTTAAACGTGTAATGAAGCTCCCTTTTCTTTGCTATTGCAAATGCATCTTTTATGCGAGAGTCTGCGGTTTTAAACCTCATTACACCTGCCAGAAGTGCCCGATCCGTAGCATGACCTTTGTAAACGGTTGCGAACGATCCGTGCAGATAAAATGTTACTTTGTCTGGCGTTCCATGAAAGAGCGCTCTGGCAATTTGTCCAATTTTGCATGCGCCACCTGTGTGAGAACTGGATGGCCCAACCATTATTGGACCGGCGATATCAAAGATTGAGTACCTTGATTCTGAGGATGTATTTTTTGGAGACATAATAGTAGAGCGTTGCGACCATTGTGGGGTTTCCTGGTTGTAAGTCAATGCGATTTGTAAAGTGGAGCAAAGAGACAATCGTTTTGACTGATGGTTGATTCTTGTGGATCCGGTGGTTCACTGGTAAATTGTGCGTTTACACCCCGAACAATGGCAAACGGCGTTGACTCTGCAGCTTCTCCCATCACAAGGTGAGCTGCTGTGGCAGTCATATCTGCAATGTTTTGCTGACTTACTTTCAGCTCGTTGCCGAAGAGGTCTTTTTCTCCACGCAGATCGTTTACTCCTTTGAAGCCCGCATATCCCAATGCTATTGCCCCAACACCTTTTCGCAATGGAGAACAAATGGAATCAGAGATAACAATTCCAAGTTCTTTGATCTTGTAGGCTTCTGTCAGATCACGCCAATACTGGTATGCGACTTCGTAAGGCTTTTCCGGCCAGAGGACAACTTCCCCTTTTGGAATATTAGATCGGTCGATTCCTGCCCAGGGGATGAAAATATTATTTTTTTTTGTGAGTATGACTGGATCTCCCCCAAGGTTTTCATCGGCTTCCTGGCTGATGAGCTTTTTGAAGTCATCTTCGTTGCCAATTTTTTGGATGCGATTCTGTTCCACCGCAACAATTTTTGATGTGATAACCAGAATATCTTTCTCCTGAAGCGGTTCGTTTTTAAGCAATGATTTTACAACTTCCATTACACTGTCACCGGGTGTAATGATTTTTGACTTTAGGCCTACAGTAAGTATTTTCTCACTCATTTGCTTTTTGATAATTTTATTGTTTTACAATGATTCTATATGTTCGTCCATTACAATGTATTTGACTTTGATTTGTGGATTTGGTACTATTAAATGATTTGCTAATAAAGATTAGTAGATTGAGATGATGCCCTTACCGACGCAATTTTCTGAGCGACTCTGGTAGGACACATAAAAGACCTTTGAAAACTTGTACCCATATAGACTCTTTCTGCGCAGCAATTGTAAGTAGAGAGCGTTGAGTTCACAAGTCATTATGACATCTTCTTGTGGCCTTGGCATTCTCTGCTCTGTGATGGTCCCCCTGACCTACCGGGCCCACCCAACAGCTGTCTGGTGTCCCCTCTTCACTCTTGTAGTGGTTGCGGACACACCCACAGGCGGTCCTTGGCCGGACTGGAAACCCAAGCCAAAGCACGGCAGAGTGTATGGACTAACTGGTCACTAGCCCAAAAACAAAAACAAAATCCAAACAAAATTCTCAGCAGCAATTCAAAAACAAAAATCGCTTCTGATAGAATGGATTTTTCCTCCCCCGCATTAGCGGGGGTTTTTTCTTAAAATATTCACAATTTGAAAGATTCCTTCAGTCCAATTGCGAGACATCTTACAAAGTTTAGTCTTTCTGGCTAGCCGAAATGGAAATTACTGCTGCGGCTCCTCAGGATTTTGCTGGGGCTGTTCTGGCACAGGCTGAACTGGAGTGATACCAGCAATTGGTTTTTGCTCTGGCTGGGGCGATACTTCTGGCGATGGGACTTGTTGTGGTTGTTCTACTGGAGCTGGTTGCGGTTCTGATTGCGGTTCTGATTTTTTGAGCCAGGTCTGAGCATTAATGTCTTCGGTACTAATTGGTTTTGAAGGTGTAGGGGGTTCGACTGTTACAGGTGCCGGCTCAAGTTGTTGTGCTGGTTCCGGCGTACTTTCTTCACCACTTTCCATAACGACTTTTTCCTCTTCAACCTCTTCCTGGCTGACATGGAGCGTCTGGATTGGGTATGGAATAGAAATTCCAGCTTCGTGAAGTGCTTTGTTGATATTCAAAAGCATTCTGTGGCGGATTTTGATCCCTCCACCTCGTGATTCGACCCATGCCTTTACGCCAAAATTGACCGAATATTGACCAAATCCTGTGTAGCGCATGGCTGGTTTTGGCTGGGCTAAAACTCCTTCTGTTGATTCTACTGCTTTCATAACCACTTCCATGGTTTTACGAAGATCTTCGCCATAGTTCACGCCCATTTCCAGTTTAATTCTTCGGAATGGGTTACTCGTGAGGCTGATGACTTTATTTTTGAAAAGATCTGCATTTGGAACGATGATTTTTGTTCCGTCAAATGCGCGAAGAATAGTTGCCCGAGTTTGGATTTCGACAATTTTTCCGACTATTCCTCCAATTTTTATGGAATCTCCAATACTGTAGTGTCTTGAAGAAAGGATCATTACTCCGGCGATGAAGTTCATAATGATGTCCTGGAGTGCAAAACCGACTCCAAAAGCACCAGCTGCGATGATGGCGGTCAGATCGATTCCGGCTATTTTAAGGGCGATGGTTATACCCACAATGAGAACTCCGGCATTTGCTGACCGTGAAGCGAGAATTGCAACCTCTTTATTTTCCTCTTCGAATCCTTCTACGGCCATTTTGTTTTCTACCGCTGATTTGGCAATTCGTGCCACCACAAAAGTGATGACAAGCACAATAAATGCAGTAATCCAAAGAGGGATTTGGCCAATAATGTAGCCTACAAGTTGAGTCAGCTGCCCTTCTGTTTCTGATGCGATTTCTCCAGCATTAACATTCTGTGCCAGTGCTGTCGAGATGCCAAAAATGTGATTGAAAATTTCCATATTGAACCTCTAAAAATCCTTTTATTATACCAAAAAAATGCATTTTCCTCAATCCCTTTTGATTCTCTTTCTGGGCGTTTGGCATACAATATGGATTGTGACTATCATTTAAAATCTGCATTATGGGCTTTATTAGTACACCTCTCTTAATTTTTATTGTTGTTGTCCTGCTTTCGAGTATTCGACAGGTCAACCAATACGAACGTGGCGTTATGTTCGTACTTGGTAAGTACACCACTACAAAAAATCCAGGTTGGCGGTTGGTTATTCCAATTGTTCAGTCTATGAAAAAGGTGGATATTCGTACCAAAACCGTGGACGTTCCAGAACAAGAAGCAATTACAAAGGATAACATTCCAGTTGGAATTAATGCCGTAATTTACTATCGAATTACCAGCTCTGAAAAAGCAGTTTTGGAGGTAGAAAATTTCTACTATGCGATTAGTCAGCTGGCGCAGGTAACTATGCGTAATGCTGTTGGTAAGGTGACACTTGATGACCTTTTGAAGAATCGTGATGAGGTTTCTCAAGGGATTCAGGAAGCCGTTGATGCAGCAACTGATCCATGGGGTATTAAAGTGGAAAACCTTGATCTTAAGGACATTATTATTCCGCAGGATTTGAAGCGAACTATTGCGAAAGAGGCCGAAGCTGAGCGTGAAAAACGTGCGGTGATTATTAGTTCTGAGGGTGAACTGGCAGCCAGTGAAAATGTCATGAAAGCTGCAACAATGCTTGCGAAGTCACCAGGAGCACTTCACCTTCGAACGTTGCAGGCGATTAATGATCTTTCTTCTGATCAATCAAATACGACTATTTGGATGGTTCCAGTTGAAGGACTTCGTGCACTTGAAGCAGTATCCAAGAAATAATTATGCCCAACGTTTATGGGGTTGTAGGCCATCCTGTGAAGCACTCCCTTTCGCCAGCCATGTTTGAAGCGGCTTTCTGGGAGTACGATATGGATGATGAGTATAGGAAATTTGAAATAGCGCCCACGGAGTTGGGCGCTTTTCTTGATGGAATGAAAGGAAAAGCTGAATTTGCCCTTGAGGATGGGACGGATGCTTCAGCTCTTTATGGGCTTTCTGTGACTATTCCACATAAAGAGGCCATCATGGCTCATGTGGACTCTTTGGATGCTCATGCTCAAGTTATTGGAGCTGTGAACACGATTGTGAAGGATGATGGATCTGAGCGAAAAGATGGACGAGTTCTGCTGAAAGGTGCGAATACGGATTGGGTAGGTGCAAAACGTGCGATTGAAGAGGTGATGGATGTGGAAGGAAAGGATGTGGTGGTTTTGGGTGCGGGGGGCGCGGCAGCGGCGATTGTGTACGCGTGCGTACAGATGAAGGCGCGAGTGACCATTTTGAATAGAACATTGGAGCGGGCAGAGGCTATGGCGGAACGTTTTTCCGGCGAGGATGCCCCTGTTGTTAAAGCTGGTTTATTGACTGATTTAATGAACTGCCGCGCCCATTTGCTGGTGCATACCACTTCTGTTGGAATGGGAACGGACGCCGAGCGCAGCCTGGTGCCGGTGGAGTTTTTTAAGAGAGGGATGGTGGTTTTTGATATTGTTTATACGCCTTTGGAGACACGGTTGGTGCGCGAGGCGAAACGTCATGAATGTCGTATTATCCCAGGTTATAAGATGCTTCTCTACCAGGGAGAAAGGCAGTTTGAGCTCTGGTTTCGGAAAAAACCACGTACTGAAAAAATGGAGGAAGCCCTTCTGACTCATCTTCAATCCTAGAATATTCAAAATTTCTACTGACTCAGAAAGTCTGATCCTTCAACATCTTCAACCTGCTCCTCTTCTTCGACCTCTTCTGACTCTTCCGGAACGCCATAATCGGTTCCAAACTGTGATTCTGTTGCAAGATAGTCGGTTCCAAATGTGGCAAAAATCCAATAGTAGAACATGGTTACCGCTGCATGGAAAAATCCAATGAATCCCCAAATCATTGGCAGAGCTATGAACATGAGGATTGTTGCGTTACTTGTGATCGTAAAGAAAAGGAACCCAATTGCAATGGAGGTAAGCAGTGCCAAAACCGTTTCGTAGACTGCCAAAAGTGGGTATCGGGCATCGTGGAGGAGTTCCAGAATGAGTGATCCGGCTGTTGCGCTCAGAATGACCTGAAGTGCTGCGGTAAAGGCTGTGATCTGGAGACTTGTTGATGAAGCGGTCAAATAAACTGGTAAAACAAAGGCAAAAATCACAATGTTCATGATGAAGATCTGCCCCAATGTTGTTGAAATGCGAGTGTATCGTTCCCGTTCTGTGTAGGCTAAAAAGAGTGGCCCGACCATGCTAGAAACAAGTGAGGTCGCGAAAACCATCCCTAAAAGAACCACAATAAAGAGTGGACTCACTTCATCCGGGCTCATTGCTGCACCACCAAGTGCTGGCTGCAAAATAGAGCTGGTCGCCAGAAAAATGACGATGAGTACAATGGTTCCGGCAATACCTCCGCCAAATCCGGCAAAGGTTTTGAGGACCATGGTAAAAAACGACATTGGCCGCGGCCCATACGATTCTTCCTGTTCCACTACTGGTGTATTTTCTACTGGCTGCTGATCCATATGGTTTTATATGTGATTGCTTCTGCTTATTTTACCATAAAAAGCGATAAGAAGGAAGATTCCAATCACTAAAAAACTGTCGGCCAGGTTGAAAGTCGGCCACCATCCAACTTTGATAAAGTCGATGACAAAGCCGCGGAAAATGCGATCAATAATATTTCCGACTGCTCCACCAGTAATGAATGCAACGGCAATTATGGATGCAGGATGCTCCATTTTCAGGTATTTGCTGGCGTAAAAAAGGATTGCTCCAACCATGAGAACGCTGAAAGGAATGAGAACAATGTATGGAATTGGCAGGCTGAAAGCCACTCCTGTGTTTTCTGCATATTCGAATGAGACTCCTGAAAAAAGCTGAAATGGTTTCTCCAAATATTCGCTGGCGAGCCATTTTGTGATTTGATCGGCAATGACAATGTCTATGGCGATTGAAAGGGTAAAGAGTAGCGATTTTTTCATAGATTTATGGCTTTACAGAGGCTTGCCTTTGGGGGCTAGGATTGATACCATGATCGCACTTTAACGTGATGAATTCAATATGCGTAAGCTGCAGGCTGACAACATTCTTTTATTGACCGTTTTGGGCTTGCTGGTTTTTGGGCTGGTGATGATTACGAGTATTGGGGTGCCAAAGTCTATTCAGCTGACGGCGCCGGATATTTTGTATCCAAATTGTAGTGATGAGGCTGTTGATTGTTACTATCTTTTTAAGAACCATTTGGTGAGGATGCTGGCGGGGGTGGTGGCACTTTTGATTGTGAGTAAAATTACATATAGATTTTGGCGGAAGACTGCGGTTTTTTGGTTTGTGGCGACCTTCGCAATGCTCCTGATTGTGTTGGTGGCGGGATCGCAATACACCACTTTTGCGAAGAGCTGGATCGTTCTTTTTAATACTTCTGTGCAGCCTTCCGAGTTTGCGAAATTGGCCCTGATTTTTTATCTGGCGCACTGGCTGGAGCGAAAAAATACGGATATTGAGACGTTTCAGTTTGGGTTTATTCCGTTTTGTATTGTGACGGGTGTGATTGTGTTGCCGATTCTTTTGCAGCCCGATTTGGGGAGTACTTTGGTGATCGCCTGTGTTGCAGTAGCCATGTATTTTGTGGCGGGCGCAAGACTGAGGCATTTGGCTTTAGGGGGCTTTATTGCCCTTATTGTTTCGATGCTTATTGTGGGAAATGTTGGTCGTGTAAATGAGCGTTTTCAGGCTTTTATGAACCAGGATGAGAACTGTCGTGAAGATTATTGCTGGCAGACTGAACAGGCGAATATTGCCGTTGGAACTGGTGGTTTTTGGGGGAAAGGTTTGACGCAAGGGGTGCAGAAATCGTACTGGCTGCCACAGGCGTCGGATGACTTTATTTTTGCGGCTTCAGCAGAAGAGCTTGGATTTATCCGGATTGTTTTGGTGGTAATTGCTTATGGAGTTATTGGATGGCGTGGCTTTATTATTGCTTCGCATGCTCCAGACAAGTTTACGATGCTGACGGCTACAGGAGTTACTGCCTGGATTGTGGTTCAGGCGTTTATGAATATTTCTATTAACATTGGGTTGATGCCGGTTACCGGTTTGACGCTGCCATTCATTAGTTATGGTGGTTCGTCGCTGGTGGCAACGCTCATTGGAACTGGCGTTTTACTTCAAATTTCTAAACATGCCAAAGCTTACGCGCCTCGCTCTAACCGGCGGGGGCACAGGCGGACATATCGTCACCCCAACCCCGCTTTTTTTAGACTT